>CAXTRS010000105.1:0-13229 GCA_964246635.1 uncultured Chthoniobacterales bacterium | reverse complement strand
ACAGCCTGAATCACCAGCCGGGAGCACTGGAAAAGCAGGCGCTCGGCATGGTGGGCCTGAAAGTGGAGAACGCACCGAGCGCGCGCTCGCGGATGCACAAGATCGCGGAGCCGTTCCGCGCCGCGTCACCGCTGCAACAGCAGCCGCACGGGTCGAGCGTTTACGGTGAGTTGCGCCGTGCGCTGGATAACGGCGACGAAGGCGCGGGAGAGGTGGCCATCCTGCGCCTGCTTAAAGAGGGCAAAACGCTGGCCACGATGGGCCGCGCGCTCGGCTGGGAGGGCGGCCAGGTGAAGCCCGAGCTGTTCACCGGCAGCGGGGCGGCCGAGGCGAAGATGGTGGCCAAGCTCACGCCTGAGCAGCGCAAGGTCTATCAGCAAGCGTTCAAGGAGCGGCAGGAGAACGCGCGGCTCTTTTACAAACTGACGATGCGCCCCGGCGTGCAGCGCGCCGCGTTCCCGAGGGCGGGGAGAGCGGAGCCGGCAGGCGGTGGCGCGGCGATTGAGCGATGACCCGTTTTTAGGCTTCACAAGCGAGAAGCCCAGCCATAGGTTAGAGGATCAAATCGCATGCCATGAATTTCAACGTCGATTGGACCCTGCTCACGATGTCCGGCAGCACATTTGTCAGCACGACTGGGTGGATAAAGACGCTTTTGGAAATCCGAAAGCTCCAGCGAGAGATGGCAAAGGCCAAAGAAACGCAGGAGTCAAAAATTTATGTTCCGCAGACCACTGAGGAGCGAGTTCGTTACGGTAGCACGGCACTCCCGCGCCTGTTCACATTAGCATTTGCTTGCGCCACCGTATCCTTAGTGTCCGCGGCAGTGGCGATTCCGGGTATCGCGTCAAGGTTGCACGAACGGCAACAGCTAGAACAAGAGGTCCAGAAATTACAACAAAGTGTTCTAAAGCCAAGAGAAAAGAGGGTGGAACCGAAGCAGTCAGAGCCGAACGCTCAAGTCAACTCGCCAACGCCAACGCTGCCGCCACCTGTCGCGACCCCATTGCCTACCGCGCCATTGGTTGCTTCTAGCGAACACTCTGCGCCTGTCGTTCCTCGCGCGAATGTTGAGCGAATGGCCGATATAGTAGCTCAGTTTATTGGAGGTGGAGGGCGTAACGCAGTTTATGATAGAGTAAACAGACTTGTTCTCGCCTCCATCCAAGAACGTGACTACCCTGCGTTTAGCAAGCTCGTGTATAAACAATCCAAGGACGCATTTACACAACAAACTCTCGATAACTGGCATCAGTTAATATTTTCTAAAGATGAAACCTACAAGACATCCTATGTGGGATCGATCAAGGATTACGACAGAACTCATCATCTTTGGATGGTCACTACATCGTCGGGACGCTTTCTTGAGACGCTGATTGTCTCTGACAGATACGAAATAATCCAAGCCTATTTCGTTCGGCGTCTGCCAACGCGAGAGTGACACTCTGCACCAGCGCCAAAATTAGTTACTACCCCAACCCGATACTCTGTTGCCTGCCTCCGCCGCCTCCGTCTCGCCCAACGCGCGATAAATCCGCAGCCGCAATTCGAGCACCTCGCGGCTGGCGCGCAGCTCGGGCGCGATTTCGTCCAGCTCGTCGTTGGCTTCGAGAAAGAGGCCAAGTTCGATGTAGGCGGTGGCGACGGTGAGGTGGCGCAGCGCATCCGTCGCGTCAGAAATTCGCCGTCGCTGTTTATTTCTCGACGGCCTTTTCCTTTTTCCCCTCCTGCTTTGCGATCTCCATGAGACCGGCCACATGCTGAAGCGAGAGCACGGTCGGTGTCGCGTAGAGTTTTTCCAAGTCGTGTTCCGCCCTTCGCTGGTCACCAGAGAGCAGCGGATTGCGTTCCGTTTTGAGGAAGGATTGCACAGCTTCCTTGAGTAGGTCAGCATTATTCTGCTTCAGTGCTGTTAAAAGTCCTAGGAACTGCAATTCAATGTTTGTCGCCTCATTCTGGAAATACTTGATGTCGCCAAGGCTTGCTTTGTAGAGGCGGAGGAAAAAGTAGGAGAACAGTTCAATTATTGCGACGACGGAGACGCGTGGCAGAAAACGGAGGACGAATTCTTGGAAGTCCTTCCCCCCATGCTGTTCCGCCAAGGCGGCATACGATAACACGGCCATGCCGATCAGTGCCGTAATCACGCCAAGCACAAGGTTAAGATTTCCTCGACGTGTTAACGCCGCGATCTCGCGGTAGTTTCGTTCTAGCGTTGCCTCCGCTCGTCGGAGGATTGATGCTGCATATTCATTTTCGGCGAGTTCCTTGCGAAGGTCTCGGAGGAATTCGGCGGACGTTACTTTTCGAAGCTCCGCACTCAGTGACGCGACCAAGGTGGATCGTTCCTCCTCATTAAGCGGCGATGCGGATTGCTTCTCAACCGCCGACGTTGTGCCACTGAAGCCGTGGATTCTACGAGTATCACCTTGTAGGAAGCGAACCATCATGACTGCTGCGAATGCTACAAGCAACGCGCTAGCCGAAAGCCCGAGAGACTGCTGTATCGCACGACCACGTAATCTGTTAAATTCCGCTAGATAAGCCGGATTGTCAGCAAAGCTCCAATCCCGCGTAGGACCAATGAGATCAAAGGCGACTAGGTAAATTCCAAGTGCCAGGGTGAGGCCGACTGAAGCGATGGCCCCATATTTTATCCAGCGTCTAGCGGTGGAATAATCGCGGGGTGCTGTAGATTGCGAAATTTCCATTATCTAAGCGTTCGGTTGCAGTTCTTGTATCAAACGCCCCGCGCAAGGGCAAGCCAAATCGCGGCCGGGTCACGTCCGGTCGCCTGCGCCAACTCCGTCAGTAGTTGCGACGCCTCCCAAGATAGAAAACATAAGTAAGTCGCCCAACGACGGGTCATAGAAAAATGAACTCGGTCATTGACTGAACTCGGTCATTGACCGAGTATTGATACGAAATGAAGGCCCGGAGGTGCTGATACACCCACCGGGCCAGTGAACCAAAACCCGTCACCCTGTTAAAAATGAAAGGAGTCAGTTCCGCATGAATCATAGTCCTACACATGAGCATTGCAACGGAAATCCAAGAGGCGCGGAAACGCGCGCGTTTGACCCAAGAGCAGGCAGCAGCCAAGTGGGAAATCCCCTTGGGCACTCTTCAAAACTGGGAGAGAGGACATCGCTCCCCCCGAGGACTCTCGCTGCGCAAGCTACAGGAAATCCTCGCGGCAGCGTCCGCATCGCCACCTACGAGAACGCGGCGCTCAACGCGCGGCTGACCGTCATCCGCAACGGCACGCGCCACTGGTTCGAGGCCGCCGGGGTGTGCCGCGCGCTCGACGTGTGCGAGAGCGTGCTGCGCCGGCTCGATCCCGACGAGCGCATTGCCCTCGCCGTGCCGCAGGCGGGCGGCGTGCGGCTCCTGACCTTGGTGAGCGAAAGCGGACTGCTCGCGCTTTGCGGGCTCTTCACCCTCTGCGGGCGCGATGTCGGCAAGCCGAGCGAGCCGGCCTTTCGGAAGTGGGTCGTCTATGAGTTGCTGCCCGTGGCCCGGGGGCATGTCGTGGACGTGGAAAGCGTCAGCGTGTCGGTCAACGGCAAAGGAGGTGCGGCTTGAAAGCGCAACCCCTCACTCTCTCCATCACGCTCTCGGCGCAGGAGCACGGGCGCGTTGCCGCCTTCTGTCGCCGGCACCGTTTCGCCGTCGAGGATTACGTCGCGGTCTGCGGGGTCAACGCGGATCACCTGCGCAGCTTCAGCGAGGACGAGCAGGCGCGCGACTGGCTGGCCCACCAGATCGAGATGCACCGCCACGAAATCAGCCAGTTGCCACCGCCCGCGGCTCACGTCGTCACGGTGGCGCTCAGTCCGGTGGGAGCGGCGACGCTCAATCTGCTCATGGTGGAGGATGGCCACGCCACCGAGGCCGACTGCTTCCTGGGTATGCTCGCCAGCAACGCGGAGGCGCTGGGCAACAACCTGACCAGTGAAGGCCAGGGCGCACTCGCGCGCCTCTTTGCTGCCGGGGAGGAAGAAGCGGACTCGGCGGCCTACCGTGACGATCTCGCGCTGGCGGCTGCGGCGAAGCCACCGCAGGGCAAGCGGTAACGAGTGAAAAACTCCCCGGCCCGGCGCTTCGGTGTCGGGCGGGGAGTGCATTCATCGATGAAACATTATCGTCTCGTAACAAGCAGCGGTTACCACATAGCCGCCGAGGTTGAGTCGGCTGATGAACTCAGCTACTTCCCCGGCGTCGGTGACGTGATTCAACTCAGCGCTCCAATCCTAGCCGACCGCCCTTACGTCCACCAGTGGCGAGGGTTCGGTGGAGTGTTGCACAGCCTCGAAATCACGGAATCTTGGGGACTTTTCCTCGGCTACTTCATGGGGGACGGCTCGTTTAGTGACACCTGCCTCAGCATCGCGTGTTGCGCCCAAGATCAAGATGTAGTGACGGAGGTCACCGGAATTATCGAGACCCTTTTCGGAACACCTCAGCGGCAGCTTCGCGGGCCGAAAAAAGGATGTGAGGTTGTGCGCCTCACCAGAAAAGCGTTCGTCGAATTGTTCAATGCTCTCGGAATCGTTAAACCAGTGAAAGGACTTGATTACCTGAGTTTCATGCGGCGGGCGTGTGTGCCCGAGTTTATATGGCGAAGCCCGCGACCGATCGCGCAAGCATTCCTCTCAGGGCTTTTCGAGGCGGACGGGTGGGTAAGCAAGACGGGGCATGGGATCGTCTTTTCTGCGAAGGAAGTAGAGTTTTGCCGTGACGTTCAAAGGCTGCTACTCGCATTCGATGTCCGTGGTCGGATCAGACCAGTTGTGAGGCGGCTCGACAGGAAGGAGTTTCCGGGACATCTCCTCGCAATCTACGCGCTTGATGCCGTGAAATTCGGTCGGAATATTGGGTTTCGATCCATCCGCAAACGCTCGCGGTGCGTTGAAGAATATCTGCGACATGGCGGCGGCGGGCGCATCCCAGTGAACTACGGTATGGCCGACAAGGTTGTGGCCGTCGAAGAAGTTCAACTCCAGTGCGAGTAATCGTGCGTTGGGCGGCGCTGGCGGACCTCTTCGCACATGAGCGTCGCGTGATCCAGCGTCGCCAAGGCAATGCCTCCCGCCAGCACATCGTCGTCCCTACGTCCAGACGCAGCCTCGCATCTACCTTTCGCGTTCCGAACGAACGTGCGGAGTTCAGAGACGAAATGCGGGCAGCCAATATCGGCGCTTTGGTCTCGGACGGCGTCGCCCAGAGCATCCACGACGATGGCGCGCGTGTCGGCCGTGGTATTCCAGCCGACCCGCCGAGTCGTCTTGCCACTGATGAGATCAAGGCGCTGCTCGGTGTAGAGATCAACGTCTGCGTCGCGCAGTTTATCGATCAAACCGACGCCCATGTTGTTCTCGACGACAACAAGGCAACCACCGTAGAAGCGCGCGAGCCGAGCAATCTGCTCTGCGACTGGACCGTTCTCGCCGCGCCAAGGCGGGCGCAATCGCGCAACCAGCCTTGGGCGCATTCGCTCGCGGTTCTGGGTGACGTAACCGGCTCGCCACACCTGGACGGAGAAGCAATCCGTGCTGCCCTCCGTTGCGCCTTCGATCTGTGCGCCGCTCGCCGGATCCACGGAAACAAGGTAACGACACCCAACCCGTGGCGGCTCCCAAAGAGTGACTGTGGCGTCGTGAGAATTTGCGCAAGGTTGGAAAGAAACGCGCTCGCCGGCGATGTTCAGGTTTCCGTGTTGCACAGGGACAGACTGCGCTCGAATCTCGAGCACTGTAATGCCTTCGGTGTCAAATCTAGGTGACCCAGAATTGAGGAAACATGAATTTGGGCATTCCGCAAATTCAGAATCGAACCGGCGCTCGTCGTTGAGGCACAGGCTGCGGATGGCCCAGCGCCGCCATTTGATCTGCGGCGGTGTCCAGCCGTAGAGCCGGATGCCGCGCTTCTCGCGCGGCGTCAGCGTGGCCAGGAAATCGTCGGCTTCGCGCTGGCTGTGCAGCGGCAGCGCGTAGTCGGGGAACTCGAACCAGGCGGCGAACACGCGCAGGTAGCCGTTGTCGGGAAACTCCTTGTCATCGGGCTGACCACCCCAGCGCTTCCAATAGGTCTCGAACTCCGGCCAGCGCGCGTGCTGCCAGCGATGATGAAAAGCGCCGGCGGCTCCCTTGGGCGTCGTCTCCTCAATGCCGCTGGTGCCGGGCAACGGCGCGAGCGCGATCTCGAGCGCAGCATTGGTTTCGTCGGCGCTTTTCGCCCCAGCATTGGGCCAGAACGCGCTCTCCGAATTGCTTACGCTGAAGCTTGTCGTCCGAAAGGAGTGGTCTTCGTGGTCAACGCCGAGGTCGTAAACGTAATCGCAGGGGACTCGGGTGATTGAACGAATTGGCAGCCACGCATGGTCGCCCCAGAGTTGAACATCGCCGCCGTGGTTGCGCAGGTAAGTCTCGATTTTTGGCAACCCCATCAATGAGCGGAGGGCGCGGGCTGGTGCGCCGGCGTAGCGCAAGTTCCAAGCCTCCCGGCAATCCCGCTCGTAGTAGCGCCCGCGATCACGCCAATGCGTTGCTCCCCAACCGATTCGCAGCGACGCAAGCAGGTCTCGCATCTGAAAGGTTATCGACCCATGAACAGATGTCGCCTGCACCAGTGAATACACCCGGCCGTTTTCGTTCGGCTGCGGGGTTTTCGATCCGTCGCCGCAAAAATAACCACTGACCAGTCCGCGACAGAAATCTTCTCCTGCGTCGAATACCCAATCAGGAATACGCTTCGTGACCGTCCGGCCGAAATTTTCCAGCATCCATTCCATCAGAGGTGCCCCATAAATGGTCTCCGTTGAGGATTGAGAGCAGGGGCGGTCGAACGTGCCGCCGAAGATCGTGACCCTCGCAACGGCGGCAAGTGCGCGCTGTGCATAGGCGGCTTCTGTGCGGTGACGCGCAAGCTGGATTGCGCAAGGGCGCTGATTCTTATGCTGTAATTTTAAGAATCCTTCGGCGAGGTAGTAGCCGCAAAAGAACCCGAACTCTTCATTGAGGTCTAAGGACGCACCGGCACCGATTGACTGCCGGCCCCCATGCTGCCGTCGATGCGGCGTAGGTGGTAATGTGATTTCCTTCCGCGTGCGGCTAATTGGACGAATCGGCAGGCTGACGAAATCACTCGTCGTCAACTCCTCGGCCTTCACCCATCCGCGTTGAGTGAACACCTTGTGATCGTGGGTCAGGCGAATAGCATCGACAGTCGCCGCCTTAATCTCGTAAAGGTCTCCTTTTTCATTTGGAAACCCTGTCACGGCGACGACGTTTGCCCAGTGGCCGCGGTGGGTAAGCACCCTGTCGCCTACTTTTACTTGATCGAGCCGGGCAGGAACGCCATTGCCAACCAGAACCCGCGTGTCTCCGGGCAAGCAACGGTGGAGTGCTTGCAACGTCAATCCACGAGACCCTCGCGGCGCTTCGGCTGAGAGCTTCGTAAGGACTGACTCGCCAAGCTGAAGCGTCTTCGCGCCAGCCTGCACTTGCTGTTGCCAATCAAATGCGTCGTTCTCGGCAAAGCGCTTATAAATGTCGAACAACTGACCCGATTTCGAGAAAGTGTCCGCAATCATAATCCCGTTCGATGGGAAGTTTCTCATGTGGTGATAAGTCAATGCGGCACCCATCGTTGTCCCGCGCACTCGTGATGGTGGTAGACAGACTTGGGCGTGGGGAGTGACTTGCGCGAGACAGTGCTCGTAAACGCGCGACATGCGCCATTGGGAAACATTGAGTTCCTTTGGTTTGCCGATCCGTTTCTCTTTGTCTTCGATGGCACCGCAGACCAGTAGCCAAAGGGCAGGGGATGTGCGGATTGCGAAAGCTGTTTCGTCGTCGCTCATGACCGCGCCGAGCTAGGCGCGCGAGCGGTATAGACAAGCGTAAAACGCGGTCGCACCCCGCCCAATGCCGAAGCGCCGGGCGGGGATTTCCCACTCGTTACCGCTTGCCCTTTGGTGGCTTGGCCGCAGCCGCCAGCGCGAGGTCGTCGCGGTCGGCGGCCGACTCCGCTTGCTCGTCCCCGGCGGCAAAGAGGCGCACAAGCGCGCTCTGGCCTTCACTGGTCAGGTTGTTGCCCAGCGCCTCCGCGTTGCTGGCGAGCATCCCAAGGAAGGCGTCGGCCTCGGTGGCGTGGCCATCCTCCACCATGAGCAGATTGAGCGTCGCCGCTCCCACCGGACTGAGCGCCACCGTGACGACGTGAGCCGCGGGCGGTGGCAACTGGCTGATTTCGTGGCGGTGCATCTCGATCTGGTGGGCCAGCCAGTCGCGCGCCTGCTCGTCCTCGCTGAAGCTGCGCAGGTGATCCGCGTTGACCCCGCAGACCGCGACGTAATCCTCGACGGCGAAACGGTGCCGGCGACAGAAGGCGGCAACGCGCCCGTGCTCCTGCGCCGAGAGCGTGATGGAGAGAGTGAGGGGTTGCGCTTTCATCAAGCCGCCACCCCCTCTCCGCTGGCAACGCTCACGCTGACGCTCTCCACGTCCACGACGCGGCCCTGCACGGTGGGCAGCAGCTCATAGACGACCCACTTGCGAAAGGCCGGCTCGCTCGGCTTGCCGACATCGCGCCCGCAGAGGGTGAAAAGCCCGCAGAGTGCGAGCAGCCCGCTCTCGCTGACCAGGGTCACGAGCCGCACGCCGCCGGCTTGCGGGATGGCCAAGGCCACGCGCTCGTCAGGATCGAGCCGGCGCAGGACGCTGTCGCACACATCAAGCGCGCGGCACACGCCGGCAGCCTCGAACCACAGGCGCGCGCCGTGGCGGATGACGGTCAGCCGCGCGTTGAGCGCCGCGTTTTCGTAGGTGGCGACGCTGACGCTTGTGGCGCCGGGGAACTGGCGGCTGCTGCCGCGAGGATTTCCTGCAACTTGGCCAACGCAAGACCCTTCGGGGCGTAGCGCTCGCGTTCCCAAGCGCGAAGCGTTGTCACTTTTACGCCCCAAGCTGTCGCTGCTTGGCTCTGGCTGAGACCCGCTCGTTTGCGCGCTGTTTTGAGTTGTGCTGCTAGGTTCACAGGTGTAGAGGTCCATTCGATTCTGATTTCCTTTCGTCACGGTTAGGGGTCGGAATTAACTTGCCCGGTCGGCGTTCCTAAGGCGCTGGCCGGGCTTCTTTTTTCGCCCTCGCTATGAGAGCGACTCTCACACTATGAGAGCGGCTCTCATAGCAGTCAACGACTCATTTAGACTTCGTATGTCCCATACCAGGGGCAGATATAACCACCAAGAATGCCCGCTTCGACATGAAAGGCGCACCCATTTCAGGCTTCACATGGAGGAAGTCCAATCGTAGGTTAGGCCCAAGCGTCCAAATGCTTGCATGAGTCAGTATTTAGTCTTTGTCTGGCAGCTCCTTAGCTCGCACGCTGGCATTCTCGGCGGATGCGCCGCAGTTGCCGTATCACTCATCAGCTTTGTTCGGAGCATTTTCACTATCCGGCAGCTTCGCCTCCAAATTCGCCAGCTTCAGCGTGCGTCCGAAAAGGAGCAGAGCCCTATCTATCAGGCTACGCTTGAGGAAGTCGAACGCTTTGCTAAGCCTTCGTCGTCAAGTGCGCAGGATCGCAGAACTAGGCGAATGATCGTGACTAGAAGGCGCTCGGGTGGTTGTGGTTCCGATGCAGCCGAGTTGTTTCAGTGTGTTGGCCAGATGTTTATTTTGGCAGCGATCGCAATTGCAATAATCCTCATGATTCATTCGCAGTTCGCCCGCGAGGCATTGGTTGGATTCTGGGCGCTTTATACTGTGTGCCTTATCATCGGGTGGTTTTTACGCCATGCTGCCGCTTATATTTTACGCGAGCTGTTGAAGACAGCGTCACGCCGATAGTTAGGATACGCCACCATGACGTCACGATTCGTCGAATTTTTCTCCCGTCCTTGGGGCGCGATGTTGGCATTCGCCGTTGGCATCATCGGCACTGGCTACGGCGTCGTGAGCTATTACGAGAGCCATGCTGCACGGCAGTTGATCTGTCAGATTGATCCGGCGACGACTCAGATTGTCCGTGCTGGACAAGCCTCAAGCCTAACCGTCAGCTATAATGGCCAGCCAATCATTAACGACATCACTGCCGCTAGGGTTGTGCTCTGGAATGCCGGAAAGTTGCCGATCAAGAAGGAGAATGTGCTCAAACCAGTCGTATTGGAGACTGCGAATAAGGTTCCCATTTTAGAGGCAACTGTGCGAACGGTCTCTCGCGACGTTGCCGGCGTAAGTATCGACACGAGCGAGATTAGCAAAGGCAGGCTGAAAGTTGGTTGGGAAATTCTCGAACAAAATGACGGACTGGGACTTCAATTCATTTACGCAGGAAGCTTGGCAACTAAAGTCTCCGTCGAGGGCGTTATTGAAGGGCAAAGTGATGTGCTCACAGGCGCAATAGCAAGTTCCTATAGTCCTCTTCGGTATTGGTCGATAATTGCTTGTTACACTTTCCTTTTGATTTGCGGCTTAGGCATGGCGCGCTTTGATAAGCAGGATGCTGAGAAGGACATTAATCACTTCGGCCGGATTGTTCGATTGATTCCTTACGCTTTCATCTTGGGCAGTCTAATTGCCATTTTGGTGATCTTTTTCCAAATGCAAAGACAGCTATCTGCACCTCCGACCAAATTACTCTCTGAAAGTCTCGGGCCGCCATCGATTCCCTGATTTATCACGATGGACGCCCTTCGCCACCTCAGCGCCGCCACCGGCTACATTGAGCTTGGCCTGAATCTCGAAGCCAACGCAGGAGCTACGCGCCAGCCGCGAGGTGCTCGAATTGCGGCTGCAGATTTATCGCGCGCTGGGCAGGACGGAAGCGGCGGAGGCGGTCAGCCGGGCGTTGGGCGGTGCGGCGCCGGGTTAGGCGTTGGAGCGGCTAGTGAAGCGCAAAAATCGGCTGAGCACACTCCAAAGCGTGTAAAGCAAGGCTGTAACGGCCATATAAGACAAGAAGTTGAGCAGCGCCGCCAACGCCACCAAGTGTGGCGCGCTCGCAATAGCGGAAGGCTCGCCTTCCAAGCTCACGAACAAAACGGGGTTGAGCCAGCGGTAGAGCAGAGGGGAGTAGAAGAGATGGCCGCTGCCGTAAGCGATGGCCAAGCCGGCGGCGGGCAGCAACCAGCCCAACAGCCCGCCAGCCAGCAGGAGGAGAAAAATAGAACGTGATTTCACGAGGGGATTGAAAGGACGCCTAACGACCCTCAAGCTCAGCGACAGACACCGGCGAGGCAAGGCCCGGCAACGAAAATGAGGCTGAACGCCGGTGGCTGTTCAATGAAGCGCGTGGTTAGGCGACGGGGAACTCAAGCTCAGCGATCAGCTCGCCAGTGGCTGCCACCAGAAAACGGCTGCGGCCGGACTGGAGCTCTATCCGAACTGCGGTGTCAGGCAGTAAAACGGACAGGCCGCTGACCAGACGCTTGGCTCCGGCGACAAGCTGCGGGTCGGGATGCGTGACACCCTCCTCGGCGCACCGCACGCGAACCCGGTAGATATCGAGATAATGCTTGGCGGGCAGGTCGCTCATGCGCGTAGTCGCCTAACGGAATGAAGCTCAGCGACAGGCTCTGGCGAAATCAAGCGTGAATTGCGCGCTGGGGTCAAACGCCAGAGCCTGTTCGCTGCAGCGCCGGGTTAGGCGTTGGAGCGGAATAGCCACAGGTAAAGAGCGAAGAAGAGGAAATAGATGGTGTAAAGAGCGACGACGAGTGCGGCTGCACGCCAGAACTTTCGAGCGCGCTGCTGGAAGTAATGCATATGCGCTTCGGCCCACTGCGCGCGGGCGGAAAGCCGGCCGCTCTGGCGCAGAGCCAAGGGGCGCGAAAACACGCGAAAGCTCACAGTGCGGGTGCAACGAGCCATTTCGACGATGAGCAAGAAGGCGCAGCCCCAAGCAGCCAAGGCACAAACGCTAAACGCCAAGCCAAGCATGAGTGCGATGGCGAACAGAACTAGCGGCAAGACAAACGGCAACGCAGGCATCGCGTGAAATACGCCTAACGGAATGAAGCTCAGCGACAGGCTCTGGCGAAATCAAGCGTGAATTGCGCGCTGGGGTCAAACGCCAGAGCCTGTTCGCTGCAGCGCCGGGTTAGGCGTTGGAGCGGAATAGCCACAGGTAAAGAGCGAAGAAGAGGAAATAGATGGTGTAAAGAGCGACGACGAGTGCGGCTGCACGCCAGAACTTTCGAGCGCGCTGCTGGAAGTAATGCATATGCGCTTCGGCCCACTGCGCGCGGGCGGAAAGCCGGCCGCTCTGGCGCAGAGCCAAGGGGCGCGAAAACACGCGAAAGCTCACAGTGCGGGTGCAACGAGCCATTTCGACGATGAGCAAGAAGGCGCAGCCCCAAGCAGCCAAGGCACAAACGCTAAACGCCAAGCCAAGCATGAGTGCGATGGCGAACAGAACTAGCGGCAAGACAAACGGCAACGCAGGCATCGCGTGAAATACGCCTAACGACCTCAAGCTCAGCGACAGGCTGGGGCGAAACAAGCGTGAAATTCAAGGAAGAAGCCCGCCGCCCCGGCCTGTTCGCTGCAGCGCCGGGTTAGGCGTTGCGGTGTTGGGAACAGCCTCATCCGGCGTGAGTCTCGCGGCGTCGCTGGCACTCAAGGTGATGCAGGCCGCGAAGGACCAAGCTGAATGACGGTATGATGCCCTCGCCCGATGGAACCTCGTCAATGATGGTACGGGCTGCACCCCGAATCTGTGCCTCAAGGTCGGCACCGGGTGGCATCGCTGCCATGCGCTCGATGGACACAGCGAGGGGTAAGAACAAAGACGATGAACGAAGCTCGGATGCACGAATCTCCTCGGCTGCTTGGAGAAGCAGCTTGCTCCACGGATTGGGTGTTAGCCCCTCGGGAGGCATTTGCTGACTCTCGTTCACGGGATGCGTGTAGCAACGCCTAACGAGCCTCAAGCTCAGCGACAGGCCGGGGCGCGGTCAAGGGTGGATTTCACGGGTGACGCCACCCGCCCCGGCCTGTTCGCTGCAGCGCCGGGTTAGGCCGACGTGTCATGCTACGCCTTTCTCTTGTGGATGATGACCTCGCTGCCGTCCGGGTCGAGAACGATGGCTAATCGACAAACCGGCGTCTCAGCAACCCCTCGACGAAACGTCGCGCCGCACTTCTGGAGGCGCGCAACCTCAGTATCAAGATCTGAAACCTCGAAAGCCAGCACGGCGCCGCGAACTGGAACGGGATGTTCGG
>CAXTRS010000104.1:0-13296 GCA_964246635.1 uncultured Chthoniobacterales bacterium | reverse complement strand
GAGCTGCACCATCATCTCGGCGATGCCGGCTTCTGCGGGAGGAACCTTGCGGTTGTCGGTGGCGAGACCAAACTGCCGCCGAAGCGATGATTGGAGGCTGTCGCGGGAAAGGATTTCGCCTTCGATCTCAGAAGTTTGGAGGGCTTCGTCGGCAATCAAATCGACGACGAGTTGCTGCTTGTCGCTCTCCGCGACGTGCATGGTCGCGCCGCTGAAAACACCGCTTTGGCGGAGGAATTCAGCCTCCAACGCTGTCAGTTTTTCACGGTCGAATCGAAAAATAGGCCAGCCTTTTTGCTGCCAGTTCCAGTGTGCTCTACCCGCCATGAGCGATAAATCCCCAATTTATTACTCATCATTCTAGCATTTTATGAGCAATAAAGCTAGGCCCTTTTGCTCATGTTCATGCGCCGTCCCCCTCATCGTCGGCTTGCCAGAGTGGCGCGGCTGGTTCGCCTCTTAACAGAGCGCGGGACGGCCGGCAGAAAGGTCCGGGGGATCAGCCGTGCCTTCATTGGCATCAGGATGATTGGTTTTAATGAGCGCAAGGTAATGCTCCTCGGCTTGGGCGAGCGAATACGGCGGCAGCAGCCGCAAGATTTCGGCAAAGCGACGTTCCTAGGATGAATCTTCATCGGCCACGATTCGCTGCCGCTTGACGCGCTCTTTCCGCGTCGCTTTGGGCGGCTCGACAGGGCCGGCCTGCGGAACAGCCGGTTCGACGATCTCGCCGGCATCGGTGAACACATCTTCCTGCCGTTTGCCCTGCCGCAGGTGATGCCAGTAATTGAACGCCTCCTTGCACCAAAGGCAGACGGCGGTGAAAACGAGCCAGGCGGAAAGGTGGTGCTCGCCAAGGGGAGCGCGAAGAGCCACGGCGGCGAAGAGAACTGCTCCAGGCTCGGCCCAGAGATGCAGATTCATTTCCAGACGCGGCGGCAGTGCCCTGCCCGTCCGTTGCATCAAGCGCACGGGATGCGAGGTGCCAGAATAGTAATCATGCTCCCCCTTGCGATATAGCTCCCGCAGAAAAGCGGTCAACATGTGCAGCCAATAAAGCGCAACGGCTCCGATCCCGAAAAGGCACGCAGCCCAATATTGCCGCCACACCTGCGGCTCGTGCCAGGCGTAAAATGTGAAGAGCAGGAACGCCCAAGAGAAGGCAAAAAACACGCTCTTCGGCCGCAGATAGACGAAGCCAAAGGACGAACGCAGATAAACGAGCGCCGTCATCGACACGCAATGCAGCAGCGCGCTGAGGAACGGAATCCGCGGCTGGCCGCTCGCGGGTTCAACCTGTCGGTCTTTCATAAACCTGGCGGAACGTGTGGCGCATGAAATTCTGCGTTTTCGGGTTGTTCTTGCCCCCCAAGGTCCAGCGCCGGCCACCTTGGAACACGATGCCATCAACCTGCATCTCGCATTCCGGCCCTCCGGTGCGCAGCATCGTGAACTCCTGGGGCTGGACTAGGTATTCAAAAACTTGGCTGCCGCCAGCGCTCTGATTAATGCCGGGGCCGCTGGCGCGGGCGACGGCTTCCGAGAGCCCGCCGTAATACTGCATTTGGCGAGTGCGGCCGATAGAATCCGCCGCCCAATTATTGGTTGTCGGATCGCCGTTGGCGTGAAAAATCTTGGTCTGGAGATTGCCGATGAAGGCTTCGACTTCGGAACGGGAATTCGGGCCGCTGAATGCGGCGAAATACGAAGGCAGATTCTGAGTGAGATACACGGTACAAGCGCGGGACGAACGAGCGGTGCTCTGGAAAAGTGCGTCGTAGGAATTGACGAAAAACTGGCTCTCGTCCGCCCATAGGAACACCGGGCGGATGGTCGCTTCGGCCTGTTTGCGGCCGATAAGCGGCGGAATCCGGCGCTCCACGGCCCGTTGCCAAACAAACTTGAAGAGCACTTGGGCGAATTGGCCCAGTTCGTTGAATTCCTTCACCGACAGATTCAGAACGATGATCTTGCCGGCGAACGTATCCTCCGGTTGAAAATTGAGATCTGTGCAAAACAGTTTCCTCAACATCCCGCGCAAGAAGCAGTCGGCCATGCTGGTGAACGTCGAGACGATGACGGAGCGGGTCTCATCGGCCAGACTTGGGAACTCGTGCAGCCAATAATCCTTGGTCAGCGCGAAATCCGCTTCTCGATTCTTCTCCTTGGCCTTGTCCTTGGCCTCTTCAATCAAGAGGTAGCAAGCGGAATCATTTTGCCACTGAGCATCGGCCGCCTCGGCGGGTTTTCGGGGAGCGGAAGTGATAATACGGTAAAGTGACGGCAGGTCGATGTCGTTCATCGCCAGCACCGCCAGGTCGATGGCGTTGCGGAGCAACTGCTTTAGTGTGCGTTGCCAATAGGCGTCGTTGCCACCGCCTCCCTGTCCGTGGCGGCGCTCGGACGCCTCCAAAACGGCGGTGAAGAGATTGACCAGGTTTTCGGTGTGCCCGGCACCGATGCCTGGACGTTTCAGCTCATAGCGCAGAAAGTTGAAGCGCCACTTGGCCGTCTCGTCCACGATGAGCAAATCCGACGCGCGGCCAGCGTCCTGCGCGTATTCCTGCCAGGCGTGGACCTCGTCGGTCTTGGCGGTCAAAACCAGCCCGCCCAGATTGGCCTCCAGAAAAGCACGGGCCAGCGCCTGCCCGCTGCCCGAGGTCTTGCCGGAGCCCGTGCCGCCCAAGACTTGGACGCCCTGAAAGGCGTCGTTCAAGGACCAATAGTTTTCCGGCCGTTGGTCGGCTTCGCTGCCAAATTGGATGAGCCATTCGTCGTCATCTGGCCAATCTTTTTCGGTTTGGGCACCCGGTCGTGTCGCAAGGGGAAGCTGTTCCATCGTGTCCCAAAATGGTCTCGTTTGGAACCCATATCCGGGCCAGCCATCGGCAGCCAGCCAAAAAGTTCTAAGCACTGCTTAGAGAAGATGTCTGAAGGCTCTTTTCTTATTATTTGGCGGCTTTCTTCCCGGTAGTTTTCGCTTCCGCGGGCTTCGTTTTCGCAGTCTTCCTGGCGGCACTCGCTCCCGCGCGTTCCGCGAACACTTGCTCGATCCGGCGGACATAAACATCCACGGGCAGGCGCGCGACCAACTGCCCGACCACTTCCAGAGGCACGTCCTCCAGCTTCTTGAAGCGCACGCAGCCCCCGCCCATGTCGAACTTCTTGCCCGCGGCCTTCCACGCTTTCTCGAACCAGGCTCTCAGTTCCGCATCGACGTAGCAGCCCATCGAATGCAGGACTAGGTAGTTTTTCTGCGAGCCCAAATTGACGAAGGGCACCGGCAGCTTGGGATTGCACTGGTAGCCTTTGGGATAAACGCTGTGCGGCACCACGTAGCCGATCATGCCGTAGCTCATGCACTCCTCGTAGCCCTTGGGCAGATGGGCGAGGATGACGTCTCGCACCGCACGGATTGCCCCGCGCCGATCCGCGGGCAGCTCCTGCAAATACTCCTGCACGGTCTTGGCGCTGCTTTTCATAGGGAACGAGTTTTACCGGCCTATATGAGCGAAAACAACGAAAGCCGATGCAACAACCCGCGCCAAATCCACGCAAGCCAAAAAGGCAATGTCACGAGGATAATTTAACAACTGTGGGTTGAGCCGGTATCATGGATGAATGCTTCGGGTTGTAGCGCACAAGAGCGCAGCGGCAGCGCACCACTATTATACCGAGGGGCTGCGCCGGGAGGATTATTATACCGAAGGCCAAGAGGTCGCCGGCAAGTGGTATGGCCGGGCGGCTGAACGGCTCGGGCTTTCCGGTGACGTGACGCCGGAAGCGTTTGCCGCGCTGGTGGAAAACCGCCGTCCGCAAACGGGCGAGCGGCTGACCCCGCGCAACAAGGCAGATCGCTGCGTCGGCTACGATCTCAATTTCCACGCGCCAAAAAGCCTGTCTGTCCTCTACGCGTTGACGGGCGACAGCGAAATCCTCCAAGCGTTTCGTTCAGCCGTTGCCGAGACGATGCGGGGCATCGAAACGGGAGTGCGGACGCGAGTCAGCCGCGGTCGCAGCAAGACAGAACGCACGACCGGTAATCTCGCTTGGGCGGAGTTCGTCCATTTCACCGCGCGGCCGGTCGGTGGCATCCCCGACCCGCATCTGCACGTCCATTACTTCGCCTTCAATGCGACGCACGATGACGTGGAAGGCCGCTGGAAGGCGGCGGCGTGGCGAGAAGTCAAAAAGGACGCTCCTTACAGTGAGGCAGTCTTTCACTCGTTGCTCACCGACAAGCTCAAGGCGCTCGGCTACGGAATCGAGCGCACGCCAAAGGGCTGGGAGATTAGCGGCATTCCGCGCTCGGTCATCGACAAATTCTCGCGGCGGACGGCACAGATCGAACGCCTGGCCGCCGAGAAAGGGATCAAGGATGCCAAGACAAAAGACGCCCTCGGCGCGGCGAGTCGGGAAGGGAAGCGGCACGGGCTCACCTATTCTGATCTGCTGGCGGCCTGGGGTATCCGCCTCACGGCGGATGAGAAAGTGCAGATTTCCAAGGTTAGGTTCGATAAGGCGGGAGGTGGGCGAGGGCAGGCGGTGACGGCGGCGCACGCACTTGATGAAGCCGCGTCCAAATCATTCGCTAAAAGTTCGGTCGTTGAAACCAAGCGGCTGGTTGCCGAAGCATTGCGCCTCGGAGTTGGGCAGGTGAGGCCGGAAAACGTCTGGCGGGAGTTTAACCGGCGCGGGATGGTCGTGCGCAAGATCGGGAACGAGACGCTCTGCACGTCGATCGAAGTGCTGGCCGAAGAGGTCTCGCTCATCAGCTTCGTCCGCACTGGGCGGGGAATGCACGCCCCGTTCGAAGGCCGGAATCCTCGCTTTGCAAACGACGCGCTGTCCGCAGAGCAGAAAGCGGCGGTCCGCCACATCCTTCACAGCCAGGATCAGGTGATAGCGCTGCGCGGCGCCGCCGGTGTTGGAAAGACAACCCTGATGGGTGAAGCGGTCTCTCAAATCGAAGCGACCGGCGTGAAGGTATTCGCGTTTGCGCCGTCAGCGGCGGCCTCTCGCGAGACGCTGCGCGAAGCCGGTTTTTTGAACGCCGAAACAGTGGCGCATTTGCTGGCGAACCCAAAACTCCAAGAGCGCACGCGCGGGCAAGTGATCTGGGTTAATGAAGCCGGGCTGCTCGGCGCGCGGGACATGTGGGAAATCATGCGGATTGCCGGCAATTATGGAACGCGAGTAATCCTGACCGGCGACACCGCGCAACATGCGCCGGTCGCGCGTGGCGACGCCTTCCGGCTGATGCAAAAACACGCTGGCTTGAAGGTGGTGGAAGTGACGCAGATTCGCCGACAAGAGGGTGAAGAATATCGCAAGGCGGTTGCGGCCTTGAGCAAAGGCGATCTGCGAACAGGCTTTCGTCGTCTTGATGAACTGGGCGCGATCGTCGAAATCGAAAACGACGCTGAGCGTCACCGGCTCCTAGCTCATGATTTTCTGGATTTGAGCGGGCAAGGCTCCAATCCGCTGGTCGTCTCACCGACTCACGCCGAAGGGGCGAAAGTCACAGCGGCAATCCGCGAGGCGAAACGGGGCGCGGGTCTCCTCGGTCCAGAAAAACCGTTCGTCCAGTTTCACAATCTTCAATGGGAAGAGGCGGATAAGAGAAGGGTCGAGAATTACGGGGAAGGACTCGTCGTGCAATTCCATCAGAACGCCCACGGCATTCGCCGGGGCGAATTGTTTCGCGTCACCGGACGCGACGAGAAAGGCGAGGTGAAGGCGGTCAATGCGGCTGGGCGCGAGGTTTCCTTACCCTTGAAAGACGCCGACCGCTTTCAGGTGTTTGAGGAGAGGGAAATCAAACTCGCGCGGGGCGACCGCATCCGTATTACGCGTAACGGCAACAGCGATGATGGCAGACGCCTGAACAACGGCAACATCTTCACCATTCAGAAAATTAAGCCTGACGGGAAAATCGTCCTGAATACCGGCGCGGTGCTCGGGCGCGAGCACGGCCATTTTGCTTATGGCTATTGCCAGACTTCGCACGCAGCCCAAGGCAAAAGCGTCCGCGACGTGCTGGTCGCCCAAAGCGCGGACTCTTTTCTTGCCAGTTCTCGGGAGCAGTTTTATGTCTCGGTGAGCCGCGGGAAACAAACGATCCGCATCTACACGGACGACCGTCGTGGCCTGCAAGAGGCGGTCGGCAATTCTTCGACACGGCGAGCCGGGATTGAGCTGGCAGGATTCACCGAGCGGGAAATTTCCTCCCTTATGAGCGAATTCAACGGCCGCCAATGGCGGGACATGATCCAAAGCCGGCGTGCTGACGGGGTGTCCGCCAGCCACGTTCAGAACCTTCTGCGCGAACGCAAACAAAGCGAGCTCGGCAAGCCGCAGAGCATGGACTTCCGGCAATATATCGAAATGCGCCGGCGGATCGCTGGGCCTGACGGCAAGAGCCGATCCAAAGGCCATCCGAGCGGCAACGGCCAGAAAAAGGGCAATGTGCAAAGCCGGGGCAGGAGCTTCCTGCGTCCGACAGAACTGACGACGACAACGAAGGAAAAGATCGCCGCCGCGAAGGTGACAAAAGCGCCTGCTGCCGCTCAAAAGCCGGCAGCGACGTTAACCCGGCAGGGCCGGATCGCCAATGGCTACCGCGCGGCAAAAGACCATTTCAAGAAAGTCTCCGCGCGCGTCAAAGGGGCTTTCGATTCCGTGAAGCAGAATCGGCTGTCAAAACAGTTACCGCAAAGCAACGTCGGGCAGGTTTCCAGGCATAATGTGAAGCAGCGAACGGCGGACGCCGGCGCGCGAGCAAAACAGCAGGCAAAGACTCAACAGAAGACAGCCCCGACGCCAACGAGGCGCGGACGCTAAAAGCTCCATCTACTCAATCCTATTGCTTCGGAAATCTAAATGATATACAATAGCGGAACGTATATCTATTGGGAGCTTATTTGTGCAAGTGGCAAAATGGGGCAACAGCCTGGCTGTCCGTCTCCCGGTCAGCGTCGTCGAGGCGCTGGAATTGCGCGAGGGCGACGAGATTGAAATTCATGTGACCGACTCGCGGGCCTTTGAGATCGAAAAACGGCCGACGCTTAAAGAACTTCTAGCGCGGTTGCGTCGCCACCGTGGCCGGTTGCCGGAGGATTTCCGCTTTGACCGGCTGGAGGCCAACGCTCGTGGCTAGGCCGTTCTTTGACACGAATGTGCTTCTCTACTTGTTGTCGAGTGATACAACTAAGGCTGATAAAGCCGAAGAATTGCTCGCCGGCAGCGGCATCATCAGCGTGCAGGTCTTGAATGAATTTGCGACAGTCGCCCTGAAAAAGGTAAAAATGAGCTGGCCGGAAATCCGCCAGGTTCTCGCCACTATTCGCGCGGCCTGTCAGGTCGTTCCCTTAACTCTCGAATTACATGAAGAAGGGCTTGGCATTGCCGAGCGCTACGGTTTTTCCCTTTATGACAGCCTGATCATTGCCGCGGCCGTCAGCTCCGGTTGCGATACGCTTTATTCCGAAGATTTACAGAGCGGACAGAATGTTGGTCCTGTGACGATCATCAACCCTTTCGTGAATTGATTATGGGCCAGGATTCAATCGACAAGGTTTTGGAATCGCGTCGGCAGGCGGCAAGCGCGCCGGCTGCGGCGACGGAAGAGGACAAATTCTTTTCGATCCTGGTAGGCGAGACGATGCAGGAACATTTCCTCGAGCTGCAATTCCGCATCGGCCTGAAAACCTGTTTTTCCTACACCGATTTGCAGTGGTTCAATTATGACCCGGAGAGCGGCACGATTGACCTGGAATTCGGCGGCTTTCTCGTGACGCTGAAAGGGCGCGGCTTGGGCGACAAGCTCTTTCAAGGGCTCAAACAAAAACGGGTGGCCTGGGTGAAAGAAGCGGATTCAGAGATGCAGGACCACAAGCGAAACGAGACCTTCATCGAAGCGATCACGATCACGCCACCGAGTAGCGGGGCAGGTGAAGAGGAACCAGCAACCGAGTAAGCGTCAAAAGCCGATGTTCTGGCTCCTGCTCAAGCGCGGCATCCGGCAGTTTCCCAAATGGGCGCTGGTGGCCGTTGTGCTCGTCGGCAGCACGGCGCTTTTCGGGGTCTGGTGGTTCGCTCGCAAGGCCAGGCAAGCCATTCCCGACCGGCCGCCGGCCGTCGTAGCTGAAAACCTCGCTCCGAAACTCGGCCTGATTGAGTCCAAGCCGGGACGGCTGCTCCTTGTCGATAATGACCTTTATGATCTGGATTCCGGCGCGATCCTGTTCAAGGAGTGGTTGAAACGCGGGATGCCGCTGGAGCTATTTTACGACGCCAAGAGTAAGAAAATCTTGGCGCGCTATGAGCGCGGCTTTATCCAGTATAGCCTCGATGGCCGAGAGGCCGGGACACTGCTGCAACGCTACCCGCCCGTTTTCTCCGACGACCGGAAACGGATGTTCTTCGTCAAAGAAAAGGATATTTGGCGCGCGGACGTGGACTGGAGCGCTTTCAAGCTCTCTAATGAACAAAGAGTCACGTCGATCGAGCAATTCAGCGAGGCGTCGTTTGCACAGAACATCCAGTTCGGCACCGACAGATTTGTGATAATCAGGAACGTAAACCAGCTCCTGCGTGTGAATCTGGAGACCGGGGACGTGAAGCCAACGCGGGTTGATTTAACCTATATTGCGAAACGTCGTTCCCCGGACGGCCGGTTCCTTTTCGGGGTGTCGGGCGGGCAGATTTACACTTATGATGTTGAGAACGATAAAACGGACACGGCTCCCATTGGCCGAACGGCGCTGAATGACTGCCAGTGGCTCGATAATAACCGTTGCGTGGCGCTGCTTGGCGGTGAGCAGGTAGCTCTTTATGACCGGAAAAAAGACGTTCTCGATATTGTCTGCTCGTTGCCAGGCCGCTTCAACCGTATCGGCGAGCCGTCGCCTGATGGACACTTTGTCTTTTGCGCGGGCAGGACAGCGGGCGTGCTGGTCGATCTCGAAAGGAAGCAAACGTTGCCGATCACAGGCGGCGGAGACGTCAAATGGGTTAGCAATGATACATTCGCGTTCTCACGCGAGGTGCCGGATAGCGACCTGCGTGGGACTTGGCTACAAACTGTTGGACAGGGAGAGAGGAGGGTTTCGCCAGAGCCTTATCTGGTTCAAAGCAACAATGCAAGTGCCCAGCTAATGGTCTTGCCATCCGCAGGGCTGGTGATCTTCATGACGAAGCACGGCATATCAAAGATGAAACTCGACGGCAGCGAGGTAACAGAATTAGTGAAACTAGCACGTCCACCTACACGCGTTTTGTGGGTTCAAGCATGGGGGACGTGAGTGATGCCACTTAGGTGTCTAGCTTCTTCATATATCGTGCCATTAATAACTTGAATTAGCTGAAAGGTCGAGATCGTAATAGGGTAGTCGCCCTTTGCCTTCCTTACGGTCAGGCCACTCATACCAACCTGTCCAAGGTCCGTGTGGCTTTCTCTGCTCTCTTGTATATACTCTTACCGATTTTAGATCATGTGAGAATTCAAGGATATTATATAAGCGTGGCGTTGACTCGGGCCGATTTTCTGATCCGAAGCTTCCACTTCCGATGATATGAATATTTCTCGCTAACCAATAAAATTCGATATCTCGATGATGCTGATGGATGTCGCCATGGAGCACAATCTTTACATCGGCGCCCTGAAGGTGTCCAAGAAACTCGTCAGCGCCAGCTCCAGATGCCCGCGGTGGTTGGTGGTGAAGAACGGCAATTTTAACCAGCTCTTTGGACTCCTGAATCTGCCCTGCTACACGGGCCTCTATTTCGAGTTTGCGGGCCAATTTCAACGTCTTTGCCAGTGCGCTTGGCAGCACACTTGAACGCTTTGGGAAAAATTCGTCTATCTGCCAACACGAATTGAAGCCAAGGAGTTGGATATTATCATACGCAAAAAGCTTCACTTCGCCTTGATCGGCAAACTGGATAGGATAGGACTGGCTAAATAGTTTATCATACAGGTCCGAGGAGAAGTATTTGAATCGTAACTGATACTCCGTTGGATTTTGCGCCAAGATGATATCATCTTTTAGTTTCCATTCGCCCTCCTTTAATCCTGCCGTATTCCAACGACGAGTATACGCTTCTAGCGGGTTTACGATGTCATGATTACCTGGAACAATTATGCATTTCTCGCGGGAAATATTGAACTCCTTCATCAAGCCTTCGACAAATTCCAGCGCCGATCCAAATCCAGCCACTATGCCGCGATCTGTAAAATCGCCTGCTATTACTAAACAGTCGATCGATTTGAAGCCCAAGTCATCACTACCTCTAATATCGTTCAAGAGCCATTCCAATCGCTCCTCAGCAGAGGTTGTTGGTGTGAAATGGAGATCGCTTAGATGGAGCAGACGAAATGGTTCTCGCGGTGAAGCATGCAAGCTTGGAGCGTGAGCCAGTTTTGCACTCGCGCTTCGCCTCGTGCGCCGCTGTCTCGGCGAGAGGTTAAAGAGGAGCGTAGGATCGATACTCCAAACGTGAATTGCCCTATCCCTAATGCTGTAAGGCGAGTCTGGGTTATCCGGCCGCGTACCAATATCTGAGCCAACGGCCGCGAGAAGGGGTTTTGCAGGATGAAACGTAAGGCCGGGTGGGATGAATGTTGATGTCGGAGTGTGGATTGTGGCGAGCTGCTCGCCAGTGGAGCTTGACCAGAGACGGATGGTCTCGTCTCGATCTCCACCCCTTGACGCCAAGATGCTTCCATCAGGGGAAAACGCGACGGCCGTGACAAGACCATTATGCCCGGACAGCGTCTTTCTTAATTCTCCGTTATCAAGTTTCCATAGTCGTATAGTTTGATCTTCGGAACTGCTGGCGATCAGCGAATTAATGGAACTATAGGCTACGCACGCAACGTATTTTGAGTGGCCTTCAAGCCGCCTTATCAAGCGTCCCGTAGTTGCGTCACGAAGTTTGACAAGGCCGTCAATTCCACCAGTAATTTGAATAGCGCGCACAGAATCGAACGCTATGCCCCAAATTCGTCCAGTATGACCGCCGTTAACACGAAGAAACCTACCGGATAGTTTAAAGATTTTGACGAGGTTTTCGCAGCCGACGGCGATGGCGTCCTCAGTAGGACAGAATGCCACGCTTTTCACGGCAGAATTGATGCCTTCAATGGTTCTAATTAAATTTCCAGCAGAGTCCCAGAGCTTTACCGTCTCGTCATCTCCTGCGGTCGCGAGCAATTGTCCTGTATGATTGTATGCTGCTGACGTTACGGCAGCGGTATGGCCAATTAGAGTTGCAAGGTGCTCGCCCTTCTCCGCGTTCCAAAGCCTTACAGTTTCATCATCGGAAGGCGACGCCAAAATTCCCGTTGGAGACCAAGCAATTCGACCTATCCAACTCTCGTGATAGCGTAGTGTATGTACCAGTTTTACTCCGGGGTGGGGTCGCGTGAGTTTCAGCTTCTCTGGCGAAGCAAACATTGAATCTCGTAGCTTTTTAGACACGGCATAAGAAAGTCTTTGCAGGGCAGAAAGCAAACAGAATCCTGCATTAGTGCTGCCGGCTGAATCAAGTCTTTTGCGTATCCTCTCCGAACTACGTCGTTCCAAGTCCCGAGCATCGCGTGTGGATCAGCTCGTAGCACCAGCGTTTCTGCGACGTCTGTCATAAAACTGACACACAAGCCCGGTATAACTGGGTATGCGTAAACGGACGGGAATTTGGGATTACGTCGCCCTTTGTCAGGCAATTGATGATCGGGATACCCATTCAATCCACTCCCTTATCCAGCACGGTCATAATCCTGATGCTAGAAACGAAAAAGGTCAGACAGCGCTTATGCATGCTGTGTTGGTCGAAGCTCCAGAAGCAGTCATCGCCTTACTTAATGCAAGCTCTTCGATCAACGCTACCGATGCGGAGGGCCAGACAGCTCTGCATTACGCGGCGTGGGGTGGAACGGGGGGAGATTGCAATGATGTTGCTAGCCAAAGGAGCGGATTGTCTGAGAAAGGACGACAAAGGCTACACACCTCTAAGATTGGCGGCGTATCATTCGAATTGGGGGGCATTCGCGCTCTTTGAACAGGAATGCTCTAGGAGAAGAGGCCAAGAAAAACAAGCGCAGCGCGAGTGAGACATTATGGACCCTCAATGACTACCAGGTGCCACTCCTTGACAAGGAGTCGCGAGGTTTAAGACATTATTCGCAGCCTTCTGTGCTTCGCTGGCAGCCTTGACAATCCAGCCCTTGGCGTCCTTTGATTTGAGGGCAGCAATCCAGCCTTGCAGATACGCGGCAGAATTGACGATTTCTCCTTCTATAATGCCGGCGTGGGCATTCAAGAAGGAGGCGCCCATTTCGGCGACAAGCTCCTCTTCGGCATAAACCTTTTTGGCTTCGCCTGCGGCGTCCATGCCTTCGTTCTCCATCAGGGATTTGCGGGCAAGGCGTGAGGCGTGGCCGGTGGAGTGTATCAGCTCGTGAAAGAGCGTGCTGTAATAGGCTTCCCTGCTCTTGAAGTAGCCAAGTTCTGGCATGTGGACTTTGTCGATTTCTGGAACATACCAGGGCAGGGCGAATCCATGTTTGATTTCCGGCGGCTTAGGCATTCCGTCCACGATTGCCCGGGCGCGGGCGCACTGTTCTAAAGGGGCTAGCTCTGGGCGAGATTCGGGCCTCGGAAATTCGATTCCTTCGATCTGCGCCGCATTAAAGACTCTGTAAGCCTTCAAATAACGGTGCGTCTCCTCCTCGGCTGTCCCGTCGTGCAGTTCGTCGCCCGAGGCTCCCTTGGTATAAGTGCCGTATTTGACGACTAGCGAGCCGTGCTCACCTCGTCTGACATGCCCGCCAAGCTCCTTGGCCTGAATGAAAGTCAGGAAATAAGGCGAGGTGTAACGAAGACTTCCTAAAAGGAAAATGTTAATTCCGCGGTAAGCTTTGCCCGAAGCAAAGTTCGTCGGGAATCCGATTTTCGAGAAGTATGGCGATTTCCAGGGAATCACTCCCTGTTCTAGCAGCGCGATAATGCGGTTGGTGACTTCGTCATAGACGTTAAACTTGCTCATATTTTGTCCTCATGGTTTTGCTCAATGCAAAACCGGTGAAGACCGACTGCCGAAGGACCGGGCGGGCAGTCATAGGGAGGCTCCGACGGAGGGGCTCCCGAAAGTCCCGCAGGGAGGAAAGCGAAGCGGCCCCGAGGACAATTTCGGGAAACCATTGGATGCCCTTGACGGCCAGAACGGCCTGAGGCTTCCTAAGAGCTTGTTGCAAAACCGGGTTGTCTGCCTAGCAGGTAGGGATGGCAAAGC
>CAXTRS010000103.1:0-13332 GCA_964246635.1 uncultured Chthoniobacterales bacterium | reverse complement strand
AGCCGAGGAGATAGCTCTTCGGCATCATGATGCCAAACTGAGTGACAAACGTTTCCAGCCCGCTGTGTTCCACCGCTTGCTCGGCCGCGGCGAAGTCGCGTGTCACCACGGCTATTTCCCAGCGCGTGAGCGTGAGCACGCCGTCGGGATCCACGCCCGCGGGCACCGCCGCGAGGACGGCGCGCAGCGGGGCGAGGTCTCCGCGCGCCCAGAAGTCGATGCTGCACTTCTCGAATTGAAGCACCAGGTTGTCGGGCGCGATGGCCACCGCGCGCTCGCCGTCCCGCGCGGCCGCGGTCCAGTCGCGCATCAAGCACTCCGTGCGCATCAGTTCCCTGGCCGCCTGGGCGCTGCGCGGATCGCGCACGAGCGCGCGCCGCATGCTCTCGACTGCCCCTGTCCAGTGTCCCTGCCGGCGGCGGATCGCGCCGGCGTAACGGTCGATGTCGGAATTGTTCGGCAGCAGGCGGGCGGCGGCTTCCAGTTCACGCAACGCGCCCTCGTAGTTCTTCTCGGTCCAATAGAGGCAGAGGGCGCGGGCGACGTAGCCTTCGCCCAAGTCGGGCCGCAGCCGCAGCGCCTCTTCCGCTTCGGCGCGAGCGCGGTCGCGCACTTCCGGAGTGGGTCCGAAATTTTCGTAGGAATAAGCGAGGACCGCGGAGAGTCGCGCATGGGCCAGGGCGAAACCGGGATCGAGCGCGATCGCCTGGCGATAGAGACTCTCGGCCGTCTGGTAATCCTGGAGCAACGTGTTCGGCCGCGTCTGGTAATCGCGGGCGCGCAGGTAGAGCACGTAGGCGTCGGAGTTGGCCGTGGGCCGGGCTTCCACGCGCGCTTTTTCCTCCGGGCTGAGCGTGGCGCGGAGTGCGGCGGCGATCTCGGTGGCCAGTTCCCCCTGGAGGGTCAGGCTATCGACCAGCGTGCGATCGTAGCGTTCGGCCCAAAGCTGGCGTCCACTGCGAGTCTCGGTGAGCGAGACATTGACCAGCACCCGGTCTTGCGCCCGGCGCACACTGCCTTCGAGCACCGTAGCCACGCCGAGCTGCAGGCCGATCTCGCGCAGGTTGCGCGTCGCCGCGTTGCGGTAGCCCATCACCGAGGATCGGCTGATGACTTTCAGCTCCTTGATACGCGCCAGACTGCTGAGCAGATCGTCCTGGATGCCGTCGGCGAAAAAGGCGTTTTCCTTGCCCTCCGATAGATCCTCGAGCGGCAGCACGGCGATGCTCTTGTCCAGCGCGGCAACGGTCGATTTCGCCGACGTGTCGATGCCGGGAGAGCGGAGCAGAAAAAACGCGGTTGCGCCCGCCACCAGCAACGCCGCCGCGACGACCGCAACGAGGATCCCTCCCCTGCCCCATCGCCGGGCAGGCGGCAGCATGCTTTCCACGGCTCCCGGTTGTGACGAGCGCGGCAACACGGCGCTGCCGATCTCCAGCCGGCAGCGTTCCAGAATCTCGTCCAGCGCATGCGGTGAAGCCGGCCGCTCCGCTGGATCGGCCGCGAGCATGCTGCGCAGGAGCGCGACGAGCGGAGTGGGCACGCGGGCATCGGCGAGGTGTGTGATCGGCAGCGGCCGGTGCATTTGCCGATCGTAGATTTCGCTGAACGAGCGCCCGGTAAATGGCAGCGCGCCGGTGAGCAAAAACCAGAGCGTGACCCCGAGGCTGTAGATGTCCGAGCGCGCATCGACCGCGCCGCCCTCGGCCTGCTCGGGGCTGGCGTAGGCCGGAGTGCCGAGGAAGCCGCCGATCTGGGTCAAAGGCGAGTCGAGATGAGTGGCAGCTCCGCCGAGCACCGCCGCTTTGGCCAAACCGAAGTCGATGACTTTCACCAACACGCGCGGCGTCGAAGAAGGAGGGGAGCCTGTGGAACCGGGGCGGAGCGAGGCCGTGGACGTCCGGCCCTGGGGTGACGCCACCAGCATGAGGTTGGCCGGCTTGAGATCGCGATGAACCAACCCACGTTCGTCCGCCGCGATGAGAGCCGCGGTGACTTGCAAAGCGATCTCCAACACCAGCGGGGCGGGCAGCGGACCTTGGCGCTTGACGCGCTCCGCCAGCGTTTCGCCCGCGATGAACTCCATCGCGTAAAAGCACTGACCCTCCGGTGTTTCACCAAAATGAAACACGCTGGCGACGTTGGGATGGCGCAGTTGCGCGGCCGCGCGCGCCTCGCGCCGGAAGCGTTCATGCGCATGGATCTCATCCGGCAGGTTCGCGCTGATGACTTTCAGCGCGACCGGGGTCTCGAGGTTGATGTCGCGCGCTTTGTAGGTCACGCCCATCGCGCCGCGTCCGAGCTCGTGGAATGTCGTGCCATCCTCGCGCAGGCAGACCTCGTAATGGTGAAAAAGCCGCGGGGTCGCCGGCGGCGGAGGGAGCGCGTGCGTGGCGTCATCAACGACCGCACCAGTCGCGTCAGGTGGAGGAGACGGCGGCTCCATTTTCAGGCGGCCATTACATCGGGTTCAAAAAGCGACCGCAAGCGCAGCGATCAAACCGACTCGCAGGGCGACGGAATCAGCGCGGCGGCGTCACTTGCAGATTGGCCAAGGCATAAGCCGTCACGGCCACGACGGCGGCGTTCTCGGCGAGCTCGCGCGGACGCACTTTGTCGAACGTGTCGGCGGCGGTGTGGTGAAATTCGAAATAGCGGCGCACGTCCTGGATCGGGCTGAAGCTCGGGACGCCGGCTTTCGTCAGCGGGTCGATGTCGGCGCCTACGCTGTCGGTGAAAGTGAGCAGGCCAGCGCCAGAGGCGTCGAGAATTTTGCTGATCGGCAGCAGCAGCGGACGCCACGCCTCGCGCCGGGAGCCGACTGCGGCGTTAAGCCCGAGCGGATGATCGCAGCCGAGGTCGCTCTCGAACGCGGCGAAGTGATTTGGAATCTCCGCCGCGTGTGACTCAGCGTAGGGCTTGCCGCCAGTCTGGCCGTTCTCCTCGCTCATCCAGGCGACGACGCGAATCGTGCGCGCGGGCTTGAGTTTCAACTCGCGCACGAGCTGCGCGACTCCCATCGCCATCGCCACGCCGGCAGCATCGTCGATCGCGCCGGTGCCGAGATCCCAGGAGTCGAGATGGCCTGAGACAATGACGACTTGCTCCGGGTGCTCGCTGCCCTTCAGATCGCCGATCACGTTGTAGCTCTCGGCGTCCGGCAGCCGCTGCGGCGTGAGCTTGAGGTGCATGCGCACCGGTCCCTCGGCTGCGAGCGCAACGATCAGCGCAGCGTCTTCGTTCGCCAGCGCGGCAGCCGGGATTTTCGGTGCGTCCTCTTTGTAAAACGTCTGACCCGTGTGTGGCAGCCGATAGCTGCCCGAGCCGGCGGAACAAACCAGCGCCGCCACCGCGCCAAGCCGGCCGGCGGCGCTCGGTCCGCGCGCGCGATAAGCCACGGTCTGACCGTAGGCTTCGAGTCCGGCGCCCTGTGCGATCATGCGTTCGTCGAAGCGATGATCGAAGAGGACAATCCTCCCGCTGACCCGTTCCCGACCTAGCGCCTCGAGTTCATCGAAACCGCGCACCACGACAATCTCCGCGGTGATGCCGTCCGCCGGCGTGGCGACGCTGCCACCGAGCGTGGTGAGGACAATCTTCTGCGGTGCGCCGCCTGCGCTTTGACCAGGGAATCCGACGAGCGCGCCGGTTTCCTCGCCGCGCACCCAGTGCGGCACCATGACTTTTTCCAACGACACCTCCAGCCCGAGAGCACGCAACTCGCCGGCCACGTATTCGACGGCACGCTGCGCGCCGACGGATCCGGTGAGCCGCGGGCCGATTTTATTCGAGAGGTGCGCGGTCTGGCGCAAGGCGTAGTCGCTCGTCAGCGCGGCGGCGTGGAGCTGGCGCAACTCGCGCAACGTTCCGTCGGAATACGGCGACGGCGACGACGGTGTTTGGGCGAGCAGCAGACGCGGCGCGACGAGCAGCGCGAGCAGGCCGGCGCGGCGAAAAATTTTCATCGGCGCAGTGAGACGGTTGAGGGTCGGCGTCGGGCGGTGGAAGCAGCTCTCCAACGCCCTGCGCTAAACCGCCGCCAACGTCGCCGCCGCGGTCGCCGTCATTTCGGGCGAAACGTGCCGGCGAAAAACGAACTGCAAACGCGGCGCGAGCAGCACGGAGCCGCGCCCGAGACTCGCGCAAAGGCACTGCCGGCGAATCGGCTCGACGCAATAATGATCGAGCTTCACCGCGACTTCGTTCACCGGTGCCGCCGGGCAAATCCGCACTGCGGCGACGAGGTGATTTTCCAGCCAGCGGCGGATGCGGAAAAACGCGAGGTAGTGCCGCGATTCCATGCGCCGGCGCAGATCGCAAAAGAGTCGCAGTGCCTCTTCGGCTTCGGTGCGCTGGCGCAGCTTCCAGCGCAGGTCGAGCAGGAGATCCGTCTCCTCGCCGGTGACGCCGCCGCCGCGCAGCGAGAGCAGTTCGTCGATCACTTCCAACGCGCACCGCCAGCGACACGAGCCGGCGGCGCAGTCGGAAAGAACGGCAGAGGGACAGGTGGCGGAATCCACGGTCGCGAGTCGTGAGAAGAGGCCGATTATTTCAGGTAGCTCTTCAGCATCCACAACGTTTTTTCGTGGAATTCGAGCCGCTTGATCATGAGGTCCTGCGTTTGCAGGTCGCCAGTTTCGCCCGAGGCGTCGCGGGTTCGCACGGCGTCGTCCACGAGCTTTTCGTGCGCGACGATCAGCGCGGCGACGTAATCTTTCTGCGGCATCGGCGATTTGAATTCTTCCATCTGCGCCGCCTTCGCCAGCGTGCCGAGGCCGCCCAGCGCATAGGCGTCCAGCGCGCGCACGCGTTCGGCGATTTCATCCACAGCTTCGAAGAGGTCTTCGTATTGTTCTTGAAACGCCTTGTGCAGTTGGAAGAAGTCCGCGCCTTCGACGTTCCAGTGCGCCAGGTGCGTGAGCGCCATCAGCGCGTAGGAATCGGCGAGGACGAGGTTCAGACCGTCGATGACGCGGGTGTTTTTCGTCGCACCCGTGGTGACGGCGGTGGGTTTGGTCGTGGGAGTGGCCATGAGAGTTTTTTGAAAAGGAACGCAGGGCGAGCCTAGCGCAAGTTTTCGCGCGCCGCGACCAGCGATTTTTGCGCGGCGGTCGCTTCGTCAAACTAACCCACGCCTGGTCACGGCTGTCGCCGCGTGCGCCACGATCGCCGTGGCGTCGGCCGGCGCGCAACGTCGGAAGGCGCAACCGCGCCATTCCGCGTTCGGCGCCTGCTTGCAGCGGTCCAGGCAATGGACGGCTTTGAGTTCCATCGCCGCCGCCAGGCCTTGCGCGTCCAGCTCCCGCTCCAGAGCGTGCCACAGCTCGCGCCCGCCGGCGCGCCAGCAGTTCTTTTTGACGCATACCAGAATCGGCCCGCTCGCGCCGCGCCACGGTGGCGCGGCGGCTTCCGCCGGCGCGCGGGCGGAGGCGGCGGATTGCACGCGCGTTACCAACCACCGGCTGGTGGCACCCGTCACCGCATCCCGCTCCTCGACGCCGGTGACGAATACTTCCTCACCGGGCCGAAAATTCGCGATGACGCGCCGGCGCAATTCCTTCGGGACCTTGAGTAAATACTCGCGTTCTCCCGCGCGGAGCACCATGCGCCGCTTGCCCGCGTCGGTGTAGATAAATCCGCCGAACTCGCCGGTGAGTTCAAACGGGATCGACGAAGACAGGCCGTTGTGCATGGCGGGCGGGTGAGCGCAGAGGGAAACATCGCGTCACGGTTTCCGCAAGCGCCGGCCCCGTCGTTTCGACAAGGTCTGCGGACCTGGCAGGCTCCTTGCTTGTTATTGACCGGCAGACAACCCGCCCGCTTTGAGAACCACCAGCCAAGCAACCCAAGCTCGGAACACCCAGTGCCGTCCCGACTATCGCTCCTCCAGCGGAGTCCTCACCGCGCCTGGGATAGAGATTGTCCCATATTGCCGTTGACCGCACCCGGCTTGCACCGCAATGCTTTGAACTTCAGCCACTCCCATCCGCACATGAAAACGTCCCTAGCCCGCAGAGATTTTCTTGCCAGAAGCGCGTTGGTTGCCTGTGGATTAATCGTGCCGCTCTCCGGCGCAGGGATGCTGCGCGCCGCCGCGCCGGCAGCGCGCAAAACGGAGAACGCGGTCCTGAGCGCGACCGACCTGGCGGTGATCGCCGAGCTCTCCGCGTATTATGGCGCCGACGTTTACCTCTGGGGCGGACCGAGCAACCTGCCCAAGTTCAAGCGCGCCGCCAAGGCGACGGGCGCCACGAATCTGCTGGTGCGCGTGGATAATTTCAAACAGTTGAACCGGTATCTGCAATCCAACCGCCTCCACGCCCAGTATGGCCCGGTGCGCGCAGACGGACCCCATCTCCGGTTCCTGATCGACTCGACGGCTTACACGGTCACCAATTATTCGGCGCGCGACTTTGAGCGCATGGTCAGCCAGATCCGCGCGCAGAGCGGGCCGCCCACGCTTCAAGGCGCCTCGCTTTATCATCCCGCGACGGGCACTTGGTTTTGAGTCTGCTCGTGCGATGCTGCGGCGGCACATTCACCGCCATGCTGGAACTCGATCGCATCGGAGCCGCCGAATTTACGCCGCTGTTGCACGGAACCTTCCGGCTCAGCGCGACGGACCAGCAGGCGTGGGATTTGGAATTGACCGAGGTGAACGAGCGCCCGCGCAGGCGACCGGACCAACAGCGACTGCCGTTTGCGCTCATTTTCAGAGCCGCTCCCGACGCGCGGCTGCCGCAGCGGATGTATCGCCTCGAACACGCGACGTTCGGCGCGATGGACCTTCTCCTCGTCCCGGTCGCCGCTGACGAGAAGGGGCGTTATTACGAGGCGATCTTCGGCTGAACGCCCGCTCGCCGCAGGGCCTCGAGCTCCGTGTAAATCGGCTCGACCCAACGCGCGCTCATTTCGCGGATGGACGCGCTAGCCGTCGCCGCCTTGCTCGCCTTATCCGGCGAAAAAAACATCGACGGTGTTTTCGCATCGAACTGCGCCGCCTCGCGCATCCGGTCGCGCTCGGCGGCCGTGCAGTCCAGTTGAAAATATTCCGCCAGCGAGGAAGGGACCGCTTCCGGTAATTCCGTGTAGTTGACGACACGGCCGCCGGGGTCGGCGCGCAGTTGCGCGAGCGCGGCGGAGCAAATCCTCCCGAGCACCCGGGCGCAATACTCCTCCGGTGACATCCGCGCGGCGTCCGCGGCGTCGAGCCCCGGCGACTCCATGGAAAATGCGCCGGGAACCATGTGGGCCGCCCGCCGGTGCATCTGCGAAACCATGACTTCCACCGGTTTGCGGCAAACGAAAATCCAGGGCACGTCGGGAAATGCGCGCCGGATCAGCGGGAGCGCCAGCGTGTGCCAACTGTCGAATTTCATGAAGAACCGGCGCTCCCCGCCGTTGCGCCGCTGGCCCAGCGCGCTGAGCAATCCTCGCAGCCACGCGATGCGCCGCTCGTCCGTCGCGCCGGGCAGCGGCGCGCGCAGGAGCGCGTCGATGGGCGGCGCCTCCGAGATGACGATGTGCGACGGGAGCGCGGCGAGCATTTGCGCGATCAACGTCGAACCGCAGCGCGACATGTGGAAAATGAACCCGCTCGGCGGCAAACCCGGGCGGCGTGCCTGCCACTCCGGCAGCGCGTCCAGCGACGTCTGGTGACGAAAGAGCAGGCTGAAGGGATGCCGCAGACATTGCTCGATCGTCTGCTCGAAAAACGGCTCGGTGAAACGGCGCGTCCCGACGTGGCACCAATCGACGAAAGGTGGCGTCGCCTGCGCGGCGATGCGGATCGGCAGCCAGCCGTCGAGTTGCAGCGGGGCGCTCAGATCCATCGCTCGATCCAACTGCGTTTGGCCGCGTTGAGCGCGGCGTCCACATCGCCGGCCGTGAAGCGGCAGCCGTGCTGTTCGCCGAGCGCGAGCGCGAGCGACGCGAATTCGCTGCGATCCGGCGTCTGCATCAGGGGCTGCTGCAAACCCGGGTCAGCCAGCACGAGTTGCCGAAACTGCTCGAACGGACTCGCGGGCGCGGGTGCCGCTTCCGGGTCCGGCGGCGGCGACTCGAGGACGGTGGCGCGCAGCCAGTCGTTGAGCTGGCAATCGATCACGAGATGAATGCGGTCGGCGGCGCCACGATTCTGCACCCGGTGCGGCAGGTTCAAGTTGAGATACCAACACTCGCCTTCGTTCATCACGACGCGCCGGCTTTCGAGATAAAACTCGACGCCGGGATTCGTCACCACCGGCACGTGCAGGCGCACTTCGCCGGCCTCCCAGCCGAGATCGTAATCGCGGTGCTCGCGGATGTTCGAGCCAGCAGTCAGCTTCAGCAGCCGCACCGACTTCAGCGGACAGTGCAACGCCGCCATCACCGACGCGAAATGCGGACAGCGGGCGACCAGGGCGGTGTCCGCGTAGTCACCCGCCATGGGGTCGTCAGCGAGTGTGGCCGCGTTTTTGCCCGCCGCGCGCAACGCCACCCCGGTCCACGCCCCCTCGAAGTAGCTCGTGTTGAAATGCGTGATCCATGCTTCGGGTCCGATGCTCGCCAGATCGGCCTGGAGACCCGCGGGATCGAAGCGCAGCGGCAGTCGGACGGCGGCATTCATCATAAGGAAGAAGCTGGCGGGCGCGGCGGCTCCGGCGGCGTCCACTCCACTTGATAGTGCAGCCCGGTGTGGCCGGTGATGCGGAAACCGATGCGCTGAAACAAACGGATCGCCGGATTCCACCATTCCACCTGACCCCGCACCGGCTTGCCGGTCTGCGCGCCTTCGGCAAAAATTTGCTTGATCAGCCGGGTGCCGATCCCCGTGCGCTCACCGGGCAGCAGCGCGATGTCGATGATGCGGATCTCGTCTTCGCGCCGATCCACGTAGAGCCGCCCGATCGGCCGTTCGCCGGCTTGGATGACGAGGAAATCGGCGCCGGAAAATTCCTGTTGATACGCGCGGTGCTGCGCGTCGAACTGCATCCGCAAAAAGGCCGCCCGTTGCGCCTCGGTCCAGTCCACTGCCGCCGCCGCCATTTCGGGCGCGCGGTAGCTGGCATACACCGCGCGCAGCAACGCTTCGTCGTCGGCCCGGATCGGTCGCAGCGTGATCGCTTCGCTCATAGGCGCCAGAGGCAAGCGCGTCCGCGGAGACAGTTCGGAAATGGCGAACAAAAACAGGCGCTGCCCAGCCCGCCTCGCGGCAAGCCGGGCAGCGCTATCATCAACGACTCAGGCCAGGCTCAAACGTGCGCTGGCTCAGTTTCGCGACGGGAAAATGCCTTCCAGCGCGATACAGTAGTTGAGCGCCAAACAGGGCTGCATGTTATCGTGCGGCTGACTTCCTCCCGCGTTGGCGACCTTGACCACCCCCGCGTTCATGACCGCAGTCGGATTCCCCGCGGCGTAACCATTGTTGATGCTCGCCAGCGACTTGCCAGTGGGAGAGCCTGAGGAGCCATCGTCGTCGATCGCATTCGCGGTGGCCGGATGGCCGTGCGCCGGCATTTGGTTGACGGTCAGGGTGATTTCTTCGGTGCCGAGCACTGTCCCGAGCGAGTAAGGGTCCAACCCCGGGCCCTGGCCCGCGCCCATCGGCACGCGCCCGCGCAAATCGGGCAGGGCAAACGTGGTCTGCCCGTTGCCGCCGAAGGTCGTGCCGAGCAGCGCGAACAGCGCGGTGTTCTGCGCAATCGGCAGAATCTGGCCGGCGCAAAAGGCCCAGCCGCGCGGCGCGAAGTTGTAGGGGACGAGAATGATCATGCCAAGATACGGTTCAGACATAGTGTGGGAGTTCCTTTGTTTGGGTTGTGATGACTGACGTGGTAGGAAGCTATTACAGGGTCGTTTGGACAAATGTCAATCGGTAAACTCCATTATTGGAAGCCCCTGCGCCGCACCCATTCCTTGGAGTGCATTCCGCATTTCCCGTGGCGAAAAAAAATCGCTTCGAGCAACAAAAAGACTCGACGGAACGAAACCCGCTCTTGTAAGTGTTGTTTCCAACGGACCTCTTTTATGAAAAACTTCGCATTCGGAATCGGGCGCGCTCTGGAAGTTTCCCGCGCGAGAATTTCAAAAGCTGCCGCATTGATCGTGACCGGCGGCTCCTTGTGCGTCGCCTTGACCGGCGCACAGGCGGTCACTTTCACCGGCGCCGGCATTACGTTCAACGACGGCGCAACCAGCCCTGCGGCGGGGACGCCTTATCCGGGCACCATCAACGTCTCGGGCCTGCAAAACTCGATCGTCAACATTACGCTGACGCTCAACGGCTTTGTCCGCAGCGCCCGGCCCGACGACGTCGATATGCTGCTCGTCAGTCCCACGGGCAGGACTCTCATCTTCTTTTCCGACGTGGGCGGCAACGGTACCACCAGCACCGGATCGCTGACCATCACCTTGTCTGACGCCGCGGCCGCTTTCCTGCCGGACGCGGGGCCGCTGGCCAGCGGCACCTTCAGGCCGACCAACGAGAGTTTGCAGGAGACCACGGGAAACTTCCCCGCCCCGGCACCGAATGGGCCGTATGGGAGTCCGGGCGGCAGTGTGGGCGGCACCGGGGGAGGTCCCACAGGTCTCGGCTTCGCCACCCAGTTCAATTTCACCAATCCCAACGGCACTTGGTCGCTGTATATTGTCGATGACACCAACGGGACCGGCGGTGAAACCGGCTCCATCACAAGCTGGCAGCTCGACATCATCGCCGTGCCCGAGCCTTCGACCTGGCTGATGGTGGCCGGCGGCCTAGCCGTGCTGCTGGGCATCGCGCGCGCCCGCCGCGGGGCGGGTGTTATCGCTGCCTGAGCGTTGCCTTTTTCCTCGCGAGACGCGCCTCTTCGGCTGATCAGCGGCTAAAGAGGCGCTTTGTATTTGGGAGATGCCAGACGAAGCCCTTGCGTGGCGCCCAAGGCTTGAAACGCATTTTCTCCGGACGCAAAAAAATCGGTTCGCAGGAGTTTTATGCTCGACGGAATGAAACCCACTCTTGTAAATGTTGTTTTAGCGGATCTTTTTATGAAAAACTTCGCATTCGAAATCGGGCACGCGCTGGGAGTTTTCCACACGAAAATTTCAAAAGCCGCGGCATTGATCGTGACCGGCGGCTCCTTGTGCGTCGCCTCCACCACCGTGCAGGCGGTGGTGTTTACTTCCGCCGTTCCCATCACGGTTAGTGATACCAACAATGGCACTCCTCCAGGCGCACTCCAGACACCAGGTGCCCCATATCCGGGAACGCTCCTCGTTTCGGGTCTGCAAAACTCGATTACCAGCATTACGTTGACCATCAACGGCTTCAACGCCGTCCGATCGGATGACGTCGATATGCTGCTGGTCAGCCCGGGGGGCAGGACGCTGATTGTCTTCTCCGACGTTGGCAGCACCACCCTCTCCTCGAGCGGTCTGACCATCACGCTGAGCGATGCGGCGGCGAGCTTTCTGCCTGACAATGCTCAACTCACCTCCGGCACGTTCAAGCCGACCAACGAAAGCACTCAGCAAGATACCTTTCCACTCGCAGGTATGGTAGGGGGGCCTCCCGCGGGACCATACGGCAATCCGGGCGGCCTGACGGCTGGTGTCCAGACCGGGATCGGCTTCGGCAGCCAGTTCAGGTTTACGAATCCCAACGGCACCTGGAGCCTGTATATTCTTGACGATACGACAACGGGCAGCGTTGGCGCCCCTGAACTCAGCGGGATCACCGGCTGGAGCCTGGACATCATCGCCGTGCCCGAGCCGGGCACCTGGGCGCTGCTCGCCGCGGGTGGCGCCGCGATGGCGTATTTCCTCCGCCGCAGGCTGCAGCCCGCGTAAGTCCCTGCCGCTTTCTCGCGGCAGGCGGTGGTTGTAAAACGGAGGGGAGGCTGCCGCCTCCCCTTTTTGTTTTCTAAGTCCACGCGTGAAAATTTCAGAGCGCGGCCCGCGGGAGCAAGGCGATAGCGGGTCTTTTTTTGCGCAGGGTTTTGGGTAGGGTGGGCGGAATGCCCGTCCTACCCGGCAGAACACCGCCTCAACCATTCAAACTGACCCACTACCCACCAGGCGGCTCGCGCGTGCGGAATGGACGGGCGTGATTATAGTGCGCGGCTGTCCATGAAACCCGCCCTCCTCCGCTCGCTCTTCCTCGTCGTCGCCCTGCTGGCCGCCGCCGCGCTTCCCGGTTGCTCACGCCAGCCCGCGACCGCCGCCGGAAAGGAACTGCCCGAGGGCGCGCGCGCCTTGCTGGAGCGTTACGAAAAAGTCCGCGCCATGCTCGCGGCCGACAAATACGACGATGCGCGCTTTCAAGCCGGCCAGTTGGCCAGCGAAGCGAAAGCCGCCGCCCGCGATGGCATTCCCGGCGTGGACGCCGCCGCCGTGCAAAATCTCGCCGAGAAAGCCACGACGATGTCCCTCCAGACCAAGATCACGCTGCTGCGCGAGGAGTTCAAGCCGACCAGCCAGGCCGCGATCCAGCTCGCCGCCGGCGCGCCCGGTTATTATGTCGTGAATTGTCCGATGACGAAAGACGGCGACTGGCTGCAAACCGACACCAAAGTGTCCAATCCGTATTTCGGCAAGTCGATGCTCGAATGCGGCGTGGTAAAAAAGTAGCACCGGCAACGGTTGCTTTGACTTGACCATCCCCGTGACGCCGGAGCCCGGCATCGAGCCGGGCAATGAAGACATCGGCTGCCGCGGCGATGGGGTTTGTGCTTCGGCGCCCACTGCGGACGGCGCGAGTCAACGCTGCGCCTTGAGCCGGTAGAATCCCCCGCTCGCGCCGGACCACGGCAACGTGAGCGTCCAGCGTTCGGTTAGCGCGTCGAGATCGGCGATCGTCGGGTTCAAGCTCGCCGGGTTCTGCTCGGTCCAGGAAACGTTCGGGCTCAACGTCGCGACGCTCTGCAAGAGCAACTGCACATCGGTGACGCCTTTCCGCCGGTTGAATTGAAGCTGAAGCGACGACGCACCCCCGCCATTCGGCGTGATCACCGTCGCGGCAAGCACCGGCCCGCTGTCGGGTCTCTTCGGATCGCGGACGCTGATGTATTCCAGCAAGTTCGGCACGCCGTCGCCGTCGGGATCGGCGAGGTCGCCGGCGATGGCGGGATTGCCGGCGTCGGCGCCAAACTTCTCCTGCTGCCACGCGGCGAAATTGGTGGCACCCGTGAGTTGCACTTCGTAGAGCGTCGCGCTCATCGCCGGCAGCGTGTCGGAGAAACTCGTGGCGGCGGGCGTTGGCGCTGGAGAGACCGCCTGCACGGCCGCAGTCGCGCTTGCGAGCCGGTAGGCTTTGACGACGCTGAGCGTCTGTGCCGTCGGCAGCGTGAAGTTGAACTGCGCGGCGCGTCCGGT
>CAXTRS010000102.1:6589-13369 GCA_964246635.1 uncultured Chthoniobacterales bacterium | reverse complement strand
CGCTCAACCGGTCTTGCAAGCGCCCGCCCGCCAACCCCGCGGCGACGCCATCCTCCCCACCATCGCGAGGGACTCCCTCGGCGACTCCGCCGGCACCCTGACCAACCACGGAGTGAACGCGCGGTTGGCGCAGAGTTGCTCTGGTGTGTCGAGTGGTCAGGGCGGCATCGGAGGGCTCGCGGAGACGGCGATCCATTGCGTCGGCCAGAGCGTCAGCGGGGCCGGAGTGTCGGCCAAGACCGCGCAGGGTTGCTCTGGCGAAAGCGTCAGCCAGCGCGGGATCTCGGCCGGCGCGGCGGAGACCTGCCAGGGCAAGAGCAGCTCCAACTCAGGCGTCTTCGCCGAGAGTGCGAGTAATTGCGTCGGGGTGAGCGAGACCGGAATTGGCGTGCGGGTTTCGGGCAATGCCAGCAACTGCCAGGGCACGGCGACGAGCACAGGCAGCGGCCTGGTGGCCATCGGCACGGCGACCAATTGTGTCGGCATCAGCCTCAATGGCAACTCCTCCCAGATCGGACTGAGAGCCATCAACGCCGTGAACTGTCTCGGAACCGGCGGCGGTAGCGCGCCTGGTTTGGACGCTACGATTGCCACTTCGTGCATCGGACGGAGCACCGGCACCGGCACGGCGCTGAGCGCGGTCATCGCCAATTCGTGCCGCGGGGAAGGGACCAATGCCGAGAACATCCAGCATAAATACAACATGCCGTGACCCCTCGGGCGCACGCTCGCGAACGCCCGATTCCATGCAGCTTCAATCCCCAAAACCCGCGATGAAAAAATCCCGCCCGCCGTCCGCCGTCCGCCTCCGCGCCTTTGCCCTCGCGCTGCTCTGGACGACTCTCAACTCTCAACTCTCAACCTCTTCCTTCGCCCAAGGCCCGCTGACCCCGCCCGGTCCACCCGCGCCGGCGATGAAGTCGCTCGATCAGATCGCTTCCACCGGCATCGAGGTAAACAGCACGAACACACCCGGCGACGTGGCTTACGCCTTTATCATCGCCGCGCCGGGATCCTATTATCTTTCCCGAAATATCGCGGCCACGGGCAATGGGATCCGCATCAACAGCAGCGGTGTCTCTCTCGATCTCAATGGCTTCATCATCTCTTCCCCGGGGACTAATCAGGGTGCCACCGGGATTGCCCTCGGCAACAATGTCCAGGATATCGCCATCGCCAACGGTCGGATCGTCGGCGCCACCGTTTACGACGGGACGACCTATAGCGGCACCGGTTTCTCGCGTGGGTTCAGCTCGGGGACGACGGCGGTGAATGTGCGCGTCTCGCATATCACGATCTCAAACTGCGCGCTCTACGGCATCTATCTGGGTTCGGAGCTGAACTCGACTGCGGTCGATCACTGCAACGTGCGCGTCATCGGCAGCGATGGCATCACGGCCGGGAACGTGACCAATTCCACCGCGCATTTGTGCGGCGGCTACGGCATCGCGGCCCTTTCCGTCGCCAACTCGACCGCCCAGAGCACAGGCCCAGAATTCTGCGTTGCCCGAGGGCGGCTGCGCCAAAGATGCGTCCGGCCATCCACGCTCACCATTCCTACTCGACCCTGCACTAGGCAATATTGCCGCCTCCTGCGGGGCGCCCACACATGGACTCCTCTCCTGCGGAAGTCTCGCGCTTCTCCAACGCCATGAAAACGCTCTGCTCGATCTGTCGCTTTTCCCGCATGGTCCGCCCTTCGGGGTTCGTCGTGGTGGCCGTCTTGTTGCTCACTCTCCGCGCGCCCGGTGCGCGCGCGCAAACCTCGACCATCGATCCGGCGGCCCCCTATGCTTGGGGCGCCAACATCGGCTGGACGAACTGGCGGCCCAGCACCGCGGACGGCGTCGGCATCGGCGAGTATGTCAACTCCGGCTTTATCTACGCGGCCAACGTGGGCTGGATCAACCTCGGCAGCGGCGCTCCCGCCAACGGCATCCAATACGCCAACAACTCGGCGACCGACTTCGGCGTCAACTTCCTGGCCGGCGCGACACCCGGCGTCGCGCTCCTGCGCGGGCTGGCCTACGGGGCCAACATCGGCTGGATCAACTTCGAGCACCTCGGCAACGCTCAGCTTGACCTGCAAACCGGCAAGCTCTCCGGCTACGCCTGGAGCGCCAACTGCGGCTGGATCAACCTGGGCACCGGCACCCTGTTTGCGGTAAAGACCCTTTCGATCACCCCCGGCACCGACACCGACGGCGACGGCATCGCCGACGCCTTCGAGCTGCTCAACTTCGGCAACCTGACGACCGCCAACGCCACGAGCGACTCCGACGGCGACGGCGCGAGCGACAAAGACGAATATCTCGAAGGCACCGACCCGAAAAATCCCAACGACCGATTGCGGGTCGTGAGCATTGCCAAATCCACCGCGGCCAGCCAGGACACCGCGAGTTTGGGTTTCACGACCAACCCGGGTCGCTTTTATCGCGTGGACACACGCACCGACCTGCTGACCGGCGGTTGGACGGACAGCCCCTTGAGCACGTTCCTACCCGACGCCGGTGCGACGACGAGCCGCAACGTCACCACCGGGCCGGCAGTCAGCCAGCGCTTCTATCGCGTCCAAGCCGTGCGACCCTTGAGCGGGCCATAGCGACTGCTACAATCTGAGCGCTCCGCGTGCGTCTGGCGTGGTGACTACGCGCTCCAGCCCGAGCCAATCCGCCAGCGTGCGCAGTTCGCGTTGCAGTGTGTCGGCAATGGTCGCTGGATCGACCCCTTCCTCCGCGTGCGTCGCCAGCACGCGCAACGCACTCGCGGCGCGGTCTGCTTTGAGATCGACCCGGCCGACGATGCGCTCGCCGAGCAGAAACGGCAGCACGTAGTAGCCGTAGATGCGTTTCGGCGCCGGGGTGTAAATTTCGATCCGATAACGGAACCCGAAGATCCGCTCCGTGCGCGCGCGCTCCCAGACCAGGGAGTCAAACGGCGACAGCAGCGCACAGGCGTCCACGCGTCGCGGCACCGCCGCGGCAGGATCAAGGTAACCCGAGGATGTCCAGTTTTCCACTTGCACCGGCAGCAGCTCGCCGGCTTCGACCAGTTCGGCAAGACGCTGCCTGGAATCCGCGGGCGGCAGTCGAAAATAATCGCGCAGGTCGCGCTCGGTGGCGACGCCGAGCGCGCGGGCGGAGAGGCGCAGCAGCACGCGTTGCGCTTCGTCCTCAGCCGGCGCCGGCGCGCCGAGAATTTCTGGCGGCAACACGCGCTCGGGCAAATCGTAGAGACGCTCGAAGGCGTTCGTGCGTCCGGCGGCGGTGATCTCTCCCGACCAGAACAAAAACTCCAAGGCGCGCTTGGTGTCGCTCCAACCCCACCACGGGGTGGCGCGCGCGGGCGCCTCGGGATGGAGCTGGCGTTCGAGTTCGCCGGCCTGCAAGGGCCCGCGCGCGGCAACCTCGGCGAGCACGTCGCTGACGAGCGATGGACGCCGGCGCAGGAGCGCCGCCAGGCTGCCGTAGATGTTTTCCAGCTTCGTGGCGCGCAGCATCCGCCAGCGCAGAAGCGGGTAAGATTCCACCGGCAACAGCGAAGCCGCGTGACCCCAGTATTCAAAGAGCGCGCGGCGGGCCGGCGGAGTTTTCGCGGAAAAGGCGAGTTCGTCGAGCAGTGCGGCGGGATACCGGCCGAGCCGCGAAAACAGCGGCAGATAGTGCGAACGCGCCAAGATGTTGACGGAGTCGATCTGCAACATTCCCAGCCGCCGGATCGCCGCGAGCAGATGTCGGCGATTTGGCTTCACAGTGTCCGCGAGCCGGGGTTGTGCGAACCCTTGTGCCGCGAGCGCGACGCGACGCACCTCGGCGGCGGAGAGCGTGAGGCGAACCCGAGGCGAAGGCATGAGTGGGGGGCTTCCTACTTCGCGGCCACCGCATCCACGAGCTCAAGCACGGCGCGCGGGTCGAGTTTGCCTTTGAACCAGACGATCTGGTCGCGGAACTCGCCGGTGTTCACGCCGGCGGCTTCGAGGTTCAGGCGTTCGGACACCGCGAGAATCACGTCGCGCCGGCCGGAGCGACGCAGGAGCGCGAATTTTTTGCGCAGATATTCCGGCCGCCAAAAGCCGACGATCTCGAGTAGCGCGCTACGACCGTCGGGATGTGCGAGACGGAAATCGGGAATGATCGCGCTGCCCGGCACCGGCACGAGATCGACTTCGCGTTCCAACTGCCAGCCGGCGGTGTCGAGCTTCTCCCAACGCGCGGCGAAGGCTTCTTCCAAAATGGAATCGAACGCTTTGCCCGGCTCGTAGTGGCTGACCAAACCGCAACCCGCGTCGAGTTCGTAAACGGCGGCCGGCGGCGTCTCGGCACCACGCATATCATCACGCCGCGGCTTCAATATCGCGCGCAAGCCCCAGCGCGTGACGTGCAACAGCGCCGGCAGCAGCTTCGCCATCGCCAAGCCGTAGCGCGTGCTCGGCTCGAACAGGCTCGTCGGACCATCCATGCACAACGTGAAACCGTGCTCGGCGTCGCCTTCAATGAGCGTCATCAGACCGAAGAGCTTCACGTATTTGAAGAGCTGCTTGTAATGGCCGGGCGTGTTGCGGTGCGCGGTGATCGTCAGCTCGAACGCGCGGTAAAGGACTCCCTGCGCCTGGGCGAGATTGTAGCGATGAATGAGCGCTTCCGCGGAAGGCGGCTCGAACGCGGTGAGCACCCCATTTGAGGGCAAGTCGGCAAAGAGGCCGTCGGCGATTTCTTCAGGTGTGACGAGCCGGTTCTCCGCGAGCGCGAGCGCATCCGCGGCGGCGTGCAGGAGCGTGGCGCGCCGGGCGCGCGATGGGACAGACGTCGCGCCCAACTCGAACACACGCCGCCGCAGCGCCGCCGGCTCGACGGGCGAAACGGTCTCGAAGGTCGAGAACTCGCTGGCCAGCAGGTGCGCCAACCCGCGCTTGACCTTGAACGCCGTGTCTTCGCCCTCGAATGCCGTGAGCCATTCGTCCAATTCGCCGCGCCGCCGGCCGACGAAGTTTTGGAACGTGACGATTAATTCCGCGGCGAGTCCGACGCTCGCCGGATCGAGCCTCAAATGGTGCGGCACAACGCTGCCGTTGCGCTGACGCACGATCAACAAATCCGAAGTCAACATAAAGGCAGGGACGCACCTCCGGGGCGTCGGTAGAACATCTCTGTTGCGCGAGAAACGTCTGCTGAGTTGAAAGACAGAAAAATCTACGGACGCCCCGGAGGTGCGTCCTTACCTCTGATCAGCTTGCCGGCAGGATGCCGGCAAGGGCGGGCTGGAAGCCCGCGCTCCCCTTTCCGCTGCGACGGCGGCGCGATATATTTTCCTCGCTCGTTCCTTCGCAAATCACTTCGTAAAGGATCGCGCGTTTCCCTTCGATGGGTCGGAGCACGCGGCCGAGACGCTGGATGTATTCGCGCTCCGCTCCGGTGCCGGAAAGGACGATGGCGACGCTGGCTTCCGGCACATCGACGCCTTCGTTGAGCACGCGCGAAGAGACAAGCACGGGATACCGGCCGTCCCGGAATCGGGCCAGGGTTTCGTGCCGCTCTTTCACAGCGGTCTGGTGCGTGATGGCGGGGAGCAGAAACTCGGACGCGATGCGATAAACGGTCGCGTTGTCGTCGGTGAAAATCAGCGTGCGCCGGCCGGCATGTTTGGCGAGCAGCGATTCGAGCACATCGAGTTTTTCCTCGGTGCCGAAGGCCAGCGCGCGGGCTTCGCGGTGCGCCAGCATGGCGGCGCGTCCGGCGGGCGAGCTGCTGCTGACGCGCACAAATTGTTGCCAGCCCTGAATTGATCCGAGCCGGATGCGGCGGGCTTCGAGAAAGGCGTTGCGCTTGGCGATGAGTGCGTCGTAGCGGGCGCGCTCGGCGGCGCGCAGCGACACGCGGATGCGCACTTCTTCAAACGGCGCGAGCGACTTGCCGGCCAGTTCGGCGGGCGTGCGGGTAAATACGGTCGGGCCGATGAGACCTTCGAGCGCGCGTTCCTTGCCATCGCTGCGCGCCAGCGTCGCGGTCAGGCCGAGCCGATACGGCGCGATGGAATAGTCGGCGATGACCCGCGTGTAGTCCGCCGGCAGGTGGTGAACTTCGTCGAAAATCAGCAGCGCGTAGCGATTGCCGAGCCGCTCGGCTTCCATCGCAGCGGAGGCGTAAGTGGCGACGAGCAGCGGACTGTCGAAATCGCGCGAGCCGCCGCCGAGCAGTCCCACGCTGGTGCCAGGAAACGCCGCCAGCAGGCCGGCATACCATTGGTGCAAGAGGTCGATCGTCGGCACGACAACGAGCGTGCTGCGCGCGGTGGCTTGCATGGCGAGCTGGGCGACGAGCGTCTTGCCGGCGCCGGTCGGCAGCACGACGACCCCGCGCCGACCGGCGGCCTGCCACGCTTCGAGCGCCTCAGCCTGGTGTGGATAAGGCACAATGCTGCGAGCGAAGTCGAGGGGCAGCGGGCTGAAATCGCGCGCTCGGTCCTCGACCGGCGTTTCCGCGACGCGCAACGATTCGACCAGCCCGCGGTAGCGCACCGCCGGGATGCGGAATTTTTCGACGCGATCATCCCATTCCGCGAAATCCACCCACGCCTTGCCGCGCGGCGGCGGGTGCAAGATCAATGTGCCGCGGTCGTAGGAAAGCGTGGGCGTCCGGGGCATAAAGGCGGGACGGAATTTTTACGCCAGAACTGGCGGATCGAGCGAGTTCTTTCGTGGTGGATGGCGACCTCCGGGTGCCATTATTCTGCGGCGACACGCCGCCTAGAATTCTTTTTCTTCGCAGCTTCGCTGCACCTAAT
>CAXTRS010000102.1:0-6579 GCA_964246635.1 uncultured Chthoniobacterales bacterium | reverse complement strand
CGTCGCGCCCCATACTCGCGCCCGGTGGCGCCCAAACCCACCGACGAGTTGCGACAAAGTTCGCCCTACCGTTTCGCTTCTTTCTTGTTTTCTTGAGGCGGGTTCTGTCCCTGCCCCTGTCCCTGTTGCGGCGGCCCGCCCGGCTTGGGATCTTCCTTCTTTTCCTGTGCCTGCACCGGCTCGCCCTCGCGCAGGTCGTCCGTTGGATTCACGATGATCGACTCGTTCCCGTCCAACCCCTTGAGCGCTTCGATCGTCGTGCCGAAATCGCGGCCCAGTTCGATCGGCTTGAACGCGATCTTCTTTTCCTTTTCGTTCTCGCTGCCGCCAGCCGTCACCACCGCGACACGCGGGCCTTCCTTGCGGATGATCACCGTGCTGGCCGGCACGATGAGCGCCGGCGTGGTTTGGGCCACCTTGAAACGCACGGTCAGATACATGCCGGGCAAGAGCCTGCTGTTTTCGCTCGAGACCTGGATTTCCACCCGCTCGGTGCGCGCGCTCGGGTCGAGCGCGTCGGCGGTGCGCGTCACTTTGCCGCGAAAGGTTTCCTTCGCGTATTCCGCGGCCGTGACTTCGACTTCCTGCTCCGGTTTCACGGTCGTCGAATACGCCTGCGGCACGTTGATGAAAACGCGCAACGTGTCGGTTTGCGCGACGGTGAACAGGCTCGGCGCGCTGTTGTTCGTGCCGATGGCGATGAGCGCGCCGATATCGACGAAACGCGTCGTGACTATGCCGTCGAACGGCGCGCGGATTTCCTGGAATCCCTGTTGCGCCCGGAGGTTCGCCACGTTCGCCTCGCCGGCTTTCACGTTGGCGACGGCCTGATTGTAGGCGGCTTCGTTTCCATCGTATTCCTGCTGGGAGACGACCTTCTCGGCGAGCAGCTTTTTCTGCCGCTCGAAGTTGACCCCGGCGAGGCCAAGGGCGGCCTTTTGTTGCTCGAGATTCGCCTGCGCCTGGCGCAACTGCGCGTCGATATCGGGCGCGTCGATTTTGGCCAGCAGTTGCCCTTCCTTGACCCGGTCGCCGATGTCCGCGTAACGCTCTTTCAAATAGCCGTTGGTGCGCGCGTAAAGCGTGGCCTGCTGGATCGGCTCCGCGCTGCCGGGCAGGCTGAACTCGAAGACCGGCGGCGACTTGGACGGCCGCACGAACTGTACGGTGCGCGCGCCGGCGTCGAGCGCCTGCGCGGTTTCTTTCCGCTCGCGGTGGCGCCGCAGCGGTGAGACTAATCCGAATATGAGCTGGAGCGTGAGACATCGGCTCTGCGCGAGCAGGAGCAGGAGAAAACGGCCGCGTCCGCCGCGGCGCGGTTGCTCTTCGTGCGACTCGCGCCGGGGTGGCTCCCGTTCCTCACGCGATTCGCGCCGCGGTTGCGCGCCTTTTTCGCGTGGCTTGTCGCGCTGCGATTGTTCCTCGTCTTCGCGCGATTCGTGGCGGGATGGCTCGTCTTTCTTCTTGGGGGGGGCGTCGTCATCGCGCGGTGGCTCCTTTTTCTCCCGCGACTCGCGACGCGGCTGCTCGTCATCCTCGCGGGATTCACGGCGCGACGGCTCGTCGCGAGTTCGCTCGGATTCGTCGGACGGCGGGCGCCGTTGCCGTGGCTGCGAATCGGACGCTTTCTTTTTGTTCCCGGTGTCGCGCGGCTCCTCGGTTTCCGTCGCGGCGCGCGGCGCATCCTTTTCGTCCTTGTCCGAGTCGTCATCATCGTGACGACTGCCCTGAGCTTCGGAATCCATGAGTGTTCGTTAAAAAATTGAAGGTGGCGGACGCGGGCTGGTCAGCGCCGTTGGCTTTCTTTTGGCGCCGGCTTCTTCTCGGTGCGTTGACGGTCGTCCTCCACCTCGCGCTCGCCGTTCCCGTCGTGCGCACGACGCTCGTCGTCGTGTCCGTTCTGCCCGTTTTTGGAATCGCGCTGCCCGTTGTGATCGTCGCGGCGATGCATCGACTCAGCCATCTGGCGCTCCGGCTCGTCTTCGGCGAAGAGCAGTTCCGCATCTTCGTCGCTCACCGGCACCAAATCTTTTTTCCGCATGATGCTGTAGAACAGCGGCACCACGAAGAGCGTTGTCGCTGTGGCCACGAGCAGCCCGCCGATGACCGCACGGCCGAGCGGCGCGTTCTGTTCGCCGCCTTCGCCGAGGCCGAGGCTCATCGGGATCATGCCGAGAATCATCGCCAGCGCGGTCATCAACACCGGGCGCAGGCGCGTGGTGCCGGCGTCGAGCGCGGCGGTGAACGCATCGGCGCCTTCGAGCCGCTGGTCGTTGGCAAACGTGATGAGCAAAATCGAGTTCGCCGTCGCCACGCCGATGCACATGATCGTGCCCATCAGGCTCGGCACGCTGAACGTCGTCGAGGTCGCAAAGAGCATCCAAAGAATGCCGCTCAGCGCGCCGGGCAGCGCGGTGATGATGATGAGCGGATCGAGCCAGCTCTGGAAATTGACGACCATCAGCAGATAGACGAGCACGATCGCGAAGAGCACACCGAAGCCCAGCCGCATGAACGCGTGGTTCATGCTCTGCACCTGCCCGCGCACGGTGATCTCGCTGCCACCGGGAAGTTTCGATTGCGGCGGTTTGCCGAGAATTTTTTCGGGCAGGAATTTTCGCCCGAGACTTTTTATCCATCCTTCCTTGGGCTGGTAGCTCGCCACGATCTTGTCGATCTCCGACGCGACGCCGCCGAGGTCGCGGTCCTGCGCGTCGGCGTAAATGTCGTAGGCCGGCTGGATGTTGTAATGGTTGATGACCACCGGCGAAACCGAGCGTTGCGTATGGGCAAGATTGACGAGGAGCTGCGGCTGCGGCGGATTGGCGGCGCCGTTGCCGCTGCCGCCGCTCGCCGGAATCACCGGCGTGTTGTTCAACGCGTTGAGCGAATCGACTTCGTATTGCCGCGTCTGCACGGCGACGAGGTAGTTCACGCCGTTCTGCGGGTTGACCCAGTAGTTGCGCGCGGTCTGGCCGCTCGATGACAGCGAGATGAGGAGCGAATTCGCCACGTCGTTCGCGCTCAGGCCGAGGAGTTGCGCGCGGGAACGGTCGAGGTTCACGTCGATCTGCGGCGCGTCGAGCACCTGGTGGATGTTCACGTCCACGGCGCCCGGCACCTGCGCCACTTTGTCGGCGAGTTGTTTGGCGATCTCGTAGTTCTGCGGCGCGTTGCGGCCGGGACCGGTGACTTGCACGTCGATCGGTGCGGGAAGCCCAAAGTTGAGGATCTGGCTGACGATGTCGGCCGGCTGGAAATAAAACGTGACGCCGGGGAACTGCGCCGGCAGCTCGCGGCGCAGACGCTTCACGATGGCCGGCGTCGGCGTCTTGTGGCCTTCCTCCAGCGCGACGAGGATTTCGCCGTCGCTCGACCCGATGGTGGCGCTGTCGCTGAAGGCGAGGTTCACGCCGCCGACGGGTAATCCAATGTTGTCCAATATGAGTTTCAGCTCCTCCTTCGGCACGATCTGGCGGATGTAATTCTCGACCTGGCCGAAGACGCGCTCGGCTTCCTCGATGCGGGTGCCGGAAGCCGTGCGCACGTGGAGCCGGAACTGGCCGGCATCGACGCGCGGGAAGAAGTCCCGGCCGACGAAAAACGTGAGGCAAAGCGAGAGCCCCACGAAGACGCCGAAGCAGCCGAGCACGAGCCCGCGATGGTCGAGCGACCACTCGAGCGCGCCACGGTAGCGCGCGCGAAAACGGTCGAAGCGCTCGTTGAATTTTTCGTGGATGCGCCAGATGAAATCCTTCTTCGCCGGCTTCTGCTGCGATTGTCCATTTTCCGGCCGCTCCTTACGCTTTTCCTCCTTGCCGTCGGCCGGTTTTTTGCCGTCGCGCGCGCCTTCGTTTCCTTCCTTGTGCTCGCGCTCGTGCTCGGCTTCCTCGCGGTAAAGCGGCACCTCGGGGCCGAGGAGGAAATGGACCATCACGGGCACCAGCGTGCGCGAGAGAAAATAGCTCGCCATCATGGCGAAGACGACCGCCAGGGCGAGCGGCACGAAGAGGAATTTCGCCGGCCCGTTGAGAAACAAAACCGAGACGAAAACGATGCAGATCGACAGCGTGGAAACGAACGCCGGCGTGGCGATCTGCTGCGCGCCGTCGAGGATCGCTTTCGTCAGCGGTTTCTCTTCTTCGAGGCCGAGATTGCGGTGGATGTTTTCGAGCTCCACGGTCGCGTCATCGACGAGGATGCCGACCGCGAGGCTGAGACCGCCGAGGGTCATCACGTTGAGCGTGTAGCCGAGCGCGCTGAGCAGGAGCAGCGAGATCAAAATCGAGAGCGGAATGGAGGCCGCGATGATGAGCGTCGAGCGCCAGCTCCCGAGAAAGATCAGGATCATTGTCGCGGTCAAACACGCGGCGATGGCGGCCTCTTTTACGACGCCGCTGATCGCCGCTTTGACGAATACCGACTGGTCGAAAAGTTCCTTCACCTCCAGCCCCGCCACCAAACCGGCGCGCACTTGCTCGAGCCGTGTTTTCACCCGCTTGACGATGTCGAGCGTGCTGGCGCCGCCGCCTTTCAACACGCTGAGCAGCGCGGAGCGCACGCCGTCTTGGCGCACGATGTTTTGCTGCACCGCGTAGCCGTCGTGAATCTGCGCCACGTCGCGCATATAAACGACCGACCCATTCACGGCTCGAATCGGCAGGTCGTTGAACGCCGAGACGACGTCGGGCGAGCTGTTGAGCTTCACCAGATATTCCTGCTCGCCGAATTTCGCGGTGCCCGCGGGCAGGATGAGATTTTGCGCGTTGAGCGCGTTGACCACGTCGGTCGGCGAAAGCCCTTTTGCGTAGAGCGCCTTCGGGTCGAGATCGACCATGATCTGCCGCGGCTTGCCGCCGTAGGGCAGGGGAATGCTGGCGCCCTGCACGGTGGCGAGCGGCTGGCGGATGAAGTTCGTCGCCTGATCGTAGAGCACCTGCTCGGGCTGCGTCTCGCTCTTGATGGCGAGCTGCAAAATCGGCACGCTGCTCGCGCTGAAACGCAGGATGAGCGGCGGCGTGATGTTGGGTGGCAGGACGCGCAGGATCGTCTGCTGAATGCTCGTGACCTCCGCGACCGCACTCTCGATTTTGACGTTCGGCTGAAAATAAATTTTGATGACGCCAACGCCATTCATGGACTGCGATTCCATGTGCTCGATGCCGTTGACCGTCGTCGTCATCGCGCGCTCGGCGATGGTGATGATGCGCTTCTCCATGTCGTCCGGCGAGATGCCGGTGTAGGACCAGATGACGCTGACAACCGGGATGTCGATCTCGGGGAAAATATCCGTGGACATCGACATCGGCGTGCCCGGTAGAACCGAGAGGAAGCCGAGAATGGCGACGAGGATCGAGACGACCGTGAAAGTGTAAGGCCGGCGCAGGGCCAGGCGGACGATCCACATGGTGACGAAAAATCAGTAGCGGACAACGAAACGAACGCCGCGCGCGAAATGACGCATCCGAACCGTCGTCCCTTCACGGGAAATCGGCCGCGACGAAGGCGGCGAGCGTATCGCGCACCGATGGCAGCGAGGAGGAAAGTGAGTTAATGAAAGACGCATGAGCGCGCAGCACCTGACAACGTATCTCAACGATCATCTCGCCGGTGCGGTCGGCGCGCTGGAGCTGATCGACCATCTGATCGCGACGCACGCGCACACGCCGCTCGCCGGGTTTCTCACCGAATTGAAAACGGAGATCGAGGAGGACAAAGCGGAATTGCAGGCGTTGATCGGAAAGCTCGGCGGCACGGAGAGCAAGGTGCGTCAGGCGGCTGCGTGGATGGCGGAAAAATTTGCCGAGCTGAAGCTGCGACTCACCGCGCCCGGCGACGACGATTTCGGGCGGCTGGAAGCGTTCGAGGGCCTGTCGCTCGGCATCGAAGGAAAGCGGTCGCTGTGGCTCGCGCTAGCGGAAGTTGCGGACGCGGTGCCGGCGGTGCGCGAGCTTGATCTGGGTCGGCTGGAACGGCGGGCCGTCGCGCAGCGCGAGCGCGTGGAGGCGTGGCGGCTGGAGGCGGCGCGCGCGGCGTTTGCGGGGCAGGGCGACGGGAGCAAATCCGGGCAACCACGATGAGCTTTTCCGAACTGCGCCGGCAGGAGCCGCCGACTGATCTTGAAGCGGGAAAGGAATCTGTGACGACGGAGTCTGGCCAGCCCGCCGCTGCGACAGAGTCGCGCCATCACGGCGCGCTCGGTGTCGCGCTGGCGATTTTTTACATTTTCCTGTGGGCCTCGGCCTACGTGCCGAGCAAGGTGGCCTCGACAGGCAGCCCGCCTCTGTGGTTTCTCGCGGCGCGCTTCCTCACGGCGGGCGCGGTGCTCGTCGGGTTGGCGCTGGCGCTGCGGCGGCCTTGGCCCGGGCGCGGGTCGAGCTGGGCAATCTACCTGGCGCTTGGCGTCTCCGCGAACGCGCTTTACCTCGGGCTGACTTACCTGGCGCTGCGGCACATGTCCTCGGGCATGGGCGCGATCGTGGCCAGCACGAATCCGCTTGTGCTCGCGCTGCTCGCGCCATCCTTGCTCGGCGAATCGCTGTCGGCGAAAAAATTCGCCGGTTCCTTGCTCGGTTTCGG
>CAXTRS010000101.1:12292-13415 GCA_964246635.1 uncultured Chthoniobacterales bacterium | reverse complement strand
TCCTGTAGCCTTCCCCCCATGACTTTCGCCGAACTCGAGCGCACCTACCGGCAGCCCTTTTTCGACCTGCTCCAGCAGGCGCGGCGCACGCACGAGGCGCATTGGCCCCGCGCGGAGCAAGGCAAAGAGGAAGTGCAGCTTTGCACCCTGCTGAGCATCAAGACCGGCGGCTGCTCGGAGGATTGCTCGTATTGCGCGCAGAGCGCCCACTATTCCACCGGGGTCGAGAGCGAGAAGTTGATGCAGCCGGACGACGTGCTCCAGGTCGCGCAACGCGCGCGGGCGGACGGCGCGACGCGCTTTTGCATGGGCGCGGCGTGGCGCGGAGTGCGCGCGGGGACGCCGAAATTCGACCAGGTGCTCGAGATCGTGCGCGGCGTCGGCGCGCTCGGCATGGAGGTCTGCGTCACGCTTGGCCAGCTCGGCGACACCGAGGCGCGCGCGCTCAAAGCAGCGGGCGTGACGGCTTACAATCACAACATCGACACGTCGCCGGAGTTCTATCCCGAGATTGTCTCGACGCACACGTTTCAGGATCGGCTCGACACCATCGGCGCCGTTGGCCGCAGCGGCATGGCGCTCTGTTGCGGCGGCATTCTCGGCCTCGGCGAAAGCACCACCGACCGGCTGCGCATGCTCGAAACACTCACCTCGTTCGACCCGCCGCCGGAGAGTGTGCCGATCAACTGCCTGATGGCGATGCCCGGCACGCCGCTGGCTGGCAACGCGCCGCTCGATGCGCTCGATCTCGCGCGGCTCATCGCCACGACGCGCCTCGCGCTGCCCAGCGCGCGGGTGCGCCTTTCGGCCGGTCGCACGCAGCTCTCGCGCGAGGCGCAGGCGCTCTGCTTTTTCGCCGGGGCAAATTCGATTTTCTACGGCGACCGCCTGCTCACCGCGGCGAACCCGCAGACGGAGAAAGACCTCGCCCTGCTCGCCGCGCTCGACCTGCAGCCGGCGGCGCTGTAGCCAAAAGTCGCAGGGGTGGCGCAATTTCGCTGCGATGGCAAAACGGAGGGGAGCACGGGCGTCCCGCCCGTCCGCAGCCGGCGTCCCGCCGGGTGCCTCTTCGGAGAACCGGCCGGCCCGCCAGCCAGCTTGCCGGCGGGACGCCGGCAAGAAC
>CAXTRS010000101.1:0-12282 GCA_964246635.1 uncultured Chthoniobacterales bacterium | reverse complement strand
CCCCCCCCCCCCCCCCCCCTCCCCTCCCCTCCGTTTCCAACCACCCGCGAAAAAAAGACAAACCGCGCCACTGCCAAAATCGCGTTGACCTCCGCGGGTCGAAACCGCTTAATCGACGCGCTGCTGCTTTCGTCGTTTGTTCCGCCATGAATCCGAAATCCCTCCTCGCCGTCCTGCTCTGCTACGTGCTGCTCTCCGCGCAGACGACCTACGCGATCCAGGGCGGGCCGGGCGGTGGCGGCGGCACGCTCTCGCTCGATGTCGTCGGCACGTATTCCGGCGTGCTCACGGGCGTGCAGGATAAAGACGCGGACACCGGCATCACCAGCGCGTCGAATTCCATCGCGCTCTTTTCCATGAACGTGCCCGCCACCGGGCTGGCCACCGGCACCTCGATCGTGTTTTCCGGCGGCCGGGTTTTCAACGGCACGCTCAACGCCGTCGTGGACCCCGTGAGCGGATCGGTGCGCGGCATCCTCAACGCCACGTATAATTTCACCATCCCCCGGACCCAGCAAACGGGCACGGACGCGAATGGCAACCCGATCTTCAGCGTGGTGCAGATCAACGTCACCGCGGCGGCGCTCGGCAAGGTGACGGCCTCCATCGCGGCGGTCAACGCGCTCAACGTTTCCGGCTTCAATGGCACGCCGACGAGTTCGCTGGTGACCGCGCGGCTCACCGGCAGCGCGGAACTGGACACCAACTTCGGCTTTGTCAGCTCGGTGGATCTGTCGCCCATCGTGGATCGCATCACGCGCTACACGCTCGACGGCTTCAAGCAGCAGGCGACAAGCTCGGTCGTAGGGACGACGACGTTGCAGTGAGGCCGGTGGATCGTCGTCGTCGTCGTCAGAAGCATGCGCGCGCAGCCGGCGGGGGCGCGGCTGCGTTTACCCTGGTCGAAGTCGTCACCGTCGCGCTGATCGTCGTCATCCTGCTCGCGCTCATTTTGCCGGTCACGCAGAGCGTGCGCAGCCGGCTCGAGCAGACGCGATGCGCGAAAAATCTGCAGAACCTCTGTGTCGCCGCCAACCTCTACGTGCAGGAGCACGGAAGCTGGCCGCAGATCGATGTGAGCCGCCCGCCGGACGAAGTGGCGAAAGACTGGATCGACGCGCTCCAGCCCTATGGCATGACCTTGCAAGGTTGGATTTGCCCGACCGTGCAACGACTCTTGCGCAGCCCCGATTTCACGCAGCCCGCCAATCGCCGCACCGACTACAGCGGCTTCCCGTTTTCCGCCGAGCCGCAGCGGCCGTTTCAATACGCGACGGAGCCGTGGTTCTACGAGAAAAACGACGTGCACGGGCGGGGGCAGTTGCTCATTTTTCGAGACGGCCACATCCAGACGCTGGGCGAATTGGTGCCGAAAAAATGAGGATTCGTGGTGGATGGCGACCTCCGGGCGCCATGATTTCGGCGCAGCCGAGAAGAATGATTTCAGGCAGCTTCGCTGCATCCTAATGGCGCCCGGAGGTCGCCATCCACCACGAAGTTCGACCGCCCGTCATGGACATGCCGGTGCCCGGTGGTAACTTTCGCAAAAGGGTTCCCGATGGACGATCAACACAACCGCAACGACACGCATCGCCGCGCCGAAGGCAACACCGACAAGCCGTTCCCCACGCCGGACGAACTCCAAAAAAAGCTCGGCGAATTCATGCGCCTGAACTTCGGCGACAACGTGAAGTTCGGCACTTTCATTCATCCCACGCAGCCCGCCGACGCCGGCTCACCGGAAGAGCCCGAGAGTGGATCGGATCCCGAGCCAGACATTTTCGATTTCCGCTACCGGCCGCGCGACATCAAGCGGCACCTCGACCGCTTTGTCATCCAGCAGGACGAAGCGAAAAAGGTGCTCTCGATCGCGGTCTGCGATCATTACAACCACGTCAACCACCTGCGCCGGCTCGAAGCGGAAAAAGAAAACGGCGCGAATGACAACGACGACGACGGCGAGCGCGCCGCTGCGGACCTCGAATACGCCAAGGGCAACGTCATCCTGCTCGGGCCGACCGGCGTTGGGAAGACATATCTCGTCAAGCACGTCGCCGACTTGATCGGCGTGCCCTTCGTGAAAGCGGACGCGACGAAGTTCAGCGAGACCGGCTACGTCGGCGGCGATGTCGAAGACCTCGTGCGCGACCTCATCCAAAAAGCCGACGGCGACGTGGCGCTCGCGCAATACGGCATCGTCTATATCGACGAGATCGACAAGATCGCGGCGGCGTCCAACCTCGTCGGCGGCCGCGACGTGAGCGGGCGCGGCGTGCAGACGACGCTACTCAAGCTGATGGAAGAAACCGAGGTGCCGGTGCGCAACCCGATGGACCTCCAGGCGCAGCTCCAGAGCGCGATGGACTTCGGCCGCGGCAACGGCGGCAACCGCAAAAAGGGCAAGCGCGGCGGCGGCGGCAAGGAGACGATCAACACGCGGCACATCCTGTTCATCGTCAGCGGTGCCTTCGAGCGGCTGCGCGATGCGATTTCGCGCCGCCTGCGCACCACGCGCGTCGGCTTCGCCGAGATCGCGGAGACCCGCGAGCTGCGCGACAGCGACATCCTGCGGCACGTCACCACGCGCGACTTCATCGACTACGGCTTCGAGCCCGAGTTCATCGGCCGCCTGCCGGTGCGCGTGGTCTGCGAAGAACTGACGCCCGACGATCTTTTCGACATCCTGCAAAAGAGCGAAGGCAGCGTCATCCGCCAATACGAGCGCGCCTTCCGCGCCTACGGCATCGAGCTGAGTTTCGCCGAGGACGCGTTGCGCGAGATCGCCCGCCGCGCCGCCGAAGAAAAGACCGGCGCCCGCGGCCTGCTGACTGTCACCGAGCAACTCCTGCGCAATGCGAAGTATGAACTCCCCGGCGGCGGCGTGGATCGCTTGGAGGTGGACGAGACATTCATCGCCGATCCAGACGCGACAGTGAAAGCGCTGCTCGCCGCCGGCGCCGAACGCCGCGATGCCACCGGCGCAAGCGAGTTCGCCGCCGACTTCCAGCGCCGCCACGGCGTGGCGTTGCGCTTCGACGACGAGGCCGTCCACGCGCTCATCGAAAAAGCGCACGCGGAAAATGTCGGCGTGCGCGAACTCTGCGACCGCCTTTTCAAGGACTATCAATTCGGCCTCAGCCTGATCCAGAAAAACACCGGCCAGCGCGAGTTCCCCATCACGCGAGCCGCGGTGGAAAATCCGGACGGATTTTTGAGCGAACTGGTCGTGCGTTCTTACAAAGGCCAGTCCTGAAACAGGCATTGCGGCGGCATGCCAAAACCGATTACTCCGCTCGTCGGATGCGACGTTTTCGTCACGGATGCCGAGGACCGCGTGCTCCTGGTCTGCCGGCGCGACAACGGATTCTGGGCGCTCCCCGGCGGCTGCCAGGACCTCGGCGAAACCCCCGCCGAGTGCGCGCGCAGAGAGTGCCTGGAAGAGACCGGCTTTGATGTGCAGGTCGTGCGCCTGCTCGGGGTCTTTAGTTCCAGGCGTTACGCGCGGGTCCATTATCCATGGAAGCAGGATGAATTCTGCCACCTGCTTTTCCATGGCGAGATTGCTGGCGGCAGCGCAATGCCGTCGGCGGAAACGTCAAAAATCGCCTTTGTCAGCGAACACGAACTGCCGCCACTCTCCGACGGCCACGACGTGAGAGTGCAACTCGGTTATCGCGCGTTGTGCGAGCGAAGTTTTCGCCCGCATTACGAATAGCGAAACGTCGATTGTTTCTCTCGTGTTTTAACCATGCAGCCGTCTCACGCCTCGTGAGCTTGCGCTGCCCAATGGCGGCCAGTAAAATCGCCATCAATGAGCAGCGTCCAAGAAATCGAAACTGCCGTCCGCCAGCTTTCCCGAAAGGAGCTGGCCGTCTTCCGCGACTGGTTTCAGGAGTTCGACGCGGAGGCATGGGATCGCCAATTCGAAGAAGACGCGCGCGCAGGGCGACTGGACCATCTGGCCGATGAGGCGTTGCGCGATCTGCGCGAAGGTCGCTGCACCGACCTATGAGGCACCGCGCGAGCGCCAAGTTTTGGGCGCACTACGCAACGTTGCCCGCAGAAATACAACGACTCGCCGATGCAAACTATCAGCTGCTCAAAGCTGACCCGCGCCACCCGTCGCTGCACTTCAAAAAGGTCGGCCGGCTCTGGTCTGCGCGCATCGGCATTCACTATCGAGCTGCGGCAGTAGAAGCTGGCTCGGATTTCGTCTGGTTCTGGATTGGTCACCACAGCGAATACGATCATCTTCTCGGCGGTCGTTAACGCGCAACGCGATTTGAGCTGACGGTCTTCGGTGGCGAGCCGCGAGAAAATTCCCAACACTCCGCCGTTTCCCTCTTGCCATCCGCCTTCTGAGCGACCTTAATTTTTCGCGTGTCCCGACCCGCCAAGTTTGCCTTGTTCGCCGGCTTGCAGGTGAGTTGGATACTGGCGGCGATTTATGCGCTGAACCTGCTCGGCGGCTTGGATGCCGCGCTCGCCCGCGCGCTCGGGCTGGAGGCTGACGCCGCGACGCTGCGCGCGCATCCGCTGCTGCAATACTTTGCCATCGCCGCGCTCGGCTTTGGCGTCGCCTGGACAAGCGTGGACCTCGGCCGGCCGGCGTGGCGCACGCTCGTCGCGGGCGGCGCGTTCGTGCAGGTCTTCACGCTGTGCGGAGTGCTGGCCCTCTTTGGGAGTTTTTTTTCGCCGTGGTTGCCGGCGCTCGCGACGGTCGCCGCATGGGTCGTCGGCGTGTCTTACGCCCGCAGCGAGCACGGGCGGCGCCGCGAGGCGGTCGAGTCGATCTTCTCCACGCGCATCTCGCCGGAATCCGGTGCCGCGCTGGCGGCGGGTCGCACGGCGCTCGGCGATGTCGCCGCCGGCCAGGCGCGCGATTTGACGCTCGTGATCTGCGAAATTTTCAATCACGGCCAACTGCTCGACGCGCTCTCGCCGGCCGATTATTTGCGGCTGACCAATGCGTTTCTTGAGCGCACTGCGGACGCGCTCAGGGCGGCCGGCGGCTGCGTGGTGTCGTGCAACGGCGAAGGCGTCACCGCCGTGTTTGGCGGGCCGGTCCTGGGCCAGGGCAACCACGCGGCCGCGGGTTGTCGCGCAGCGCTCGAAGTCGCCCGGCGCGTGGGCGTTTTGAACGACGAATGGACCCGCGAGCGCAACGGCGCGGCGGAGAGCACGAACGGAATCATCCCCGCCGACGGCGCCGCGATCGCGCTGGCGTTTCCGGGTTGTGATGTGCGCATCGGCGTCAACAGCGGCGAGATGGTCACCGGCCGTTTCGGACCTGCCGCGCGTGACGCCGCCGAAGAAACGCTCGCCGGCTACGGCGTCGCCGGCGAAGAGGTGGCCTTCACGCGGCGGCTGTGCGCGGCGAACCTCGTGTATGGCTCGACGATCCTGCTCGGAGCGCAGACCTATGAGCTCGCCGAAGCGGAAATGGAAGCCAGGCCGCTGGAACTCTTGCGACGCCGCGTGGGCGACGACTGGCTCGAAGTGTATGAATTGCTCGGCGAACCGAACGCGCTTTCCGAGATCGATCATCGCCGCCGCGAGCTGTTCTGGAACGGCGTGATTTTTTATCGCGAACGCCGCCTGACGGAAGCGCTCGAGCACTTCGTCCAGGCCCGGTTGCTGGACGATCGCGTGGACGGTCCGCTCGACTTTTACATTCGCCGAATCGACGCGCTGCGGCAGCAGAATCCGGCGCACGAATGGGAGACGACGCGGATGCTGCACTCGCTGTGAGAAGAGGGAGTTTATCCGCGGATTAACGCGGATTATTAATTGCTGTTTTGGAAAGACTTGCAGCTTGAAATAATCCGGGAAATTCGAGTGGTTTTATGGTAGTTTTCGCGCATAAAATCCATGCAGCGCATCGACTATCCCGAACCTCTCCAGCGTCTCGTTTTTCAACTCAAACGCCTGCCCGGAATCGGGCCGCGCAGCGCAGAGCGCATCGCGCTTTGGCTCGTCGGCGGAGCGAAGCCGGAGAAGGGGCAGCCCGGCGGTGCGCGGGGGCGCGAGTTGTCCGCCGCGATTCAGGAAACCAGCGAGCAGGTGCGGCCTTGTCCACAGTGCGGTTTTTTCACCACGGAGCCGCTCTGCGCGATCTGCCGCGACGAGTCGCGCGCCGATGGTCCGCTCTGCGTCGTCGAGCAGCCGACGGATATTTTGCCGCTGGAACGCACCGGCGTTTTTCGCGGTCGCTATCACGCGCTCGGCGGCCGGCTGGCGCCGCTCGATCACGTCGGGCCGGAGGATTTAAACATCGACGGACTGCTCGAACGCGTGCGCGATCTCGGCGAGTCGGCGGAGGTCATTCTCGCGCTCGGCGCCGATGTGGAAGGCGAAGCGACGGCGCAATATCTGGCGGGCATTCTGCGCGATTATCCGCAGGTGAAAGTCACCCGCATCGCGCAAGGACTTCCGGCCGGCGGCGGACTCGAAGCGGCCGACGAGCTGACGCTCTCCCGTGCGCTCACGGGACGAGCGCGACTGTAGCGGCGGTCTGTGACCGCCCCTTCCCAAGGCTGTCGCATCAGTATAGGGCGGTCATAGACTGCCGCTACAGCAGGGGAAATTTCGTCTTGGCCTCACTGCGGCTTCGCTCGTAGCTTGCGACCTCGCATCCCTTCCCCATCCATGAGCACTACTCCCGCCTTCCCAGTTCTCGCCGGCAAAACGGGCCTCGTCTTCGGCGTCGCCAACAAACGCTCCATCGCCTGGGCCATTGCCCGCGCTTGGGCAGCCGCGGGCGCACGGCTCATCTTTTCGTATCAAGGCGAGCGGATCAAAGCGAACGTCGAAGAGCTTACCAGCGAGCTCAGCGCCGACACGCCGTTTTATCCCTGCGACGTGAGCAGCGACGCGGACATCGCCGGCTTTTTCCAGAACGCGCGTCAGCACACCGACAAAATCGATCTCGTGCTGCATTCCGTCGCCTTCGCGCCGAAAGAAGCGCTCGAAGGCGATTTTCTCAACACGACGCGCGAAGCCTTCCGCACCGCGCACGACATCAGCGCCTACTCGCTCCTGGGTCTGGCGCGCGAGGCCGCGCCGCTGATGACCGATGGCGGCTCGATCCTGGCGATGACCTATTACGGCAGCGAAAAAGTCATCCCGCACTACAACGTGATGGGCGTTGCCAAAGCGAGTCTCGAAGCCACGACGCGCTATCTCGCCTACGATCTCGGCCAGCGAAAAATCCGCGTGAACTGCATTTCCGCTGGCCCCGTGAACACGCTCGCCGCGCGCGGCATCAGCGGCTTCAACACGATGATGAAATACTACCAGGAACGCGCCCCGCTGCGCCGCTCCTGCGAGCCGGGCGAGCTGGGTCAGACCGGGGTCTTCCTCGCCAGCGACGGCGCGGCGTCGATCACCGGACAGGTGATCTATGTCGATGGCGGGTATCAGATCATGGGGATGTAAACTGACGGTAGCGGCGAGTGTGGACGCGGATTGATTCCTGGACCCAGCAGCAGTTGCGTCATCCGCGCCAGCCGCGAGCCACTGTCATGTTGTTTCCGCTTCTCGCCGAGCCGCCAATGCACAGCAGCAAGATCGAGTCCTTGCTGTTCGTAGCCGTGCTCCTGTTCATCTACGTGCTGGTGCCGGCGCTGACGATCGGTGCGCTGGTCCTTGGGGTGCGTGCGCTGATGAACAGTCGGGCGAAGCCGCGGGCAGCGATGTGGACTGGGCTCATCGGCTTCCTCCTCACCGGCGGCCTCAGCCTCGTGTTCGGGCAGGATCACGTCGGTCGCGGGCGTCCGTGGATCGACGCGATGGTCTATGGCCTGCCGTTAATCTTTGCGATGATTGCCATCATCGGTTGGCTGCGCGGTGGGGCGACTCGTCGAGCGGGCGCGCAAACGGAGTCGCCTTCGCCATGACCCTAATTCAGGAAATTCGCCAAATCCTCGACGCTGCGGACGCGACTGTGGTCACCGACGATCCCGGCACGCTCGCCGCGCACGCGGGCGACAAGTGGTTCGCCGCGCACGCGCCGGAAGCCGTGGTCTTTCCGCGCGCGGCGGAGGACGTCAGCCGGTTGCTGAAATTTTGCAGCGAGCGCGGTGTGCCCGTCACCGCGCGTGGCGCGGGCTACGGGTATGTCGGCGGGTGCGTGCCGAGTCGCGGCGGGATCGCGCTGTCGTTGATGCGGATGAACCACGTGCTCGAAATCAACGAAGGCGATTTCATTGCGGTCGTGCAGCCGGGCGTCATCACGGGCGAACTCCAGTCGGCGGCGCGGGCAAAGAAATTGTATTACCCGCCCGATCCCGCGAGCCTGAAAAATTCGACCATCGGCGGCAATATCGCCACGAACGCCGGCGGGCCGAAGTGTTTGAAATACGGCGTCACGCGCCACTACGTGCTCGGGTTGGAAGTCGTGCTGCCCAATGGCGACATCGTGCGCTGCGGCGGGCGCACGCACAAAAACAAAACCGGCTTCGATCTCGTCGGACTCTTCGTTGGGTCGGAAGGCATGCTCGGCGTCGTGACGGAGGCCACGCTGCGTTTGCTGCCGCTACCACCGGCGCGCGCGGCGTTGTCGTGCGGCTTTGCGGACATCCGCGCGGCCGCGGCGGCGGTGCAGGCCATCTTCGCGGCGGGCTGGCTGCCGGCGGCGCTGGAGATCGCGGACCGCTTCACGCGTGAAGCCGCGCGCGGGTTGGTCGGCGCGGGCAACGTGCCGCCGGGCGATGCTCACTTGTTGGTCGAACTCGACGGCCGCGAGAACTCATTGCGCAATGAAATCGAAGAGCTGCGCGCGCTGCTGCTCGGCGTCGGCGGCATCGCACCGGAAACGGCGCTCAACGAGGCTTGCGAACGCCTCTGGGATCTGCGCCGCGCGTTTTCCGAATCGCTGAAATCCACCGGCCTGACGAAGCTTAACGAAGACGTCGCGGTGCCGCGCAGCCGGCTGGTCGATCTCATCGACTTCGGCGCCGATCTGCAAAAACGTTACGGCGTGCCGGTCGCCTGTTTCGGTCACGCCGGCGACGGCAACATTCACGTCAACCTGATGGCTGGCGGCTACCACGAGCGGCCCGAGGTGCGCGAAAATGTCGATCGCGCGCTTGACGAATTGTTCACGCAAATCATCGCGTGGGGCGGCGCCGTCACGGGTGAACACGGCATCGGTCTGGCGAAGCGGCGCTGGTGGCCCAAGGCGGTGTCAGCAGAGAATCGCGCGCTGCACGAGACCTTGAAGCGCGCGCTTGATCCGCGCGGCATCTTGAATCCGGGGAAATTTTTGGGGTGAAGATGGATGGCGACCTCCGGGCGCCATTAGGTGAGGCGTAGCCGAGAAGAAACCTGTTGTTCCAGGCAGCTGCGCTGCATCCTAATGGCGCCCGGAGGTCGCCATCCACCTGCGCAAAACAGCGCGCGCTCAGCGCTCCCCGCCGTCGCGCGCCAACGTGGCCGTGTTGCTGTCGCCGCTCTTGCGGCGGCTGGTGCGCTTTGGCCGCACAGTCGTCGTGCTTGCGCCGCGGGCGCTGCGGTTTTCACGAGTCACCAGCGTCGCCGGGCCGCCCTGCGCCGCGGGCACCTTCGTGATCGTCGTGCTCGGTTCGGCGTATTTCTTCGTGCCCGGCCAGACGAGGCGCCACGGCTGGCGCTTCAAGGTGTCGGTCATCTCGTTGAAGTTCGTCGCCGCCTGCGTCAGCGTCGGTGTCAGACCGGCGACGAGCGCGTTGGCATCTTTCATCGTGCGGTTCGCGCGCGCGCTGGCGGCCTCGAAATTTTCGAGCGTCTTTTTCAAGTTGTCGTCCGCGGTGAGTTGTTCCGTGGTTCTGCGCAAGTTGGTGAGCGCGACTTGCAGCTCGCCCTCCTTGTCGGACAAGCCGGCGGTCAGCTTTTGAATATTGTCGAGCGACTTGCCGAGCGAGCCTTCCTTGGCCGTGGTGGCCGCGAGGTTGGCGCCGACGTTTTTGATCTCCGCGAGCGCGCCCTGCAGCTCGCCGCCTTTGTCGAAAAACAGGTTTAGGCTCGCGATCGTTTTGCGCAGGTCGTCGAGCGTCAGCGTGGCGTTGCTGGCCACGGGCTCGAGCACGCGGATGACCTTCGGGATCGACTCGCTGAAGTCCGGCCGGCGCTCACCCAGAAACGTGTAGCCGTTCTCCGCCAAGCCGCTGCTCTCGTTGCCTTCGATGAAGTCGATGACCTGCTCGCCGAGCAGCCCGAGCTGGCTCATGCGCGCGGTGGCATCGCGATACACTTTCGCGTCCTCCACGAGCCGCACTTCGATCCGCACCTCGGCCTCGGGCGCCTTCGTCGGCCGCAAGTTGCGCGGCACCGGCGAAGCAATCGTGATCACCTGCCCGATCTTGCGTCCCGCGAGCAGCACGCTGGCGCCCGGCTTCACGCCGGCGGCATTGTCGAAAAAAATGCTGTAGTTCTTTTGCTTGCGGAAGAGCCCCGGCGCGCCGACGAGCAACAGCACGGCGACGAGCACGCCGAGCGTGCTCAGCACGAGCAAGCCGGTGCGGACTTCGTTTTTTTCAAAAGTCATGAGCTGAGAAGAAGATGTTGCGAGTTACGGGTCGCGAGTTGCGGGTTGGGAAATTTGGAAATCGGACGCCCAGCTTACTCTCGCCTTCGCCATCGCGCATCTTGCAACCCGCAACTCGCAACCCGCTCCTCAATTCGCCGCGACCGCGGGATGACGCGACTTCGTTTTGCCCTGCTCCTCGGGCTGATCCTGGGCCGCCTCATGATGCCGGGTGCGGTCGAGAATCGGGCCTTCCGTGCGGCCTTCGACAAATTGCGCGACGACTTCGTTCGACGATTTGCGGAACTCTTCCGGCGGGCCGTCGGCGATGAACTTGCCCTCGTAAAGCATCACCATCCGCGTGGCGATGCGGAAGGCGCTGTCCATTTCGTGCGTGACGATAATGCTGGTGGACTGCGTTTCTTTCGTCAGGTTGATGATGAGCTCGTCCACGACGGAGCTGGTCACCGGGTCCAGCCCTGCGCTGGGTTCATCGAAGAGAATCAGCTCGGGATCGAGCACGAGCGCGCGCGCCAGGCCAATGCGTTTTTTCATGCCGCCGGACAGCTCCGCGGGCATCGCGCTTTTGACGTGCGGCATGTTCACCATCTCGAGTTTTTCGTCGATGATTTTGTCGATCTCCTCGCGGCTTTTGTTCGTCAATTCCTCGAGCGGCAGCGCGAGGTTGTCGCGCACCGTGAGCGAAGAAATCAGCGCGCTGTATTGATAGACCATGCCGATGCGCGCGCGCAGCGCGTTGAGCTCGCGGCGGCCGAGCTTGTTCACTTCCTGGCCGTCGAAACTGACGCTGCCGGCAGTCGGCGAGAGGATGCCCATGATGAGCCGCAGCAACGTGCTCTTGCCGCTGCCGGACCCGCCCATGACGACGACGCGCTCGAGCGGTTGCACCCGGAAGTCGATGCCGCCGAGCACGGTCTTTTTGCCGAAGCGCAACTGCACGTCCTGCAACTCGACGATGGGGCCGTCGCTCGCGCCCTCGTCGTGGCGGATTTCCTCCGCCGGTTCCATGACCTCGCTCTCTTTCATCGTCCCTAGTTGTTCGGCAGCAGCACTTGCTGGATGACGTTGAAGATCGTGTCGGCGCCGATGACCGTGGTCACGCTCGTCACCACGCTGGCGGTCGTTGCGGTGCCGACGCCGGCAGCCCCGCCCTTGACCGTCAGCCCGCGATAGCACGCGACGGACCCGATGATGAGCCCGAACACGCCGCTCTTGAAAATGCCGATGAGCACGTCGCGGACGCGCAGCCCTTCGCGGGTCAGGTCAATGAAATAGCTCGGCGCGATGTTAAGGAAATAATCCGACACCAGGAAGCAGCCGAAGACGGCCGCGAGCGTCGCAACAACGACCAGGCACGGCAGCAACGCGACGATGGCGATAAGCCGCGGCGCGACGAGAAAACGCAGCGGCCCGAGGCCCATCGCTTCGACGGCTTCGACTTCTTCGCTCACCGTCATCGTGCCCAGCTCCGCGGTGAACGCCGCACCGATGCGCGCGGCCAGCACGATGCCGGTCATCAGCGGGCCAAGCTCGCGCGAGAACGCGATGGCGATGAGCTGCGGCACGAGGCGCTCGGTGCCATACACTTTGAGCTCGGCGCCGATGAGGATGGACATCGTCAGGCCGATGAAAAACGAGACCATCGCGACAAGCGGGATCGAGCCGACGCCGACGCGGTCGGTCTGCTCGAAAAGCACCGCGCGCCGCAGCGGCAACCGGCCGCGCGCGAGCTGGTCGCCGAGTTCCTGGACCATGCC
>CAXTRS010000100.1:0-13631 GCA_964246635.1 uncultured Chthoniobacterales bacterium | reverse complement strand
GCCCAATCGTTCTGATCGACCGTAGTTGTCGCCGCCAACGGACGAGAGCACGCCGTCAATGCGATACGAAATTGGGTGTTGGAGGTCGTTTGGTTTCTGCGCTGGCGCTTTTGCCTTCAGCATGAACTCACGCCGCGCGTTCGAGTCCACCAGCCAGAAGCGACGGAGCACCGCCGCACTCCAAAACGGAAGTGACCCATTGCCCTCAACCGGGTAATGGTGCAGTACAAGCTGCAGAGGCGCCTCCACCTTTTTCCATTCCTGCTCGACGCGCCCGAATTATTGTCTAGCTTCCACGGGGTTCGGGATAGGGAATAGTGCAGCGGGCACCCAGCCCGCCGCGCCGCCCCGGCATCAGATCGCCACTCACTCCCTGTGCTGCATTCCAGACACTCTCAGATGTCAGCTTGGATGAGCGTCCTGCTCGTCCTTGCGCTGAGCTCTCTCGGCGCACGCACCGTGCCTGCCGGCGGTGTCGCGGCGGCATCCCGCGAACAGCGCGTCCGATTCGAGCAGCGTTCTCAGCCGACGGTTTCGGTGCTGGGCGTCGAGCTGAAGAGCTTCGCCCGCAAGTCTTCCGCGCCCTCGGCTCTTGACCTGCTCAACCCTGAAGACTGGACTTTTTCGCCTGATCCCCCACGCCGCTCGACGCGCGCCGAAGCTGTTGCCGCAAGCCAGCCGGCGGCGCTGGAACTTGGGCCGTCTCGCACGCGAGCCCCGCCAGCAGTGCTCTAAGCTTCGCTTCCACGCGCTCTCCTTTTTCGGCCCCCGACTGGGTGGTCCGCAGTCTCCCGCCGCGCTCATCGTTCCTGACCCGAGTGCGTGCTTCTCCGGCGCCGAAGCGCCACTTCGCGCAGCCCCCGCAACGCAACAATGCGAGTGGCTGGCTAGCCCGCCTGTCCGTTCACCATTTCCACTCCCGCTCCATGAGCACTCTAACTTCCTCTTCCTCTTCCTCCTCCTTCCCTTTCAAAGCCGTGATCTGCGCGGTCTATGGCACCCTGCTCGAATGCGGTCCCGCGCCGGCGGATGCCGAAGCGCGGTGGGCCGAGCTTTGGCGCAAAAAATTGCGGCAATCACCGCGACTGTCGCTGGCCGATTTCAACGCCGCCGCCGACCGCGCGCTGCAGGCCGACGTGAGCATCGCCACCGCGCGCGGCGTGGAATTGCCCGCGCCGTATTGGCCTGCCGTCGCCGCGCCGCTCCTGCCCGAATTGAGTAAGCTTGATGAAGACGAACGCGCCGGGTTTCTCTTCACGCACGCGCAACTCCGGCGCTCGGTGCGCTTGGTGCCCGGAGCCGACGAAGTCTTGCGCGAACTCAATGGCCGCGGCGTCCTGCTCGGTCTGATGTCCAACGGCCATCCACACACCCCGGTGGAACTTGCGCTTGCGTTGCACGGCCCGAGCGCGCCGGTGGAATCGTTTCTCCCGCCGGCCGCGGCGCACGGCGTTTTTCACGCTGAGGGGGCCGCGAAGGCGATCGAGATTTTCACCCCGCCGCTCTGCTTTTGGTCGTTCTCGCACGGCTTCGGCAAACCGAGTCTGCACGTCTTTCAACACGTCGCCACGCGGCTGCGCATTCGCGGCGTCAAAGGGAACGAAACGCTCATGGTCGGCGAGAACGCCGCCGGCGATTTGCAGCCGGCGAAGAAATTCGGCTGGCGCACCTGGCAGCTGACTTCCGGTGGCCCTGACGCGGGTCGTGACGACGACGCGGGCGATTGGGCGGCGCTGGCGCAGACATACGGCGTCCAACCCCAGGAATCGAAGTAGCGCGCACGCCAAGTCTTATGCACGAACTCATCCGCGACATCACCTTCAGCATCGCCGCCGCGTGGCTCGTCGGCTTGCTCGCGCAGGCGCTCCGCCAACCAGTGCTGCTCGCCTATTTGCTCGGCGGTTTTGCGCTCGGCCCGGCCGGGTTCCGGCTCATCGAATCGGCCGAGAGCATCTCGGCGATCTCGGAGCTCGGGTTGATCTTTCTGCTCTTCATGATCGGCCTCGAGATCGATTTGAAAAAGATCGTCAGCGCCGGCCGCTCCATCACGCTCACCGCGGCGGTGCAAATCTTCGGCGGCGCGCTGCTCGGCGTGGCGTTTTTTCGGCTCTGCGGATTCGGACTCGGCGGCGGAAAATGGGACGCGCTCTATCTCGCGGTGGCCGGCGCGCTCAGCAGCACCGTCATCATCGTGAAGGTGCTCTACGAAAAGCAGGAGCTTGATACGCTCACGGGCCGGGTCACGCTCGGTGTTTTGGTGCTGCAAGACCTCGCCGCGATCCTGTTCCTCGCGGTGCAGCCGAACCTCGAAAAACTCAGCGCCGGCGTGCTGGCGCTGTCTCTCGTGCGGGTCGCCCTGCTCGTCGTCGCGACGCTGGCGGTAAGCCGCTACGTGCTGCCGGCGATTTTCCACCGCGTCTCGCGCTTGCCCGAGCTCGTTCAAGTCGGCGCGCTGGCGTGGTGTTTCCTCGTGGGCGAGCTGGGCGAACGCCTGCATCTGTCACGCGAAATGGGCGCGCTGATCGCCGGCGTGGCGCTCTCGACGTTTCCCTACGCGCTCGATGTCACCGCGAAGGTCACCAGCTTGCGCGACTTCTTTGTCACGCTGTTTTTCGTCGGCCTCGGCATGCAGATTCCGCAGCCCACCGGCGCGCTGGTCGGCTGGGCGCTTGTGTTCGCTGCGTTCGTCGTGGTGAGCCGTTTCGCAACGACATTCACGCCGCTTTACCTGATGCGCCAGGGGCTGCGCATGAGCTTGGTCCCGTCGATCAACCTGAGCCAGGTGAGCGAGTTTTCGCTCGTCGTGCTCGCACTCGGTGTGGGGTCCAAGCATCTCGCGCATCCGGCTACGTCTGGGATGGTCGCGCTCGCCTTTGCGCTGCTCGCGGCGATTTCTTCGTTCGGCATGGCGAAGTCCGACGGCATCTCGCGCGGGCTCATCCCCTGGCTGAAGCGGGTCGGTCTGCGCGACCTCGATCACGTGGTCGATGACGCGCACGCGGAAGGCGGCCACGGCGCGGGGGCGCGGATCGTTTTTCTCGGGTTCTTTCGCACGGCGAGTTCGTTGCTCGAAGAAATGCAGCGCCATGCGCCCGATCTCATCGACGACACCGCCGTGGTCGATTTCAGCCCGGCGGCGCGCGCCGGTTTGCTCGAGCGCAAAGTGCGCGTCATTTACGGCGACATCGCGCAGCGCGACACGCTCCTGCACGCCGGCCTCGAGAACGCCGAGGTGCTGATCTCCACCGTGCCCGATTCGTTGCTCAAAGGCACGTCGAATGAACGCCTCGTGCGCTTGCTGCGCGGGCTTAATCCCAAAGCAAAAATCATCGCCACCGCGGAGGTCATCGCGCAGGTGGACGTGCTGCTCGCCGCCGGTGCCGATTACGTTTCCGTCTCGCGGGTTCGCGAAGCCGCCGACCTGCTCTCCGCCATCCGCGCCGCGACCGAAGGCTTGCTCGATGAAAAACTCGCGGCGCTGAAAAACACGCTCACCGGCCGCAGCGAAGTGCTCGGTTGAGCAGTGAGAGACGCGCGCAGCCAGGAAGCGCCGATTCGTGCTGCATGGCAATCAATCTGGCGGAACTGCTTGTGGAAACGCTCGCCCGCGCCGGGGTGAAGCGCGTGCTCGGCATCGTGGGCGATTCGCTCAACGGCATCACGGACGCGATCCGGCGGCGCGAAGGCATCGAGTGGATCGGAGTCCGCCACGAAGAAGTCGCCGCGTTTGCCGCCGGCGCCGAGGCGCACCTCACCGGCACGCTGGCGGTCTGCGCGGGAAGCTGCGGGCCTGGCCACGTTCACCTCGTCAACGGCCTCTACGATTGCCATCGCTCGCGCGTGCCGGTGCTGGCCATCGCGGCGCACGTGCCGAGCGGCGAGATCGGGAGCCGCTATTTTCAAGAAACCCGGCCGGAATTGCTCTTCCAGGATTGCAGCACCTATTGCCAGGCGGTCGCGCATCCTTCGCAGATGCCGCGCATCTTGGAGATCGCGATGCAGACGGCTATCTGCCACCGCGCGGTCTCTGTCCTCATCATCCCCGGCGACGTGGCCATGATGAAGGCCGAGGTGCAGGAACCGCGCGTTGTTTTTCAGCAACCGCAACCCGTCGTTGTGCCTTCGAGTGGAGAACTCGAAGCGCTGGCCAACGGGTTCAATGCCGCGGAAAAAGTCACGATCCTCGGCGGCGCGGGCTGCGCGGGTGCGCACGATGAACTCGTGGCTGTGGCGGACAAGCTGAAGGCGCCCATTGTTCACGCGTTGCGCGGCAAGGAATTCATCGAATACGACAATCCGTTCGATGTCGGCATGACTGGTCTGCTCGGCTTTTCCTCCGGCTATCACGCGATGGAAAAGTGCGACGCGCTGCTCATGCTCGGCACCGATTTTCCTTATCCGCAGTTTTACCCCACGAAGGCGTGGATCGCGCAGGTGGACCTGCGGCCCGAGCAACTCGGCCGGCGCACGCCGCACCTCAACCTTGGGTTGATCGGTGACGTGAAAGAAACTCTGCGTGCGTTGCTCCCGCGGCTGAACGCGAAGGAGGATCGCCAACACTTGGACGACTGCCTCGCGCATTACCGCGAAGCTCGGACGAGCCTCGACGAACTCGCTGTCGGCATGCCCGGCAAGAAGCCGATTCATCCGCAGTTTCTCACCCGGACGATCGATCGCTTGGCCGCGCCCGACGCCATCTTCACCGCCGATGTCGGCACGCCCACGATCTGGGTCGCACGCTACCTGACGATGAACGGCAAACGCCGCCTCGTCGGCTCGTGGAGTCACGGCTCCATGGCCAGCGCCCTGCCGCAAGCCATCGGCGCGCAACTCGCCTGCCCAGACCGCCAGGTGATGACCCTCTCCGGGGATGGCGGACTCGCCATGCTCATGGGCGACCTCCTTTCGCTTGTGCAGCACAAACTGCCGGTCAAAGTCGTCGTTTTCAACAACAGCTCGCTCGCCTTCGTTGAGGTCGAGATGAAATCCGGCGGCATCCTCGACTACGGCACCGACCTGAAGAACCCGAACTTCGCCCAAGTCGCCGAAGCGATGGGCATCCGCGGCTTCCGCGTGGAAGACCCCGGCGATCTGGAAAGCGCCCTCACGGAAGCGCTCGCCCACGACGGCCCGGTCTTGGTGGATGTGGTTGTCAATCGCGCGGAGCTTTCCATTCCACCGACGATCACCTTGCAACAGGCGGCCGGTTTCAACCTTTACGTCCTCAAAGCCGTTTTCAGCGGCCGCGCCGACGAAGTGCTCGATCTCGCGCGCACGAACTTGCTGCGCTAAATCCTGCCGTCGCCAAGCCAAAGTCCCTGCGAGAATCGAACTGGTTCTCACCATGGCGGAGTCTCCTCAAATCCGGTCGGTTGCAACGAAATCGCTTCCGCTGTTCGTCCTTCTCCTCACCGTGCTCGCGGCGGGTGCGGGCAGCAGTTGCGCGCGCAAGCCAGCGGCGCCACCGCAGCCGCCGCCGGCGGAAGTGCTCGTCACCGAGGTGAAGCAGGAAGACGTGCCGATCTATCGCGAATACGTCGGCCAGCTCGACGCCTCGGTGAACGCCAGCATCCAGGCGCGCGTGCAGGGTTATCTCGTCTCGCAGGATTACAAGGAAGGCACGCTGGTAAAAAAGGGCGACGTGCTGTTCCAAATTGATCGCCGGCCTTTTGAAGCCGCCCTGGCGCAGGCGAAAGCGGCGCAGCTCCAAGCCGAAGCCTCCGCGCGGCAGGCGCAACTCAACGCCGAGCGCAACACCGAGCTGTTCCAAAAGAAAGTGGCCAGCGAGCAGGAGCGCGACAATGCCGTGCAGACCGCCGTGGCGGCCAAGGCGCAGGCGGATGCGCAACAGGCGGTCGTCGAGCAGGCGCAATTGAACCTGGACTTCACCACGGTCACCGCGCCAGTCGATGGCGTCGCGGGCTTGGCGCGCGCGCAGGTCGGCGATCTCGTAGGCTCGGGCGGCAACACGGTGCTCACCACGGTGACGAAATCCGACCCAATCAAGGCCTATTTCACGGTCAGCGAGCAGCGCTACGGGGAATATTCCAGACGCTACTCCGACCCGGCGGTGCGGGCGGCGCACGAGAAGGAGTTGCAGTTCGAACTGATCCTCGCCGACAGCTCGATCTATCCACAGAAGGGCGAGCTTTACGCCGCGGAAAACCAGGTCGATGTGCGCACCGGCTCCCTGCGCATCGCGGCGCTGTTTCCGAATCCGGGCAACCTGCTCAAGCCCGGTCAGTTCGCCCGGATTCGGGTGAGTTCCGATGTGCAACGCGGCGCCCTGCTCGTGCCGCAGCGCGCGGTCACGGAATTGCAAGGCAGCTACCAGGTCGCGGTGGTCGGTCCAGACAACAAGGCGAGCGTGCGGCCAGCGAAAGTCGGCGAGCGCACCGGGCAGGAATGGATCGTCACGCAAGGTGTGAAAGCCGGCGAGCACGTGGTCGTCGAAGGTGTGCAGAAAGTGCGCGATGGCGCGACGGGCGCGCCGAAGCCGTGGACGCCGCCGCCCGGCTGGCAGAGCCGCGCGCCGGCGGGCGGGGCGCCGGGAGACCGTTGACCGACAGACAGGGGAGCACGTTTCGCCATGTCGAAATTTTTCATCAACCGGCCCATCGTCGCGATCGTCATCGCGATCATCACGACCATCGTCGGCGCGGTCGCGATGATCCAGCTCCCCATCGCGCAGTATCCCAACATCGTGCCGCCCGAAATCCAGGTGCGCGCGAACTACACCGGCGCCGACGCGCAGACCGTCGAGCAATCTGTCGCCGTGCCCATCGAGCAGCAGATGAGCGGCGTCGATCAGTCGAATTACATCCAGTCCGTCAACGCCAACGGTTCGATCCGCATGACGGTGAACTTCGACGTGAAGACGGATCCGAACGTGGATCAAATTCTCGCGCAGCTCCGCGTTTCGCAGGCGACCTCGCAACTCCCGACCGACGTGATCGCCGCCGGCGTCACGGTGCAAAAATCGACGACCGCGCCGCTCATGCTCGTCGCGCTGTATTCGCCGAATGGCTCCTACGACAACATCTTCCTGGCGAACTACGCGAACATCAATCTCATCGACCAGCTCACGCGCGTGCCGGGCATCTCGAACGTGCAGGTTTTCGGCGCCGGCCAGTATGCGATGCGGCTCTGGGTGAAGCCCGATCAGCTCGCGAAACTCAACGTCACCGTGCCGGACATCACGAGCGCACTCCGCGCGCAGAACACCGTGAACCCCGCCGGCCAGATCGGCGGCGAGCCGGTGCCGCGCGGGCAGGAATTCACTTACACCGTCACGTCCAACGGCCGGCTGCAAACGGCGGAGGAATTTGGCAACATCGTCGTGCGCGCGAACTCCGACGGCTCGCTGCTGCGGCTGAAAGAAGTCGCGCGCATCGACCTCGGCGCGCAGACCTACAATCTCTCCGGCCGGCTCGACGGGAAGCCCGCGGCGATCCTCGCGGTTTATCAACTTCCCGGCACCAACGCGCTCGACGCGGCGAACGGCGTGAAGGCGCTCATGAACCGCGTGTCGCCGCAGTTTCCCGCCGACATGCAATACGTGGTTTCGCTCGACACCACGCTCGCGGTCACCGCCGGCATGGAGGAGATCGTGCACACGCTGGTCGAGGCGCTCGTGCTCGTCATCATCGTCGTTTTCATTTTTCTCCAGGGCTGGCGCGCGACGCTCATCCCGCTCTGCGCCGTGCCGGTGTCGCTGGTCGGCACGTTCATGCTCTTTCCCTTGTTCGGGTTTACGATCAACACGCTCTCGCTTTTTGGTCTCGTGCTCGCGATCGGATTGGTGGTCGATGACGCCATCGTCGTCGTCGAAGCCGTCGAGCATCACATCGAGGAAGGCATGACGGCGCACGACGCCACGATCAAAGCGATGGAGGAAGTCTCCGGCCCGGTGATCGGCATCGCGCTGGTGCTCTCGGCGGTGTTCGTGCCGACGGCGTTCATTCCCGGCATCACCGGGCGGCTGTATCAGCAGTTCGCGCTCACCATCGCGATCTCGGTGATTCTTTCCGCGTTCAATGCGCTCACGCTCAGCCCGGCGCTCTCGGCGCTGTTGCTGCGCCCGAAGAAACCGGCGCGTGGTCCGCTCGGCTGGTTTTTCGACAAGTTCAACCGGGTCTTCGGGCGGACCACGGAGGGTTACGTCAGCACCTCGCGGCTGGCGATCCGGCGCAGCGCGATTAGCATGTTGATGCTCGTCGTCTTCGCCGTCGGCGCGGGATTTTTCGGCTCGCGGCTGCCGTCGAGTTTCCTGCCTGAGGAAGACCAGGGCTACGTCTATGGCGCGTTGCAATTGCCCTACGCCGCGTCGCTCCAGCGCACCGGTGACACGGCGCACAAAGTCGAGGAGATTTTGCTGAAAACTCCCGGCGTCGCGCACGTCACCAGCGTGCTCGGCTTCAGCCTGCTGAGCACGGTGACGAGCACTTACAACGCCTTCTTTTTCATCACGCTCAAACCCTGGCACGAGCGCACGAAACCCGAGGAGCAATACGCGGCGATCAAGGCAAACATCAACAAGCAACTCTTCATGCTGCCCGACGGCATCGGCTTCTCGTTTCCGCCGCCGTCGATCCCCGGCATCGGCACCAGCGGCGGCGTCACGTTCATGCTCGAAGACCGCGCGGGGCGCGACGTGAGTTTTCTCAGCGACAACTTGAACAAGTTCCTCGCCGCCGTGCGCAAGCGGCCGGAGATCGCCTCCGCGACGACGACGTTTCTGCCGAGCGTGCCGCAGGTGTTCATCGACGTCGATCGCGACAAGGCGCTCAAGCAAGGCGTCGATCTCGCGCAGGTCAGCCAGACGCTGCAAACGTTCATGGGCGGCTACTTCGTGAATTTTTTCAACCGCTTCGGCCGCCAGTGGCAGGTGTTCGTGCAGGCCGAAGGCGAATACCGCACGCGCGCGGAAGACGTCGGCCTTTTTTACGTGCGCAACTCGAACGGTGACACCGTGCCGCTGAGTTCGCTGACGAACATCAAGCCGAAGAGCGGGCCGGAATTCACGATGCGTTTCAACCTGTATCGCTCCGCGCAAATCAACGCCAGCGCCGCGCCCGGCTTCAGCACGAACCAGGCGATGAAGGCGCTCGAAGAAACTTTTGCGCAGACCATGCCGCCGGAGATGGGCTACGACTACGCGGCAATGTCGTTTCAGGAAAAGAAGGCGCAGGAAGGCGTTTCGCCGAGTGTCGTTTTCGGCATGTCGCTGCTCTTTGTTTTCCTTATTCTCGCCGCGCTGTATGAAAGCTGGGCCTTGCCCTTCAGTGTATTGCTCGGCACGCCAATCGCGGTGTTCGGCGCGTTCTTCGCGTTGTGGGGGCGCACGATGGAAAACAACGTCTATGCGCAGATCGGTCTCGTCATGCTCATCGGCCTCGCGGCGAAAAACGCGATCCTCATCGTCGAGTTCGCCAAGCTTCAGCGCGACGCCGGCAAGCCGCTGCTCGACGCCGCGCTCGAAGGCGCGCGCCTGCGGCTGCGGCCGATCATCATGACGAGCTTTGCGTTCATCCTCGGCTGCGTGCCGCTCTGGCGCGCGACCGGCTCCGGCGCGGTGGCGCGCCGTGTCATGGGCACCACGGTCATCGGCGGCATGTTGGCCGCCACGCTCATCGCCATTTTCCTGATTCCGGTAACCTATTACATCGTCGAGAAACTGGCGGAGCGCGGCGGAAAAAAGAGCGCGCCCGACGACGCGGCGAAGCCGGCGAAGCCGGCCACCCCGGCGACAACGCCGCAACCGGTGGCTTAGAGCAGGGTTTCTCGCTCCTTAGCGGGAAGCGGTCTAAGCGGACGCGGAAAACGAATCCTATTTTTACCATGAACAAACCCTTCCGCTTCCGCCTCGTTCTCGTCGCAGCCCTGTTCGCAGCCGCCGGCGCTACATTCCCGTTGCTGGGTCAAAATTCGCCGCCCACGCGGGTCAGCCCGCAGGAGACCGTCAGCGCGGACGTTGACGGCGCCGGGATCAAGATCGTTTACGGCCGCCCCTTTTCCAAAGACCCGAAGAGCGGCGAGACGCGCAAAATCTGGGGCGGCCTGGTCCCTTACGGCAAAGTCTGGCGCACCGGCGCGAACGAAGCCACGACGTTGACGACCTCGGCTCCGATCCAGTTTGGCGGCAGCGCGACGACAATTCCCGCCGGCAGCTATTCGCTGTTCACGCTGCCCGAGGAAGGCGGCGGCGCGAAGCTGATCGTCAACAAGCAGACCGGACAATGGGGCACGAAATATGACGAAAAAGAGGACCTCGCGCGGGTTGATCTGAAGAAGACGGCGCTCGAAAAACCAGTCGATCAATTTACGATGGCAGTTGAGAAGAATTCCTCTGGCGGCGTGCTGAAAATGATGTGGGAAACGACGGAGTATTCCGCACCGTTCACGGTCAAGAAATAGCGTGATGGAGGCGGGCCGATGCTGCTTGGCGCTGCTGCTTTGCGCCTTATGGACGTGCGGCGGCAGCAGCGCGTGGTCGCAGGCTACTGCCACGCTGCCACCATCGCTGCCCGCGAGGTCCCGCTGCCCGCGCGCTGGTGAACTTGCGCACGTTCGACCCGACGCTGCGCTTCGACTTGCGCTACGCGACGGCGAACAACTTCACCGGTCAGGCGCTCTACCCGGCCGGCACCGACGCGTGGCTGCGGCGCGACGCCGCCTTGGCGCTCCGGCGCGCGCAACGCACTCTGCGCACCCGCGGTCTCGGCTTGAAAATCTTCGACGCTTACCGACCCCTGCGTGTCCAACAACAGATGTGGGATCTGATCCACGACGACCGCTATGTCTCCGACCCCGCGAAAAACGCCGGCCGCCACACGCGCGGCACCGCGGTCGATGTCACGCTTGTGGACCGGCGCGGGCAGGAGTTGCCGATGCCCACAGACTTCGATGATTTCAGCGAACGCGCGCACCGCGACGCCACGGCCGGCATCGCGCCAGCGGCACAACGCAACCGCCGGATTCTGGAGCGGACGCTGTCGCGCGAGGGCTTCGTTCCTTACCCTTTTGAGTGGTGGCATTTCGATTTTCGAGGTTGGGAAAAAGTTCCACCCTTGGACGTTGCCGTGGACAGCTTGGGCAAGCCTTAGAGCGTCCCTCGTTTGAGCCCGCCCATTTCTCAGCCCCGGCAGGGGCGACAGAACCCTAGCCCACGGCGTCAGCCGTGGGGATGGGATAAAAAACATCCGAGCCCCGACAGGGGCGTAAGAACATCTGCGTGGATCAGCGCGCCGGCCACGCCCTCCTTCTTACGCCCCTATGGGGCTTGATCCTCTTCTTGACTAAGACCCACGGCTCACGCCGTGGGCTACGGTTCTTGCGCCCCTGCTGGGGCTAGCTCGATTGAGGGACGCTGTCACTATCTTGACTCGACCCGGCAGCGATCAATCAGAGCAACCACTTTCTTCTAATACCGCACCGTAAACTGCGCGCCGAACGTGTGGCGCGCATCCCGCCGGCCATTCGTCTCCTGCTCGAAGCTGTATTGGAATTTCACTTGCGTGTGCGGCGTGAAACGGAAGCCAAGGGCGCTGTCCAGCCGCCACAGGTCGAAGCCCCATAGCGAGCGGCCGCCCGTGCCGTCGGGCACGTCGGCGAAAAGCTGCTGGTTCCAGCGCAACGCGCCGAAAAACTGCGGCGTGAACTTGTAGCGCGCCTCGATGTAATATGAAAACGTATCGGCGTTGCCGACGCGCGGCACCTCGAAGCGCGCCTCGAAAAATTCCGCCCAAATCTGTAGCTTGTGCCGCGCGTAATAAATGTCCTGGCCGAGCAGGAACTCGCGGTAATCGCCAATACCTCTTCCCCGCGGCAGGGTCCGCTCCGCCTCGGACCGGAAATAGGTGCCTTCGCTGAACGACAGGCCAAAGTTCCACGCCTGATTCGGCTTGTAGCCGAGACGCGTGCTGAACGTGGGATGACGGAAATCGATGTCCGTCGAATCCCAGGTCTGCGGACGTGAAGAGATCGAAGAATTTTTCAGTTCGGCTGCGTAGGAAAACTCCTTCACTCGCCCGGAAACCGCGACACCGGTCGCATAGACCGGCCCCCAGATTACCGGGTTGTGCTCGTATTTTTCGTCGATGCCGCCGCCGGCAAATTCGAACGCATCGCGCGGCGCCGCTTTGTCCTCGATCTGCGTGACGTTTTCATAAACCAGCGGCGCGTTGATGAACGGGTTGTCCCACGAAAGGTGCCGCTCGACCCAGTTGCCGACCACCGTGGCGAACTTGCCAATCTGGAGGTTGAAGCGTCCGTCTTCCCACGGCGTCCAGCGCAGCGCGATTTCGTCGAGCCGCATGCGCACGGCGTCGTCCGCCGGGTCAAAGCCGCGGTCGATGCGCGACTGCACGAAAAGGTAAAATTGGGAGCCGACCTGCGCGTCGAGAAAGAAGGTGAAGCGCGGGGCAAAAAGATTGTGCCCGTTCGCGTCGATCAGATACGTCGGGAGCTGCGGGAAATTGTAATACTCGAGGTCGATGGTGCCGCTGAGCCGCACGCGCACGCGGTCGTCGAAGGCGGTGATTGTCAGCGCCCGATCCACGCGGTCGATGGCTTCGTCCACGCGGGCGAGCACGTCTTCCGCCGCACGCGTCGGCACCGCCACAAACACCGCCGCCGCCGCGAGACAAAAACAAAATGCCCGCAACGGCAGGGACGACGTGTTCATGGGGTTGTCGTCGTTTGCAGAATAGCGCCGTCAGCGGGCCGGTTGGCCGCCGCAGCGGCCGCGGCAGGACGGAATCGCACCTCGAACTCCGTCCACTCTTCATCCGAACGCGCCAGCCGCAGGTCGCCACCGTGGATGCGCGCCAGCTCGCGCGCGAGGTTCAACCCCAACCCATGACCGGGAATATTCTCGCCAGCCGAGCCGCGGTGAAAGCGCTCGAAAATGTGCGACTGCACGTCCGGCGGGATCGGCCGGCCTTTGTTGCAAACCGACACCAGCACCCAGCCCTCTTTCTCCTCGGCGGTGACGCGGATGCAGCCGTCGGGCAGATTGTATTTGCGCGCATTTTCCAACAGATTTTGCAGGATCAACTCGGTGTAACGCTTCTCGCCGGCGATGTGCAGCGCGGACGGAATTTCGGTCTCGGTGTCGAGCTCGATCCCGGCGGGGACGGCGGCCAGATCGTCGAGCAGCGCCTCGATGAGTTGCGTGAGATTCACCGGGCGCAGGTCGAGCTTGAGCCGGCCGGCGTCGAGGCGGGAAAGGAGGAGCAGGTCTTCGACGATGCTGGTGAGCCGGAAGGTTTGATGCACGAGCGCGGAGACTTCGTCGCTGGCTTCGGGCGACAGGTTTTCCTGCGCAAGCAGTTCCTCCAAACCCGCACGCAACACGGTGATCGGCGTCTTGAGCTGGTGGGAAGCGTCGGCGGAAAAACGGGCGGCGCGCTGCAGCTCGACGCTCGTGAGCTCCAGCGCTGCTTCGGCGCGCACACGCTGGGTGCGATTCTCTTCCGAATCGACCGCGAGCTTTTCCACCGGCTGGGAAAGCCGGCCGGAAAGAAAATGGCTGACGACCACGCCGCCAAGCAGGAGCAGCGCGCAGGCGATGCCCGCCTGCCAGCGGAGCACTCCCTGGCGCGCGAGGAGGTCGGTGAGCGGGTAAAGGC
>CAXTRS010000099.1:1795-13638 GCA_964246635.1 uncultured Chthoniobacterales bacterium | reverse complement strand
TGATCTGCACGACGCACGTGATGGAAAACGTGTATCTCACCGACCGCATTTTCGTGATCGCCAGCGGCCGGCTGGTCTTCGCCGGCAACAGCGCGCAGGCCCGCGAGCACTTCGGCATTCAGCGGCTCAACCAGCTTTACGACCGGCTCGAAGAACGCCCCGCGACCGAGTGGCACCAGCGGCTCGTGCGCTACCCCTTTCCCAGCGGCGCGCAGGTGCCGCCGGCTCCGCCGCTCGACGACGCGGCCTTTCTCGCGCAACAGCAGACGCAGTCCCAGCAGCCGCTGCGGGTTAAACGCAAATCGCGCCAGTCCGGCCTCGGCACGTTGCTGGTCCGGCAGTGGACTATCCTGAGCGCCGATTGGAAAAATTTCCTCATCCTTTTTGGCCAGCCGCTCGTCATCGCGGCGCTCGTTTCCTGGATCGCGAACCAACCCAAGCTGGAGTCCTTCCAGCCGACCTCGCTGAACCTTTTCTTCGCCTATCTCGCGACGCTCTGGTTCGGCTGCTCGAACGCCGCGCAGGAAATCGTGCGCGAGCTGTCCATCTACCGGCGCGAACACATGGTCGGCCTCGGCCGCGGCACCTACTTGATGAGCAAGTTCCTGATGGTCACGGGCATCACGATTTGCCAGGGCTGGGCGCTCTATCTTCTGCTGCGGCTTTACGGCACCTACTTCCCCGCGACGCTCGAGAAAGCCTTTGAAGGCTCAATCCCCTGGCAACTCCTTTCCCTCGCCGGCATCGCCTTCGCCGGAGTCGGCATCGGGTTGGTCATTTCCGCGGTCAGCCGCACACCGCTCCAGGCCGTGATGGTCGTCCCTTTAGTCTTGATCCCGCAGATCATTTTCTCCGGCGCCGTCGTGCCGGCTAAAGAAATGACCGACCGCGTCTGGACCGCCGCGCAGATCGTGCCGAGCTACGCCGCGCAGATCATCATGGACGAAAGCCTGTATTGGAAACGCCGCGTCGATGGCTCCTTCGTGGCCGACCATCAAAACGCATATTACAACCTGGCGATCCAACTCGACCGCCACTACAAAAAACCCGAAGGCGACATCGACGAACGCGAGCAGAACGAACGGCCGATCCCGTGGGTGACACCCGAGGACACTGAAACCGTTTTCCGCCAGCCTTGGCCCGGCATCTGGGCTGCCATCAAGCTCTTCGGCTGGGGCGCGGTCTCTTTTGTCGCCGCTTACCTGGGACTGCGACGGCAGGAGAAGGGCTGAGAGCAAGGCGCACGGGGTTGAACAACAAGCCCGAATCAGACGACGCCACCGAATTCCGACGCCGAAGCGCTCGCGCTGATCGACGCGCAGATTCTCACGGTTCGTGGCCAGAGAGTCATCCTCGCCGCCGACCTTGCCGCACTCTACGGAGTGGAGACGGGAGCCTTGAATCGAGCGGTCAAGCGAAACGCAGAAAAATTCCCAGTTGATTTCGTGTTTCTACTTACGCGGCAGGAGTTTGCCATCTTGAAATGCCAAATTGGCACTTCAAGATGGGGTGGCATTCGACGCGCCTTGCCCTACGCCTTCACCGAACACGGCGCAATGATGGCGGCCAATGTGCTCAATAGTCCGCGCGCCGCGCAGATGAGCGTCTTCGTGGTGCGCGCCTTTGTGCGAATGCGCAGCCTGCTCTCTGGCGACCGCCAGCTCGCCCGCGAACTCGCCGAGTTGGAAAAGCGGCTGACCGAGCGGTTGGACCTCCACGAGACCGCCATCGTCGAAGTCCTGCGTCGCGTGATGCTGCTCCTCGATCCGCCGCCACCGCCGCCAGAACCCTCAAAGCCGGAGATCGGGTTCAAGCCTTGAAAACAAGGCGGGAGAAACCGTCGATGGGGAGTTTAAGGTCACAATTTGTGACCTTAAAGGCTGCAGATCGCGTCTGTGTCGGGAGTAGGGAAGACGCAAAGGACGTCAACGCGCGCGCGGCAGCCGTTCAGGAATAAACCTGCTTGGAAAAGCAGGGTGCGGTGGCCAGCGGTCCGAAGTTCAACTCAAGAATCTCGCTCATCTCTTTGATGTCGCTCGGTTCCAAAGATTGGCTGAAAGAAAAGAGCGAAATTTCAGAGCCGACCCCCGGGTAGCTTCATGTCTCGTGGTCCCTGGTCTCGCGGTCACAGGCCGCTTCCTTCTGGTAAAAAAAGCCCGGCCTGCCTTGCCGCGGGTGAGCCGCGCCTTGGGTCACACAAGGGAGCCCAAAAACAAGGGGATTGGTGTGTGGGTTGCTCCCTTTACTCGTTCAACTTATGAACGGCCCGCTGTTAAAAACCCGTCTCATTCCCCGCACCCGGCGCATCGAGCGCCGCCACGCCCAGGAAGCCATCGCGCATCTCCGATCCGCGGGCTTTCGTCACATCCAGGTTTCTGCCGCGCGCGATGGCCGGGATTGCCCGATCTGCGCGGCAATGGATGGCGCGATCTTCAGCGTGGACGCCCCGCCGACCATTCCGCCTTGGAATTGCCGCTGTCCCAAGCCTTTTGGCTGCCGCCTGGTCGTGACGGCGTGCCGGAAAAAAGACGTCCGTCCAAGCTGACGCTGGCTGCGTCACGGCGCGGTGCGTTCGGCCGGCACCGGTGAGGCTGAAAAAAGCAGGGTGCTCGCTCAGCGCGCTGGCGTGGTGCTTGGGCGTTTGAAGATCGCGATTTTGTTGCCTTGCAGCACGTCGATGGACACCAACTCCCAGCCATCGTGGCCAAATTTGGCGAGACCCTCCTCGAAGGGTTTCGTCAAGGCGGCCTCGCCTTCCCGGATCGCTCCGTAGGGTTGATTGGTGCCCTCGATGGCGCCGAGCAGCACGACCCGATACTCCCAACGCTGCGGGTAAGCGGGAGAAGTCGATGGAGACTGCGCAAGGCTGATGCACGGGAGGGCAACCGCAAGGAGAAAAGTGGGAGCTGCCGCCCACCAGCGTGGACTTGCACGGAAGGCGTTTTTGTCGGGTTTTCGAGTCATAAGGTCGGAGCAGGAGCGCGCGTTATGGCGCTGAACGGCAGTCATTGGGAGCAGGTTTCATGGCAAACCGGTCTGCCATCCAGCTGACGGCGACGCCTGCGCTCCGGCGCGCAATGAAGGCGTGCCCCTCACCGGGCATCAAGTGGAGCTGCACCGCGCTGCCGGCGCGACACAGCTTCGCTCGATAATCGAGCGTGACCTGCGGCCGCACGAGATTGTCTTTCATTCCCTGGGCGAGGAAGATCGGGATGTCGGGCGGCAGCGTGCCGGGCGTGTTGCGCGCGAGCAGGCTGCGCCACGGCTCTTTGTCGGAGAAATTGTTCACGCGGAGAAAGCTCCGATCGAGCGCGCGCGACGGACCGCGACGGGTAAAAATGTCGAAGAATCGCTCGATGCAAAGGTTGGCAAGATGCTCGATCACGGGCAGCGCCTCGGGGGTGACAACGCGTGTCATCGGCGCGCCATAAACGCGCGACCACGACCAGAGCGTCATGGCCGTCAGGTTCTTTCCGCCCGAGGTGTCAATGTCCTCGCTGAGCAAAGTAGCCAGTTCGGGCGCCGGCGCCGCCGCGGCGACGCCGACCAGACGCAACTCCGGCGCGTAGCTCTTCGCCAGGATGCCGGCAAAAAGCGCGGCCTGTCCGCCCTGCGAATGGCCCCAGACCGCAAACCGTTCACCCGCGCTCGCATTCGGAACGAGCCGCGCGGCGCGCACCGAGTCGAGCACCGCCCGGCCTTCGCTGATCCCGACGAGATAAGGGTGCGGCCCCGGGGTGCCCAGACCCGGGTAATCGGTCGCCGCTACCACAAACCCGCGTTCGAGCATGTCGTCCAAACCTTGGATCGAACGGAACAAAACCCTTGCTCGCGAGGGAGCGCACCGGTCAACCACGCCGGTTGTCGGGTGCGCCCAAGCCACAATCGGACGCCCTCCGGCTGGCGCCGGACCCACCGGGATGATGACCACGCCGGAAACGGCAATGGGTTCGCCTTGCAGCCCGGTCGAGCGATAGAGCACCCGATAAGCTTTCGCACCTCTCGGGGCGCCGTCGATCGGCTGCGATCGGATCAATCCCCCCGGCGCCAAAGGCCGCACCTCCGCGCTGGTAGCGACGTAGAAATCAGGCCACGCCGCCTCGACTCGAAAGGAACTTGCCGCGAGCAGCAGCAAAGCGCCGAGGCATCTCCTGGCCCAGCGAAGATCGGCCACCGGTTGCATCTGCTCACTATCGTGCCTGCGCATCCGCTTGGAGGCGAGTGGAGTCGAGCCCCTATCCCCGTGGTCGTCATCACAGACTTCCATCAGAAGTCCGTCAAAAAGTGAATTGACAGACTTTTGAAAAAAGTAAGACTTTCTGCGTGAGTCTGAAATCAAAATCCGATTCCGTCTGGTTTACCACGAAGGGCCAGATCGTCATTCCCGCGTAGCTGCGGCGCGAGTTCCATATCGAAAATAGCACGCGCGCGGTCGTTCAGTCCACCCCCGAGGGCATCCTGCTCAAGCCGGTGACGAAACACGCCATCTCACGCCTGCGGGGCATCCTGAAACGCAAACCGTGGGATAGATCACTCACTGATGACTGGACCGAGCACGTAGTTGAGGAAAAGGCGATCGAGGAAGCGAAGTATGAGCGCAGCAGCACGCGTCGTCCTCGACAGCTCCGCGCTGCTCGCCTTCTTGCACGGTGAGGCCGGCGACGAAAAAGTCGCCGCGCTGCTAGAGAGCGCTGGCGTCCGCGACGAACCGCTGCACATGACCGAGGTGAACTACGCCGAGGTGAAATACCGCGTCCGCAAAGAGGGCGCCAACCGCTGGAAGGAAATCGCCCGCGAGTTGCCCGCGCTCCCAATCGACTGAGTCTTACTGACGCCTTCGCCGCCCTGGCAAATGAACGCAAAACCGGACTGGTAACCGATGTCCCGGCGTTCAAGGCGCTCAAGAAGGAGATTAAACTCGGATGGCTGACGTAGCCAAGTCCATCGCGAAAAAAGAGCGAAATTCCAGAGCTGACCCTCCGAGAGCCTGCAAACCGGCGAGCCTCTCATCGACTATCGGCCAATGAGGACGTGGGAGCGCGAGCGACGATAAGACACGCCAGCGCCAGCCAGCCCCACTGCGGTCCTATTCCGCGGCGGGATTTTGGTTTGGTGAACAGTATGTCATCCCCTTGGGAGAATGCAGCGCTATCAACTTATCGCCGGGGCCGTGCCGAACATGGCCCTTTGAGCGGGCTATTCGGTGTGAATGCGCGCGCAGGAGTGTTTTGAGATCGTTGCGCTCGTCTTTTACATAGTGAATTGCATACTTCGAGGAGTGAAGGTCAGACCAGTAAGTTTCGACATTCGCATATCGAGCGTCCTCAAGGACAGAAAAGATAGCGTCCACCGTGCGGAGTGTGCATTCCGTGCCAAAGATAATTGCGCGAATTGATTCGGGGGGGAGTTCAATCGTGTCCCGGTAACATGGGTATTTGCACTCTTCGATCTCTTTGCAGCGCAGTTGGCAGTCAGGGCAAGGCATCAAGATAGGACGATGACCATTCAAAGTGCTCTGCCTATCTAGCTCGTAGAGCATTCGGAGCTCATTCTCATGCTCCCAAGCCGGGGATTTATACCGCAACAGCTCGATGAAACGGTGTCTGCGTAGCGCATGGTGATCCACAGGTGACAATAACAGCTTTGATGCTGGATCATACGGATACCTTGGGTCTTCGGGATATTTAGGAAATAGCGCATGAAATGTATCGTAGTAAAACTCTGGCAGGCTTTGTCGCTCCGTAGGATATTGCACTACATAACCACCTTGGGTGATCCCATTGTCGAACTTGGTAGGATCCAACCCAAGGCAAACACCTTGAAATTGGTCGGCGTAATGCGACCACATCAAGATCGTGCGATCATCAGGCTCCTCCGGTTCGACACCGAAGCCGGGTAACGAGCGAACCAAGCTGAGCACACGAAAGCGCTCGTGGAGTTCAGCAAAAACCTGCTCGTTGAAATGGTCGGCAATCCCCCTTTGATTGTTGACATCCACCTGAACAGAGGGCGGCATATCAGGGAGTGGTCCCAATGGCCGCCACCCGTCACCCTGCGCCATGATAACGGGCAGGCCGCGCGTCACCTCGTTGCGTATCTGCTCGTCCTGCTGATTTCGCTTACGATGTTCGTTCGTCCACGCGGGCCGCATCTCGAAGGGGTCGTTCAAATCCAGCAGACTTGTGATGAAGATGGAGTTTCCCTTTAGAATCTTGACCGCGCTCTGACCGGAACAAAATTTGAATAATATCTCAGACACAAGGCTGAGTTTGTTGGGTTCTAACTTCGCGCACAAGCCAGAACAATCAACATCCGGACTCGTTCATGCTGCTCCCTTTCACTAGAGACGCGCATCCGTGAAGCGCTGATTGATGCGTGCATCGACCAGCTGGTGGATCTCCTTCGCCAGCGCCCGCCGCGAGGTGATCGAGCTGCGGCTGCGGAGCTATCGTGCGCTGAACAAGGCAGAGCTGGCTGAGGTGATTAGGCGGGCGCTGGGCGGTGCGGCCTGAGCGAAAAGGTGTCAGGGGACGCGAGAGGAGTGATTCGCTACGCTGGCGGGTTAGGCATCCTGTATCCACCGTTCATGTAGTCGGCTAATAACATTAAAGGCGAGGCTACCGACGCCAATACCAAGAAACGTCCCTACAGTCCGTTCCAAGACGGTGCTCTTAAGTTGTTGGGTTAGCGTAGCCTCATGTTGGATGCGAGTAAGAATGATCATGTAATCTCGCTCCACTGCCAGCATGGATAAGAGTCCAACGGCAAGGAAAACAGCTATAAGCACTTGTGAGGCAAACGAGCGCTTCTTGTCAACTAGCGTATAGAGCGAGGCGTTGCATAGCCACCATGTCACGATGAGTAAACCAAAGCCTTCGCCAGAATGGAATCTACCTAGCGCAGAGGACCCGAAATAACCGAAAGGATTCAGAATCCAAGCATGCGTTGCGAGTGTAGAAACCCCTGCAATAAGATGGGCGTTATCTACCAATGCAAAAAGGTCGCCGATACGTAGAAATAAAATCAGGACAATTATATTTGCGATCAGATATAAACCGGATGCTGCGAAAAACGCATGCCGCCGCTGAAATTTGATCTTTAGCGCTTCGATCTCCTGCTGGCGGCTGATACCGGCCCACGCAGTGGCGGCAGCCAGCAGAATAATCGAGTTAAGAATTGTTTGTAACGCATCAAGGTGCTTGCCAAGCGCCTGAACGATTATGTCTTGATTCATGGCACGGGCGACTGGGGCCTAACCTATGATTGAATTTCCACCGTGTGAAGCCTAAAAACGGGTTACCTTTCGCAGGCAACATAAAATCGCTTCGCTGCAGTCGCCCCACGCGCTTGCGGCGCAGGACGCCCGGAGGCCGTCAGCCCTTCTGCCCCACGCCTTTTCCCCGCGGCGAGAGGGTGACGGGGTGACGGGCTGTTTTCCGCTTTGCGGAGATTTTCGCTTTTTTGCTCGCGGTGCAGACAGATTGCTCCGGCGCCGCGGCGTTTTTTCGAAAAGCGCGACACGCGCTCTGATTACCCAAGCTCGGCAAGGGGAAGCGACACGCGGTCCCACTGTTACTCGTGGACGGTGAGGATCCTCGTGCATGGTTGCGCTCACACGTTAATTTTGTTCAGAGGGCGGGGACTCTGATGAGCCTGAAAGCTTCGATTCGATCATTTTTCTGTGCAGGTGTTCCTCCTTCAGCAAACGACGAACTTCGTCCGTAGCCGCAGTCCCCAACTGAGCAGCAAGTTCCTCAATCCACTTAATCCGTTAGTCTGTGCCATAAACCTGGCCCTTACCAAGGGTCAGTCGATCCATAGCGTTGCGGACCTTCGCATCGTTTGCCTCCAGTGCCTCTAACGTCTGCCTGTTGTGTATCGCGCGGACGGTATCAAGAATCTCGGAAATTCTATCATCGGTAGAACGCTTCGGCTCAGTAACCGAATCATCGATCAGCCGAGTGGCTTCGAGCCTCGCCTCAAGGTCCGGCCAGAATCTCTCAAAGATTGCGGTAAGCCTCTCCGGCGGGAGCGGCTTTTCGCCGGCCTCCTGTAGCTTCGCGTTGATGGTGCCAACAAGCCGGTGAACGTCGTCTTTGTTCGCCTGCGTGTGCTGGAACTGAGCCAGCGGGTATTCAACGTCGCCGGGTGCGAGATCCAACAGGCACGTGCAGACGCGGGCCTCCTTCGTCTTGGAGAGGGCCCCTGCCTCAAACAGGATCCACGGCGCGGAAAGATTTTCTCGTGCCAGACAGATTATCCCAATCTTGGCTTCCTCAAGGAGACGGCCGACTTCGTCCTGCCAACGGGCGCCCCGCTCGATGTCCTCTGGCGAAAACCACGGCTCGACGGCTTGGATCACTTGGGGCAACCAGATCGCCAGAACTTCGGCCGTCGCCTTGCTCTTTGCGCCGGACCAACTGAGGAAGACTTTCATTGCGGGGAAGGTGAAAGTGCCTGCCGAAATTCTGCCAACCACCCGCCCGCAACCGTCAACGGACAACGCTGCACAAATGCGGACTTGTTCTCACTTCCGTTCTCATTCACTGTCTGCTGCCTTCGTAAGTCCCTCTCGCTGAGGAAACTGGAGGCGAGGGGAGTCGAACCCCTGTCCTCGCGGCTGTCCGCACAGACTTCTACATGTTTAGCCGTTGTCGGGTTTAAGACGTGCGATGGTCAACGGCGACGAACACGCGTCCGAGTGGCCACGAAATTTTCTCGCCCGCGGCGCGGTCACCCCGCCGCTAAGGCCAGCCTGCTGTCGTCACTCCCAGCCGTAGCAGGCGTCCAGCCGGGAATGCCTGCGGTCAATTAAGCCGCAAGGACGAGATCGTTGCGATCTGCGTTTATTTGTTTTTGACCCGTTTTTTTACGAGGCCAACGAGTCGTCCTCGACATGCCGCCCGCGCTTCCGACCGTGAGTCGAAGCCAGTGCGCCCCCGTTTTACTGAGAGGCGGAAAACTTAGCGCGGAAGGCGTGCTGGCGCAAGGGCCGGTGGGACCGGGAATGGCAAATGCCGTAGCATTTGCTCGCGCTGGCGAGGGCCTTCTGGTCAACTCGGCGTTCCCCCCATGAAATTAGCGCGCCATCTCATCTGTCTCGTTTGGGCAATGTTTCTGTTGGCGACGCTCGCTCCAGCTTCCGCGCAAGCAGAAACGAAGGAGCTGCGCCTCGGCCGGCAGCTGGGACTTGGCTACCTCCAGTTTTACGTGATGGAGGATCAGAAACTGGTGGAAAAATACGCGAAGGCAGAAGGTCTCGGTGACCTCGCGGTTTCCTACAAGGGCATCGGCAGTCCGGCGACGTTGAACGACAGCATTCTCGCCGGGAACCTCGACTTCGTCAGCGCCGCTCCGCCGCCGTTTTTGAATCTCTGGGATCGCACGAAGGGAAATCTGGACGTGAAGATGCTCTGCGCGCTGAACATGCAGAACATGCGGCTCAACACGAACAAGCCGCACATCAAAGCGGTGAAAGATTTCACCAGTGCCGACCGGATCGCAGTGCCCAGCGTGAAGACCTCGTTGCACGCCGTGCTGCTGGGCATGGCGGCGGAGAAATATCTCGGATCCGACAAGCGCAATTTTTTCGACAATCTCCAGGTGCCGTTCAGTCATCCCGACGCGCTGGTGGCCCTGCTTTCGGGCAAGGACATTGTGACCGGCCACTTCGCCACGCTTCCGTTTCAAACGATCGAGCTGCAGAATCCCGGCATCCACACCGTCGTCACGTCCTACGACCTCACGGATGGGCCTTCGACGTTCAGTCTGGTCTGGGGTTCGAGCCGGTTTCACGACGAGAATCCCAAGACGGTCCGAGCGTTGATGAAGGCGCTCGAGGAAGCGACGAAATTCATCAATGAACACAGCGCGGAGACGGCGAAAATTTTCATCAAGCTCGACAACTCGAAGATGAGTCAGGCCGAAGTCGAGGGCATTCTTGCCGACCCGGACGTGGTCTATTCGCTGACGCCGCAAAAGGTCATGTGGTATGCCGATTTCATGGCGAAAGTGGGCCTGATCAAAAACAAGCCGGCGAGTTGGAAGGAACTGGCGTTTCCGGAAATTCAGAATTTATCCGGCAGTTAATTCGAGATGCTGTTTTTTCCACGGCGATGAAGCTCAACGACGAAGAAAAAGCGATGCTCGCCGGCGAATTCGGCCGGGTGCGGCAATGGGCGATTCGGCACCAGATCGCGGTGGGCGAATTTTTTGACGCCGAAGACCTCGTGCCCGTGGGTCAGGCGCACATCATGGCGGACACGGAGTCGCTCGGCGAGGCGGGCGTCGCGTTTCTCGAAGACCTCGCTCGCGCGCCCGAAGCCGAGCGCCGAGTGCGGATTTCGACAATCACGGACCCGCGCGGACTCGACCCGAAGAAGTATCGGAAGTTGAAGCAAACCGACGCGATGGCGGAGATCGAAGCGCGCGCGGTCGCGGCGTTCCGCGCGCTCGGCGTGTTGATGACGGACACGTGCATCAATTACCAGACGATCCTGCCGCCGGTGCGCGGCGAGCACCTCGCGTTCGGCGACACCGGCGTGGTGATTTATTCCAACAGTGTGCTCGGCGCGCGCAGCAATTTCGAGGGCGGGCCGAGCGCGCTGAGCGCGGGGCTGACCGGGCGCACGCCGCGCTACGGCTATCACCTTCAACGCCATCGCTGGGGCACAAAATACTTCATATTGGACCACGAGCCGAGGGGTTTGAGCGATTGGGGGGCGCTCGGCGGAATCATCGGCCAGCACACCAACAGCTATTGGGAAGTGCCGGTCGTTCTCGGGACTGAGCAGCAGCCGACTTCGGACGACTTGAAGCACTTCGGCGCGGCGATGGCCAGCTTTGGGTCGGTCGCGCTGTTTCACATCCCAGGCTGCACGCCGGAGGCTGCCACGATTGAAGATGCTTTTGAGAGTGGCAGCACTCCGGAGCCGACCGTGATCGGCGCGGAAGACTTTGAGAAGTTCTACGGCATCTACGCCGGGCAGGACGAGAAGGTCGATGTTGTCGTGTTTGCGGCGCCCCAGCTTTCGTTGCTCGAAATGGAAAAAGTGGCCGCGCTGCTCGACGGCAAGCGCGTCCACGCGCAGACCGCGCTGCTCGCCGCAACGTCGCCGGAGATTAATTTTGCTGCCGACCGCATGGGCCTCACCGAGCGCATCGAAGCCTCCGGCGCGCTGGTGCTCTCGGGCGTTTGTTTTTATCAGAGCTACGCGCGCGAAATGGCCGAGGCGAATGGCTGGAAACGGCTCATGACGAACTCCGCCAAACTCGTCAACATTATCGGCGGCTACGGCTACCAGCCGACGCTTTCGAGCATGGAGCACTGCGTCGATTGCGCCGTTGCCGGGAAGATCATCTGAGACCCATTTATGGCTATTGTGCTTCGTTGCCACAAAGGGATCGGCCCCGATGTCACCGGCGTCGCGCTCGTCGCCGACGACAACTTCAGCGCGCGCTACGATCTCGACCGCAAAGCGGGCGTCTTCTCACGTCCCGCACACAAGCTCCACGGGCAAAGTTACGTTGACAAAATCCTCGTGCTGAAAACCGCGAAGGGCGGTGTGGCGTCGGCGTGGATGCTGCACGAAATGGCGGCGCGCGGCGTGACGCCGAAAGCGTTTGTATTCAACCGGGTGAACACCATTCTGGCTCAGGGCGCCGCGTTCGGAGAGCTGGCGATGGTGGACCGCTTCGAGGGTGACGTGACACGGCTCATCCGCACTGGCGACGAACTCCGCGTAGAACCCAGCAAAGGGCTGGTCACTATCCTGAATCGCTCGTAGCCCACATTTGGAGGGAATCGCGGCCCGGCGGTAGACGCGGCATAATAAAGCGAAACC
>CAXTRS010000099.1:0-1785 GCA_964246635.1 uncultured Chthoniobacterales bacterium | reverse complement strand
GGGCGCGGTTTCGTCCAACGACTACGCGATTCGCCGTGTCGTGTCGGGATCGAAAACGTGCGCTTTGGCGAGATTGATCGCGAACTGCAACCGGTGGCCGACTTCGCGCTGATCGACGCTCGCTTGGCTGCGGCTGACGACCGTGTGATTGCCGGTTTGCAGATAAAAATTTGTCTCCGCGCCCATTGGCTCAACGATGTCCACGATGGCTTGGAACTGACCGTCGGGCTGCTGTGCTTTTCGAGGAACGGGAGCGGCGCCCTGCCGGAATTCGATGTCCTCCGGGCGCACGCCGAGGACGACTTCTTTGCCGATGAAACTCTTCAGCGCCGGCCGCTCGTTCTCGGCGAAGCGGCACTGAATCACGCCGTCGTTTTCTTTGAAAACCAAACGCCCCTCGTTGTCGGCCGAAAGCCGGCCGTGAATGAAGTTCATCGGCGGGCTGCCGAGAAAACCGGCGACGAAAAGATTCGCGGGCTCGTGGTAAAGCGTGAGCGGCGCGTCGATCTGCTGCACCTCGCCGTCCTTCATGACACAAATGCGGGTGCCCATCGTCATCGCTTCGATCTGGTCGTGCGTGACGTAGATCATCGTCGCCTGCAAGCGCTGGTGGAGCTTCGTGATCTCCGTGCGCATCTGCACGCGCATCTTGGCGTCGAGGTTCGAGAGCGGCTCGTCGAAGAGGAAAACTTTCGGTTGCCGCACGATGGCGCGGCCGACGGCGACGCGCTGCCGCTGGCCGCCGGAGAGTTGCTTCGGCTTGCGGTCGAGGAGGCTTTCGATGCCAAGGATCGCCGCCGCTTCGCCGACGCGCTTTTTGATCTCAGCCTTCGGGTATTTTCGCAGCTTGAGGCCGAACGCCATGTTGTCGAAGACCGACATGTGCGGATAGAGTGCGTAGCTCTGAAACACCATCGCGATGTCGCGGTCTTTCGCCGGCACGTCGTTGACGCGGCGGTCGCCGATGAAAATGTCGCCGCGCGAGATGTCTTCGAGCCCGGCGACCATGCGCAAAGTCGTCGATTTGCCGCAGCCCGACGGGCCGACGAGCACGAGAAACTCGCGGTCTTCGACTTCAATGGACACGTCACGAACGACCGCCGCGGCCTCCTTCTTTTTGTCGTCCTGATAGATTTTCGAGACGTTGCGGATGGAGACTTTGGCCATGACGAGGGGAGCGGAAAGGAAGGAGCAGGAAACAGAAATCGTCAACCGTTTGAGCGCAGAGGAATTTTTGATCGCTCTGTAATTCTGAACCGCTCGCTACTTTTTCTGAATCGCTCGCAGTCGCCGGGCGAAGTCGCGTTCGGTGCTGGCGATCACGTCGCGCAGGCTGTCGGCGGAGACGCAATTTTGCGCGCCGAAGGAGAGTGCGGTTTGCTCGACCAGCCGGTCCTGCGTCGCGACGGTGAGCCGGTGCGTGGCACCGTATTTGGCGACGAGGCGTTCGACAAAATCGTCTGCGGTGCGCCCGGCCGGGGCATAAAAAATTTGGATGCCGCCGGGCTCGGTCGCCTCGTTCGCACGTTTGCCGGCGCCTTGCCCATCGAAGACCACGACGACGCGCACGCCGCTGTGATCCTGGTAGTCGGTGAGTGTCTTGACGAGTGCGTCGCGCGCCGCGGCGGTGCGGCGGGCGTGGAGCCCGCGGAGCTCCGGCCAGGCGAAGATGACCGAGTGGCCGTCCACGATCAGGTATTCGCGGGCGGTGGACATGACGCACTGTAGCGGCGGTCTGTGACCGCCTCTGGTTTTTCTGCGCGCCGCGATTCGGAGGGCGGTCAC
>CAXTRS010000098.1:799-13764 GCA_964246635.1 uncultured Chthoniobacterales bacterium | reverse complement strand
CCCGCCCGTCGTGGCGGGCGGCCCCGCCCGGCACCTTTTCCTTGCTGCCAGCAAACAAAGCCGAAGGGATTTCGGCGAGACGCCGAAACCGACAGGCGAGACGCCTGTGCTCCCCAAACCCCAACCCAAAAATCCCAACTGACCCACTGTCAGCGCGCGCAGAGAGTTCCCGAGCGGAGCCTGCGGGCGCGCGTTACAACACCCGGTCGGCGAAGGTCTGCCGGTCGAACGGCGCGAAGTCGTCGAGCGTTTCGCCGGTGCCGATGAAACGTGTGGGAATGCCGAGCTCGTTTTGGATCGCCACGAGCACGCCGCCTTTGCCGCTGCCGTCGAGCTTGGTGACGATGAGTCCGGTGAGGCCGACGGCGGCGTGGAATTCCTTGGCCTGCGCGACGGCGTTCGAGCCGGTGGTGGCATCGACGACGAGGAGTTTTTCGTGCGGTGCGCCCTCGTCGTGGCGCGCGAGGATGCGCATCACCTTGCCCAATTCTGCCATGAGATTGGCGCGGTTGTGCAGTCGGCCGGCGGTGTCGCAGATCAGGAATTCGATGTTCTTGTTTTCCGCCGCGGTGTAGGCGTCGTAGCACAGCGCGGCCGGGTCAGCATTGTATTGGCCGCGGATCATTTCCACGCCGATGCGCTCCGCCCAAACGCCGAGCTGTTCGATGGCCGCGGCGCGGAACGTGTCGGCCGCGGCGAGCAGCACGCTGTGCCGGTTGCGTTTGAAAAAATGCGCCAGCTTCGCGGTCGAGGTCGTCTTGCCGGTGCCGTTGACGCCGATGATGAGGATGACTTTCGGCCGATCGGGCAGGGGGCGAATCGGCAGGCTCGCCGGGGCGAGGAGAGCGAGCACTTCGTTGCGCGTGACCTCCGCGATGTCGCGGTCGGTGATGCGCTGGCCGCCCCGTTCGCGGGTTTGGAGGATGTCGAGGATTTTCAGCGTCAGCGGCACGCCGAGATCGGCACGGATGAGCGACTCTTCGAGGTCGTCCCAATCCACCGGGCGGCCGGTGAATTTCTCGACGATGCTCTTGAGGAAGCCGAAGGCCATAGGGACGAGGCGAAACGTTGCGGGTTGCGGGTTGCGGAGGAGGAGCGCCAGCGGCTGGGCGAACTTGGAGGGACGACTTACACCTCGGACCTATTTATTACGTCTCGCGCGAAATAAAAGGAAGTCGTCCCTCCAATGGCAGATTCCTCGCAACCCGCAACTCGCAACGCCTCAGTCTGCGCTCGCTTCCGCTGCTGCCGGCGCGGGCCGCGGCGTGCGCAGCGGCCGGTCGAGGTCGAGCTTGGCACGGTCGAGGATGCCGTTGACGAAACGGCCGCTCTCGTCGGTGCCGTATTTCTTGGCGATCTCGATGGCTTCGTTGATCGAGACGATCGGCGGAATGTCGTCGCGAAAGAACATCTCGTAGAGCGCCAGGCGCAGGATGTTGCGGTCCACGGCGGCGAGGCGGTGCAGCTCGTAGTTTTGCGCGTAGGCGGAAATGCGGCGGTCGATCTCACCCTTTTGCGCGAGCGCGCCGCGGGCGAGCTCGAGGGCGAAGTCGCGCGCTTTTTTCGGTGCGGGCGAGCGCAGCGCCCAAAACGCTTCGGCGCCCTCGTCCGGGCCGGCGCCGCGGTTGAGGTCGCAATAGACTAAAAATTGCACGGCCGCTTCGCGGCCTTCATGTCGTCTGCCCATTGGCTAAAAATTTGGGACGGGAAGATAGCATCGTTCGACCGGTTTGCGCGGCGCGCATGACGATCTTTTTCGCCGCGATGTTAAACGCCTGCGGCGCGTGGTCTTCGACGGAGCGGTTACGGCTCCGCGGCGGCTTTGAGCTCGGCCATCAACTGGCTGATCGCGATGGCGGTGCGCGCGGCTTCGGTGCCGCGATTGTATTTGTCTTCGAGGCAACGGACCCGCGCCTGGGCTTCGTCTCGCACGCTGAGCACCTGGTGGATGACGGGGACACGCGAGCGCAGGGAGATTTGCATGAGCGCTTCGGTGACCGTGCGGCCGAGGTGCTCGGCGTGGTCGGTGTCGCCCTGGATGATGACGCCGAGCGCGAGGATCACGTCCACCCGCCCGTCCTGCCGGGTGGCGAGTTCCTGCACGACGATGGGGATTTCAAACGCGCCGGGCACTTGGTGGAGCACGAGATTGGCCGCGGGCATGAGCGTCATGATTTCGTTTGCCGCGTGGTCCACGAGGCCCTGCACATACACGGCGTTGTATTGGCTGACGACGAGCGCGAACGCCCGCTTGCCGCCGATGATGCGCGGGCGGTTGGGCAAGACCTTGAGCATGGCGACGCGAGTCTGTCCCGGGGCGGAGGCAGGTTATTTCAAATCCAGCAGGTGCCCGAGTTTCGCCTGTTTGGTGCGCAGGTAACGTTCGTTGTGCGGATTGCTCGGCGCGTGAATCGGCACCTGTTCGACCATCTCCAAGCCGTAGCCTTCGAGGCCGACGACCTTGCGCGGATTGTTCGTCATAAACCGGAATTTGCCGACGCCGAGGTCGAGCAAAATCTGCGCGCCGAGTCCGTAGTCGCGTAGGTCGGGCGCGAAGCCGAGCTTTTCGTTGGCCTCGACGGTATCGAGTCCCTGTTCCTGCAATTTGTAAGCGTGAATTTTCGCTGCCAGGCCGATGCCGCGGCCTTCCTGGCGGAGGTAAAGCAGGACGCCCGCGCCGGCTTCGTCGATCTGTTCGAGCGCGGCGTGCAGTTGGTTGCCGCAGTCGCAGCGGCGCGAGCCGAACACGTCGCCGGTGAGGCATTCGCTGTGGACCCGCACGAGCACCGGCGTGGCGCGGTCGATCTCGCCGCGCACCAAGGCGAGGTGGTGTTTGTCGTCGAGCTTGTTGAGATACAAGTGAAGTTGGAAATCTCCGAAGTCGGTCGGCAGGCTCACGGTTTCGATGCGTTCGACGAGCTTTTCGCGCGTGCGCCGATACGCGATGAGCGCTTCGATGGTGCAAAGCTTCAGGCCATGTTTTTCCTTGAAGCGTTGCAACTCCGGCAGCCGCGCCATCGTGCCGTCTTCGTGCAGGATTTCGCACAGCACGCCGGCCGGGGCGAGCCCCGCCAGGCGGGCGAGATCGACCGCCGCCTCGGTGTGCCCCGCTCGGCGCAGCACGCCGCCGTCTTTCGCTTGCAGCGGGAACACATGACCGGGCTGGACGAAGTCGCTTGGCTGCGCCGCGGGATCGACGAGGAGCGAAATCGTGCGCGCGCGGTCCGGCGCGCTGATGCCGGTCGTGATGCCCGCAGCCGCGTCCACGGAGACCGTGAAATCGGTCTTAAACATTTCGCGGTTCTGCGCGACCATGCGGCGCAGGCCGAGCGTGGCCGCGCGGTCGGCCGTGATCGGCGCGCAGATCAACCCGCGTCCATACATGGCCATGAAATTGATCGCCTGCGGCGTGACTTTTTCCGCGGCGACAATGAGGTCGCCTTCGTTCTCGCGGTCGGCGTCGTCGGTGACGATCACGACCTTCCCGGCGCGCAAATCGTCCAGCACGCTTTCGATGGAGTCGAAGGGATCGCGGTCCTTGTCGGTCGTCATGGTCGGGTATTGTGAATGCAATTGGTCGCGCATTCAATTGCCGGCGGGCGATGGTGAGGGCGCGGCAGACTTGCCCGTGGCGAGGACAGCCTCTTCCCGATACACGTTGTGATTGCCGGCGTGAAACTCCGCTTTCAACTGCACCGTCAGCCCGCTGCAATCGACCAGCTCCCAGTTGAGAAAGCGCGCGCCGGCGCCGCGCTCGCCGTTGTGCGCGATGCCGACGACGAGATGGCACGCATCGACGAGCACCTTGTTCGTCTCCCCACGCGGCTCGAAGTAAAACGTGCGAAAACTGCTGCGCCGGCTGCTCGCCTCATACAACTTCGGATCGAGGTAATAGCTGCGACCGCTGGCGATCTCGACCACCCGCAAGTCCGGATAGCCGGAGCGCTGCACCTGACCGCGCGTGTTGGGCGCGAATTCACAGCGCAGGCCGGGCAGCGCGTTGAACACTTCCTGCATCGCGTCCTCGAAGTAATGGCTCGCTTCGTTGATCCGCTTGACGCCGCGCGCCGGGCTGTCGGGCACGTTCATGCGACGGAGCACTTCGTCCATCCCGCGGCTCAATTTTTCGAGCACTGCCGCATCGGTGGGGTCGGATTTATTCATTGGCAAAATCCGATGCCCGGTGGCCGCGAAGACCACGGCGGCGAAAGAGAGCTTCACCATGCCGTGCTCACGGTCCTCGGCGAGCAACCAGTGGATGAGGGCATCGAGATCGACTTGCGCGCGGGCGGCAGCTGCAGCGTCGCGTGGCGGGCGCGGCGGTTTGGCGAAGAGCGGCGGCGCTGCGGGGAGAGAAATTACCAGCGCGGCCGCGACGATCTGCGCAAGGGTGCTGGTGAAGAAGCAGGGCGAACGGGTCATGGCGGATAAGCTGCCCCAGCTTGGGGGATGATCCGCCCGTTTTCAATGCGCGCGGGAATCAATGCGAAATGCCCGATCCGTCGGAGCACGCCGGCGCGGGCGGCCTCTCGCTCCCACATGGAAAACGGCGAACGTTTTTGTTTCACGAAACGCAGCAACCAAACGTCGGCGTTCGACGCGAAAAGGGGATCTGCCGTCGGCAACTGGCGCCAGTCGTCGCCGCGCGGCGAGAGGAATAATCCCGGCGGCCGCCCTGCATCGCTTGCCCTCTCGCGGATACGCTCCGGCTCGACGAGGTAACGCGCCCGATTTTCATCCAGGTAGAACTCGAGGCCAGGCCAGTAACGGTCGCAGTAAATACGGCGAGGGCCGTCGACCTGGCTGAGCCGGCAGACGGCGCGCAGGCTCGAATTGACCCCGAGGCGCGGTTCGAAGCGCGGCATAAAGAGTGTCGCGCTCAGTGCGAGAACCGCGACGGCTGCGCCGACGCCGAGCAGTCGCCTCGGCCACGGCGTTGCGTCATTGACGTAGCGCGCGCACGCGAGCCGCGCGAAACCGAGTGCGACCCACGGAAGCAGCGGCAGAGTGTAGGTCGGCAGTTTGGACGATGCGCAGGAAAAGATCGCCAAACCGGTCAGCACGATCCAGCCCTCCAGACCAAGCGCGGCGGCACGAGCGCGCCAGGTGCGCTCACTTGCCCGCTGACGGGTCCAGCGGTCCCAAGCCGCCTTGAGCGCCACCGGCCACCAAGGCAGCCATGCGATTGCGCTGACACCGAGATAATAAAACGGTGAGCCGCGACGCCCGTGAACGTGGCCCGTCATGCGCCCCGCCAGCTCGCGGCCGAAAAAGAAATCCCGCAGCTCCGGGTATTGCCGCAGCATGGACAAATACCAAACCGAGCCGAGCGCCAGGATCAGTGGCAACAACAGCCAGAGACGCAACGCACGCCAGCCAGTCCGGTCACGGGTCAGTGCGATGGCCACGACAAGGCTGGCAAGCGGCACGAGCGCGGGCGTGGCTTTTGTCCACCACGCCAGCGTCCAAAACCCGAGCGAGACCGTCCACCAAAACCAGCCCGTCGCGGCGCGCACCGCGTTTCGCGCTTCCGCCCACGCGCCGATGGCCAACGCGCACCAACCGGTGAGGAGCATGTCTGGCGAGAGGATTCGGGCGAGGACAAAAAAATGGACCGACGTGCCGCAGATGAACACAGCCCACCAGGCGACGCGCGCACCGTAAAGTCGCCAGGCCGCCCAACCCAAACCAATCAGGGTTAGCAATGCGCCGAGCAGGGAAGGCAGGCGCGCGGCCCATTGGTTGAGCCCGCCAATGGTGAAAGCAGAGGCGGTGGTCCAGTAGATCAGCGGCGGCTTGTCGTAGTGCGCAAGGCCCGACATGCGCGGCTCCCACCAATCGCCCGAGAGCACCATCGCGCGTGCAATGCTCGCATACCGACCCTCGTCCGGCTCATTGAGTCCGCGCGAGCCGAGGGCGCAGACCAGCAGCGCAAACAGTCCACCGGCCAGCAACCACCATGCGCGCGGCGACCGCGATGGGGTTTCGTCAAGGCTGCGTTCCATCGCCGGGGTGAATTTGATCGTTCATTTCGGGATGGAAAAGAAATGGGTGCGGCGCACCGTTTTCCCGCGCGAAGACTCGCGGATCGATCCAGGTGAACACATCAGGCGTCGCGTCCGTGCGTCGGCATCGATAAATCTTGCGATGCCTCAGCAATTCCAACGGACTCGCAATCAACGAACCGATCTCGAGCAGCACCAGCCGGTGGCCGTCGCGCGCCGGTCGCAGGGAGAAAATATTTCGCGTCTTTCCGTCCAGGAACTCGCCGATGGCAGCATCAAGTTTCTCCAGTTCGAGGCGCGAAATTCGGTGGGACGTTCCGCTGCCCGCCCAGCCGTCGAAATGGATATCGGGCGCATCCTGATCGAAGGAGCCGGTGACAAATCGGTGCGGAAAGGCTGCTGCCACTTCATCCGCTGGGAAAGACTCGCTCAGCGAACGTTGCAAAAATTCGCGCAACGCGACGCGCAATTCCGGGAGGCGGGCGACATTGGTTGGCTCGTTGTGGAGAAAAATCCGCAAAGGGGTCGCTTCGATGTCGCGCATTCGTTGCGCGGAAGCGAGTTCGACCGTTCCGTCGGCGCGCTGCTGCCAGGTGCCGGCGTCGGACTGCCTGGCGGCGAAATGCGATGCGTTGATCTTTCGGTAGGTGCCATCGCGCCGCAGTTCCAACAAGAGTGACCAAGTGAAGGAATCGCGTTTGAAGTGAAAGTCGCGATCTCCTGGCAACTGCGCCGCAGACAGCCTCTGCGCATGCGCGCTGGCAACCGCGCATTGAAGCAGCGGCGCGATTAACACCGCGGTAAATCGTGGGGTCGAAAATCTCATCGCGGCTGCGCCGGACTCATCGCGTGGCGATTACTCCGCCCGAAGGAACCGCCCCGCACGCTCGCCGCTGGCCATGGCGGTTTGAATGCTGTTCGCCGTGGTCTGGTCGCCGGCGAGCCAGACGTTGTCAAAACGTGTCGGCGCAGGCGCGGGAGCCAGGTCGCGGCCAAAGCCCGCGGGTTGCGCGCGCTGGCCGTAGCGGATGCGGACGACGGCGACGGGGTCGAGTGTTTCGGCAGCGGCAGGGAAGATCTCAGCGATTTCGCGCTTGGCGGCGGTGGACAGAGCGTCGTCGTCGAGATCAGCGGCGCGGCGCGGGTCGCCAGGACGATCGAGCACGGAGACGCTGAGCAGATGCCGGCCGGCGGGCGCATATTCGGGTGCGACGTTGGTGAGTTGCGCGAAGTTGCGCACGAGCCGGCCGCGGCCCGCTGGCAACACGAGCAGCGGCCGGTCATAGAGCGGGGTGGAGGACGAAAAATAGAGCGCAATATCGCCGAGTGCCGCGGCGCGGGCGCGCTCGCTCTCGGAAAGACCGTCGAGCAAGCGCGCAGTTGCCGGCGGGTCGGTGGCAAGCAAGATGGTGTCGCAAAGAATGCGCTCGTCGGACTCCGTGACCACGGCCGTCGCGCGTGCCCCTTTGGCGGATTCGATTCGGGCAACCGAGGAGTTCAATCGCAGCGCACCCGACGGCAATTTCCCGGCGAGTTGGCGCGGGATTTCGCCCATTCCGCGCGCGGGCAAGAGCGCACGGCCGGTGGCGAATTTTTTCAAGTAATAACGAAACAGCCCGGCGCTGGTGGCGAGCCGGTCATCGAGCAGGACGCCACCGAAAAACGGCCGCAGAAAACGTTCGACGAGCGCCGGTGAAAATCCGCGCGACCAGACGTAGTGCGCGGTGCTGACATCGCGCGGCGAGCGCGTTTCCGCGAGCAGCGCGTCGTCGGACGTGAGCATGACCTCGGCGATCAGCGCGCCGAGGCGGGCTTTGTCGGCGAAGGGAAACATGTCGCCGAACGCGCTGGTCGAAAGGTCGCGCGGATGACGCAATGGATCAGCGACCGTCCACGTTTTCTGCGCGGCGGGGTCGGCTAGGATCGCGCCACTGTCGAAGTAGCGCGGCTCGAGCGCGGGGAGATCGAGGTGCCGCTTCACCGCAGGGTAAGAGTCGAGCAAAACTTGGAAACCGCGGTCGAGCGTGTAGCCGTCGGCGGTGCGACGCGAGCGCACGCGTCCGCCGGGTTCGGGCTCGGCTTCGAGCACGAGAAAGTCGCGGCGGCCGTGCTCGTGCAGCACTTTCGCGCAGACGAGTCCCGCCAGTCCGGCGCCGACGATGACGATCATGGCGGATGGGCGAACGCGCGGAGGGCGGCTAGGCCCAGGCCACGAGGCGCAGTTCGTGGTCCTGGCTCAGGCTCGGGTGAGTCGGCACCACACGCACGCTAAACCCGTAAGCGCCGCTCTCCTTGCTCGGGATTTCGCCGCGATAACCGTAGCTGCCGCCCGGCGCTTCGGGTTTCGTCGCCACGCTCATCGGCACCACGGTCGGCTCGCGGATCGCGTTTTCGTGGTCTTCGCCGTAGTAGGCTTGCACGGCGACCTCGCCAGGCTCGAACGGACCGAGATGGACGCGCGCGCTGACCTCGAGTTCGTCGCCGACGTGGATGTTCAACCGGTCGGCGGCGTCGAGCTGCACGTCCGAAATGCGGATCTGGTGCCAGTCGCGCCGCATCCGGTTTTTCCATTCGGAAAGTTTCTTTGCCTGCGCGCCGTGTTCGGCGGAAAGCTCGCGGTAACGCCGTGCGGCACTTTCGTAGAGCCGCTCGGAATATTCCTTCACCATGCGGTGCGTGTTATAGACCGGCAGCACGCTGCGGATGCTCTCGCGCATGAGTTGCAGCCATGCGATCGGCAGCCGGCCGTCGGGCTTCGCGTAATAGAGCGGAATGACCTGCGCCTCGAGCACGTGGAAGAGGCTTTCGACATCGACTTCGTTTTGAAAATCCGTCGTGCCTTCCGTGATGTCCTGGCCGATGGGCCAGCCGTTTTTGCCGTTGTAGCCTTCGCACCACCAGCCATCAAGCACGCTCAGGTTTAATCCGCCGCTGGGTGGGAGTTTCATGCCGCTCGTGCCGCTGGCTTCGAGCGGACGCAGCGGGTTGTTAAGCCAGAGATCGACGCCCTGATACAAACGCCGTCCGATGTAGGCGTCGTAGTCTTCGATAAACACGACACGCCGCGCGAACTGCGGGTCGCGCGTGAACTTGTAAACCTCCGCGATGACGCGCTTGCCCCCGTCGTCCTTCGGGTGTGCCTTGCCGGCGAAGACGAACTGCACGGGACGCTCGGGATGATTGATGAGCTTGAGCAACCGCTCGGGGTCGGAGAACAGGAGCGCGCCGCGTTTGTAAGTCGCGAAGCGGCGCGCGAAGCCGACCGTCAGGATGTCGGGGTTTAGCAGATCGTTGACCTGCCGCAGACTCGCCGGCGACTCGCCGAGCCGTTCGCGCTGACGACGGACCCGCGAGCGGGCGAACTCGATGAGCCTACGCTTGAGTCGCTGGTGGGTGTCCCAAAGGACTTCGTCGGGAATGTCGATGACGCCGCGCCAGTATTCCTTGTCGGTGAGGTGCTCCTCCCAATCGGCGCCGAGGTATTTCGCGTAGAGCGCCATGAACTCCGGCGCCGCCCATGTCTTCGTGTGGATGCCGTTGGTGATCGAAGTGATCGGCACCTCGTCCTGCGGCACGCCGGACCAGACGTCTTTCCACAGCCCTTTGCTAACTTCGCCGTGCAGTTTCGAGACGCCGTTCGCGTGCCGGCTAGTGCGCAGCGCGAGGATCGTCATCGAGAAATCGTTCGTCGGATTTTTCGTCGTCTGGCCGAGTGAAAAGAAGAAGTCGAAATCGATGCCGACTTCCGCCGGATAATTGCCGAAATAGCGATGAATCAGCTCGCGCGAAAAGGCGTCGTTGCCCGCGGGCACCGGCGTGTGCGTGGTGAAAATGCCGGCTGCCGCGACGATCTGCAGCGCGCTGCGAAAATCGAGGTTGTGCGCGCGATGGAAGTGCCGGATGCGCTCCAGTCCGAGGAACGCCGCGTGCCCTTCGTTCATGTGATACACCGCCGGCTTCAAGCCGAGCGCCGCGAGCGCGCGCGGGCCGCCCATGCCGAGGACGATCTCCTGGCGGATGCGCATCTCGAGATCGCCGCCGTAGAGTTGCGCCGTGATCGCGCGGTCTTCCGGGTTCACGTTTTCCGGAATGTCGGTGTCGAGCAGGTAAAGATTGATGCGGCCCACCGCGAGCTTCCAAACCTTTGCCGCGACGTGGCGCCCCGGCAGTTCGACCTGGATTTTCAACGCCTCGTCGCCGCCCGCCGCCGTGCGGATTTCCTGCACCGGCAGGTTGTAAAAATTCTGGTTGAGCTGCACCGCCTCCTGCCAGCCCTCCTTGTTGATCTGCTGCTGGAAATATCCGTGCCGATAGAGCAGACCGACCGCGCAGAAATTCAGATCGAGATCGCTCGCCGATTTGCAATGATCGCCCGAGAGAATGCCGAGGCCGCCGGAGTAATTCGGGACCGATTCGTGGAACCCAAACTCGGCCGAAAAATAAGCGATGAGATCGCCGCGCGGGTCTGCTGTCACGCCCGCGCGCACCGGCGGCTGGGCGCCGGGACCGGCCGCGAGTTTTGCAGTGCGCTGGCGCGAATACGTGTCCTCACGTGCGAGATACGCTTTGAACTTCGCGTGAATCTCGCCCAGCTCGCGCACGAAATTCTCATCCTTCGCCAGCGCTTCGAGCCGGGCTTGCCGCGCGAGCTGGAGCATGCGCAGCGGGTTGTGGTTCGCGCGCTCCCACAGGTCGGCGTCAAGCTCACGAAACAGCTTGCGCGCCGCCGGCTCCCAGCTCCACCAAAGGTTGTAAACAATCTCCCGCAACGGCTCGAGCGCGGGTGGCAGTTTGGGAATGACGTTGAACGTCTGGATCGGCTGGAGCGTCATGGCGGCGCGAAGAATTGCTGACCGGTCGGCGTGGAAAAAATGAGGCCGCAGTGTAACGGCGACTCCCGCCTTGGCAAGGGGACGGCGGCGCGCCCGCATCTTCCTGCGCGCGGACTCGCTTTGGCGCCTTGAAACGCCGCCCGTCTGCGACGATACTCGGTCCCGATGAAACCGGGGCGTTTGCGGTGGGTCACGTTCGTATCAACCTTCGCCGCGTTTGCGACGCTTTCCGTCGCCTCGGCGCAACTCGTGCGGCAGGCGAACACCACGCTGAATCTGCCCGCCACGCTGCCGTCGTCCACGGGCTACACGTTCGCCAACGCGCTGGATCCGCTCACGTTCAGCGCGCCCATCGCCGTGCGGGGACAGCCGGGCAAGCCGAACCGGCTTTTCGTCGTCGAGCGCGGGGGAACGATCCAGTTGGTCGATCTCAGCACGATGACGAAGACGTTGTTTTTCAACCTCAACTCTTATCTCGGCGGCAAGGGCACGCCGCTGCGGACCGACGGAGAGTGCGGCCTGTTGAGCATGGCGTTCCATCCGCAGTTTGCGACGAATGGAACCTTCTACGTGTTCTACAGTTTCAACAGCCCGGCGGGACAGCTCCACGAGCGCGTGGCGCGCTTCAAAGTTAACGGCTCGGACCCGCCGAACGCGACGAGCGTGAACTTGACGAGCGAGGTTCCGCTCATCACTCAATTCGACGAGGCGACCAATCACAACGGCGGCGACCTCCACTTCGGGCCGGACGGCTATCTCTACATTTCCGTCGGCGACGAGGGCGGGGGCGACGATCAATTCGACAACGCGCGCCACATCAACAAAGACTTTTTTGGCGCGATCCTGCGCCTCGACGTGGACAACGACGGCGCGGGACGGACGGGCAGCCTGGCGCCCAACGCGCACTCGCAGGCCTCGCAATCGACGAGCTATCCGTCGGCGGTCAATCCCGGCAGCTACCGGATTCCGCCGGACAATCCGTTTATCGGCCGGACCTCGCACCATCACGAAACCTTCGCGGCCTCGACGGTGCGGACGGAAATTTGGGCGACGGGTTTGCGCAACCCGTTCCGTTTTTCATTCGACCCGCCGACGGGGCGCTTGTTCGTCGGCGACGTGGGACAGAACGCGTGGGAGGAAGTGGACATCCTCACCGCGGGCGCGGACGCGGGCTGGAGCGTGTATGAAGGCAATCACAACGGGCCCAACTACGACTCGACGCTCCCGGTAAATTCGTTTCTTTTCCCCATCTACGAATACGGGCACAGCGGCGGCGACGCGAACTTCCAAGGCAACGTCATTACGGGCGGCGTGATTTATCGCGGCTCGCAGTTCACTGAGTTGTTCGAGAACTATATTTTCTGCGACGAAGGCAGCGGCAACGTCTGGACGCTGAAACCGCCCGCGAGCGGGTCAGGACCGTGGACGCAGATCACCAGGCTCGGCAACGTCGGGAGCGGCGCGGCCATCGTGGCGTTCGGCGCGGACCCGCGGAACGGCGACGTGCTGCTGGTCGATATAGTGGCAGGCCAGATCAAACACCTGGTGCGATCGGGAACCACCGGCACGGCGCCGCCGGCGACGCTCTCGGCCACCGGCGCCTTCGCGAGTCTGACCACCTTGACGCCGAATGCCGGCATCGTGCCGTATGCGCCCAACGTGCCGTTTTGGAGCGACTACGCGCAAAAATCGCGCTGGTTCAGCGTCCCAAACCTGAGCGACAAGATGACGTTCAACGCCGACGGCAACTGGACGTTTCCAACCGGCACGGTGTGGGTGAAACATTTCGATTTGCCCAACGACCGCGGCAATCCGGGCGGGCCGAGCACGCGCGTCGAGACGCGGATCCTCAAGAAAACTGCGAACGGCATCTACGGCTTAAGCTACAAATGGCGCGCCGACGGCAGCAACGCCGATCTTGTGGCGGAGACAGGAGAGGACCGCACTTACAGCGTGCTGGTCAACGGCGTGCCGACCAGCCAGACGTGGCATTACCCCGGCCGCAACGAGTGCGCCACCTGCCACACGGCGGTGGCAGGCTATGCGCTGAGCTTCAACACGCGGCAGATGAACGCCACGCACGTTTATGGTTCGCAAACGCTCAATCAAATTCAGGCGTTGAGCGATG
>CAXTRS010000098.1:0-789 GCA_964246635.1 uncultured Chthoniobacterales bacterium | reverse complement strand
TCACATCTCCGGTTGGCGGCGTGAACAACCTGCCGCGGTTTTTCCGCGCGAATGAAACCACGCAAAGCCTCGAGTCGCGCGTGCGCTCCTACCTCGCGGTGAACTGCGTGCAATGCCACCAGCCCGGCGGCGCCGCGCTGGGCAATTGGGACGCGCGGCCGACCACGCCGACAGACTCCGCGCAGATGATCAACGGCGTGCTCGTGGATAATCTCGGCGACAGCGCCAACCGTTTTGCGAAGCCGGGTGATACTGCGCACTCGGTGGTGCTGCGCCGGGTCCAAGGTCTCACCGCGCCGCGGATGCCGCCGCTCGCCACGAACGAGCGCGATCTCGAAGCCGAATCGCTGCTCACGCAATGGATTCAAAACGAGTTGCCGTCGCGCCGCAGCTTCGCCGAGTGGCAGGTGCAATACTTCGGCTCGACCACCGATCCGAACGCCGCACCCGGCGCGGACTTCGACGGCGACGGGCGCACCAACTTGCAGGAGTGGCTGGAAAACACCGATCCGAAAAACGCGAACAGCGCTTGGAATTATGCGCAAGTCGCTATCGTGGGCGGCTCGCTGCAATTCGGCTTCACGCAGCCGGCGAATCGTTCCGCGGTGGTCGAGGTCAGCACCGATTTGCAATCGTGGACGCTCTGGGACGTGCCTGGCAACCAGCCGAGCTATCCCGCGAGCGCCCAGCCGGTGACGATCTCTGCTCCTTTCGATGCCGCGGAGAAATTCTTCCGCGTGCGGCTCTCGACACCCTAATTTGGTGGTCCCTCTGAGGGTAGGGCAGGCG
>CAXTRS010000097.1:0-13767 GCA_964246635.1 uncultured Chthoniobacterales bacterium | reverse complement strand
CGGTGAATCGCGGGCCACGCCGCGAATTACCCGCAGCCCGCGATGGTCGCATCCCGCGCGGAAAACGACAACCGTTTTCTGCGCTGCGCGCACGCGCGGCGTTTCGTCCAGAAGCCGCACAGAAGCCGGCAGTTCTGCGGGGAACGCGCCGGCTTCTGCCATGGCGGCATCTCGCGGTCGCCAAAGGCGCGGAAACGCCGCGCCGAGCGCCCTGATTTACTTGGCGATGACCGTGTTGGTCTTGAAGTTAAAGAACTGCCGCGGATTCGTCGTGTAACGCCCGGGCCGGTTAGTGTCCGGGAAGTAGTAGAGGAACGTGTTCAGAGTGAAGTCATACATATACGGCCACAGCCCGGTCCCGGAGTAAAACCAGGTCTGGCTGGCAAAGTCGTAGAAGTAGATGTTCCCCTGGCCGTCGTTCGGATCGAGGAAGTAAATGAAGCCGAAGTCGAAGTGATACAGATACGGAAAGACGGCGTAGGAATAGTAGCCGAAGAGGTTGCCATTCGGGAACGTCAGGTAATAGACGCCGTTGCTCAACGGAATCTCGCCGTTGAAGAAGCGCGGATGGCCGAGCCGATAAAGGGCGCCGGCGCCGCCATCGACCACGTAAATCTCGCCGCTGGCATCTTCGCCGAAGGAGTAGATCGCGCTCAGCCGCGGACTGCCGTTGCCGCCCGCAGTGTAGAGCTGCGCGGTCACGTCGGTGAGGCCGGCGGAAAAATTACTCGCGTTGGCGAAGAACACCTTGGTTCCCCCGCCAGCCTCGGGCCCAAGCGTATCGCCGAAGACATAGGTGCCCTGCAATGCCGGCAACAGCGCGCCGCGATACACGTAACCGCCGCTGACGGTCCGCCCGACCGAGCGCGGATAATCGAGCACCGGATTCACCGCCCCGGCCGGCGCCGTCCCGCCCACGCCCGGCGTGGCGACGGTGCCCTCGCGCAGGCGCCAGCCATAGTTTTCGCCGCCGCGCGGGTTGCTCGCGCGCTGCACGTCGATCTCCTCGCGCGTGCCCTGGCCGACGTCGCCGATGAAGAGATCGCCAGTCGCGCGGTCGAAGCTGTTGCGGAACGGGTTGCGCAGTCCATAGACGAAGATTTCCGGGCGCGCCGAGGTCGTGCTGACGAACGGGTTGTCGGCGGGGATCGCGTAGCCCGCCGTGCCGCCGGCGCCGCCGGTGGCAGCGACGTTGATGCGTAGGATTTTGCCGAGCAGCGTCGTCAGATTTTGCGCGTTGCCGCCGGGCTCGATGTGGCCGGTGCCCTGGTCGTTGCCGGCGCCGCCGTCGCCGATGGCGATGTAGAGATTGTTGCCATCGCCGGCTCGCGGACTAAACCCGATCCAGCCGCCGTTGTGATTGGTCTGCGGCTTGTCCTGGGTGAGCACGATACGTTTCGAGTTCGGGTCGGCAACGTTAGGGTTCGACGAGGAAACTTTGAACTCCGCGATCGTCACGATCCCGCTGCCGAACGCGCCGCCGGGCGTGATGTAATCGACGTAAAACTTGCCACTCGTCGCGTAATCCGCCCGAAACGCCAGGCCGAGCAGCCCCTGTTCGCCGGCGGTGACGAGACCGGTTAGCGTGAGAAACGGCTGCGCGTCCACCGCGCCCGTGGCGAGGTTGAGAATCTTGATGCTGGCGCTGCCGCCGCTGCCTTGTTCGACGATAAAGAGCCGTTGCGTGTCCCCCGGCGGCGCAGTGGCGAAAAGCGGAGCCGTCAATCCCGAGGCGACACGGACCAAGGTGACGCCGGGAGGCGCGTTGGTTTGCGCGCCGGCCCGCGCCGGCGCCAGCAACCAAGCGCAGGAACTGGCCGCGAGGGCCAAGAGGGTGGTGAGCGGACGTTTGGTGAACAAAAGCGACAACAACGATTTCATGGTAAAAACAGCGAACAGCCTTCCCTGTATAAAACGCGCCTTGGCGTTCGGTAGCGCCCAAAAATTTTTTCCTGAGGCTAAGATTGTTCTAACGGGCCTTTGTTCCTTGGGAACCGCAAATAAGACCGTCTGACAGCCCAAGTTCGGACACCTCTCCGAGGCTCCTAAAGTGAGAGCCTCCGCTCGCGGCGCTGCTCGAACTCGCAACCTAGGTCGAAGTGCATCTCGCTCTCGATGAGGTTCGCGAGGCAGTTGCGCTGACCGGCGAGGGCGTTCGCCTTGCGGTCATAGACGGTCAGCGTCGTGCGGCACTCGATATCCACGCCGACGGCGTGAGGAATCACCGCGTTGTCCGTCGCGAGCACGCCACCGATCGGTAGGTCGTAGCCCAGATGCGCATCCGACATGAGCGTGCCCGCTACCGCCGAGGGGTTGAATCGGGAATAATGGCGGAGGGTAACGGGACAAGACGGCAGCGCACACGCATTGGCCATCTACTTGATGCTTTGGCTCAAGTCCCTCGCCCCGCTAACACCACGACGCGAGTTCCTCAGGCTGCGTGAAAGCCTAGCGATTAGATCGCGCGATCCAGCGGCGCACGCAGTTCATCAGCGAAGAACGCCGGCAAGTTGGCGACGATGTTGAAAATCTCGTCCTCAAGCAGCGCGCCACCAGTGCCCTGCGCGATGAAGTTCTGGATGAATTCGTGCGCGAGTTCGACCGGCTCGCCGATAGGCACGCCGAAGCGGATACGGCCTTTGGTGTTCATGGTTTTGGTCCGTATGAAAATGGTGGGCGCGGTGTGCGGACGCACTTCGAGCGCGCAGCGATATTTGTTCTTTCTTGTCGTCCGTTCACACGAACCTCGCCTTTTGGACTCGCTTCGATATGCTTTCTGCAATGATTAAATCGACTGCAAATCACGACGTCGCCGAACTCAAAACACGTGCGGACGATATCCGTGCGCGTTTCGATGAAAACGCACGGCGCCCCGTCGTGATAGAATTCGCCGGAATGCCCAAGGCCGGAAAAACCACGATCGTTAACGAAATTCACCGGTTTTTAAAGCGCTGCGGCTTTCGCACCAAAGTGATCGCCGAGAAGGCGAGCATCTGTCCTGTCCGAGACAAAAAGGATGCGTCGTTCAACATCTGGACCGTCTGCCAGACGCTTTCAGATCTTCTCGTGGATACTCAGTCTCCACCGCATGCCGGCGATCCGGAGATCGTCATCATTGATCGTGGCATCTTCGACGCGGTCTCTTGGCTTCGCTTGCTTGAGCGCCTCAGGAGATTGCAGGCTGATGAAAGAAATGCGATCGAACGCTTTGTCCTACTGGGAGACTGGAGAAAACGGATCTCACAAGTATTTGTTCTGACGGTCGACCCTGATGAGGCTCTCGCACGAGAAGAAGGCCTTATACCAATCTCGGTCTTAGGGAGCATCATGAACCGGGAGGTTTTAGCCCAAACGAGAGATAATGTGTTGAAATGTGCAGATGATCTTGAAGCTCAGTTCAACATCAAAATCATCGACACTAGTGGAAAGGAAACAGCAGAGATTGCCCGACGAATCGCCGGACTTGTTTTAGATGCGGTGGATAACCACTTAGACGAACGAATCCTTAGTCTCGATAAGGGTGTGATCGAACCACTCTTTGGAGGAAAAAGCATCAAAAACGCCGCAGAAGCGACTCGAATTCTTGAAGCATTTGCTACAACCGGTGATTACGAATCTCGGCCAGTTGTCGAAGCAAACAATCAACGCGTCCAAGCGCTGCCAGTGCTGGTTGTTCGAAACGCGAAGGGAAGTGTTCTCCGATTACGACGAAAAGAGCGTGATAGAAAAAACACTTTGCACAATCGCCTTGTGCTTTGGGCTGGCGGGCATGTTCGGGAGGAGGACGGGACAAACGGAAAGGCTTTAGTTCGATGTCTGCTACGCGAAGCTAAGGAGGAATTGAAACTTAATATCGTCGAGTCAGAAGTGCGATTTCTTGGCGCTGTTTGGGAACGTCATTCCACTGCAAAGACCCAGCAGCATGTTGCGTTAGTGTTTGAATGGCGGGCCCAGTCTGAGGATGTTGAAGTATGCTTGAGCAACGCCGAATTCTTTGAGAGGCGTGGCACTTCCCTCAGCGGTAAGTTTGTTCCTGTAAAGGACATACTCGCTCTTCAAGAGCATGAGCCATGGAGTGCGGCAATTCTAAGCGAATTGCTACCTGACATCGGCCATGCGGTGCAAAAACATCTAATTTAGTAGAGATAATGGTCGGTAGCATTCCGGAATTCCTTGAGAAGCGATATGTCAAGCACGGCGTTGTTTTGTTTCTCGGTGCTGGTATATCCATCGGTAGCCGATTGCCTGATTGGGACGGATTGCTGGAGAGGATATACAAAAAAATAACCAGCACGTTGCGAAGACGGCCCAGCTTCACAGAAATGCGATCCAGCTTTTCTTCCACAGCATTTGGTGGACTACTCGAACGCATCTGCGCAAATAATGGTCTCCGGTTCGATCAAATTGTTCGTGAGTGTCTCTATGCCGAATTTCCCTTCTTCAACAAAGACGTCCGAGATCCCAATTACTCATCTGCACTTATCGACTTTGTTCATCACGGAAATCCCACCCTTAGAGCGATTGCGGCACTATGTGCGTCAAAGGACGCATTAAGTTTTGTGGGAAATCCGAGAATTCGAGCGGTAGTTAATTTTAATCTGGACGCTGTTCTACGCTCATTCGTAAGGGCAAAATATGGCTCAATCGTGCGGACAATTGAACGCCCGTCAGCTGGCCCACGATTAGGGCGGATCAACGTTTACTATCCGCATGGTTTTCTCGACTTCGATCAACGATACTTTGACAACCTAGCCAAGGAATCACCTGACCGGTTGGTTCTTTCCGAGGGTCGCTATTTCGACTTCTTTAATCGTCCGACAGAGCTATTTACCTACACTCTCTTATTCCTGCTGCGTGAATATACCTGTGTTTTCGTCGGAATGTCTATGCACGATGACAACCTGCGTCGACTTCTACATTACTCGTTCCAAGAGAGGGCAGCCAGCTATAGAGTTGAGGGCCACGTCGATCTTAAGGCTTCAACTCGCGGAGTTCGCCACTACGTGATTTCGTGCCGAAGTAGAAATCGTTGCCTCGGTGTTTGGAAGAAATCGCTGCTTAACTCACTTGGCGTTGAACAGGTTCTGATTACTAACTATGGCCACATTCCTGCGGTGTTAAAGCGACTGTATGAAGCAGACGGGCGCAAATGGATAGATGTTTGGTAATTTGTGATAGGATCTTGCAGGCAGTTTTCTCATAGCAAAGGACCCCGTCGGTGATGAATCCTCACTAGGGCTGTTCATGTCTTCGGACTCAGTCGCAGACACCTTGGTGTCGCGCAAGCCGGGTGGTGATAGCAGGGCCGGCAGGTCATTCATTATGCATGTCCGGCCGGCGCCGGATGCTTCGAGCATTTGCAGGAAGCGCAGAGTCGCGAGCGCTGGCTGGCCTTCGATGAGACGCGCGGCGTTGGCGAGGTTGCGCAGCGCGGCGGATTCACCGCAGGCGCGTTCGAGCGCGGCCTAGCCTTCCTGCCGGGCCTTGAGGACTTCGCTGAACGCCTTGCGCACTTCGCCCGGCAGCATCATGTCGCGCACTTCAGCGGCGTGGACTACCACACGAAGGCATCCGCCTGCGGCGCGATGAGTTCGCGGAGTTGTGCGCCAATGGTGGAACGCTGGGTGAGCAGTGCTTCCATCGTCAGGCTTGGGACGACCGTGAAGAGACCCGCGGTTCGTCAATCGCTTCGCCGCAGGCCCGCAGCAAAGCGCCGCCAGTTAGCGACGTAATGCAGCGCGGCGGCGCGGAGTTTTTCAGTTGCGGCGGCGTCGAGCGTGCGGATGGCTTTGGCGGGCGAGCCGACGATGAGAGAATTGTCGGAGAATGCTTTGCCCTCGGTGACGAGCGCGTTCGCGCCGACGAGGCAGCGGGCGCCTATCTTCGCGCCGTTGAGGATCGTCGCACCCATGCCGATGAGCGAGCCGTCGCCGACCGTGCAGCCGTGCAGGATGGCGTGGTGGCCGACGGTGACTTCGGCGCCGAGCGTCATTGGGAAACCGGGGTCGGTGTGGAGCATGGCGCCTTCCTGGAGATTGGTGCGCTCGCCAATGTCAATGAGTTCGTTGTCGCCGCGCACCACCGTGCCGAACCAAATGCCGACATCGACGCCGAGGCGCACGTTGCCGATGACGTGGGCGTCGGGCGCGATCCAGAAATTTCCGGGCGCGGGCAGCGTGGGCGAAAGTCCGTCGAGCGAATAAATCGGCATGGGTGGTGAAAACGTAACGCAGATGGCGCAACGCACGGACTCGTCGATAATCGTCGCACCATGCGTTTCTTCGTCTCTGCGCTCGCTTCGTTGCTGCTGACTTCGCTCGCCCTGCTTTCCGCGCCGGCGCGCGCCGTGGCGGCGGAAGGGGAGTTGCGCGCCGCTTGGGTGGCGTCGGTTTCCAATTTGAATTTTCCTGCGCGAGCCGGCTCGGGCGCGAGCGCGCAGGAAGCGGAAATCCGGCGCATCGTCGGCGTCGCGGCGGACCGCGGGCTGAACGCGCTGATGGTGCAAGTGCGCCCGGAAGCCGACGCGCTTTACGCTTCGCGCCTGGAGCCGTGGAGCCGATTTCTCACCGGCACGCAGGGCGTTGATCCCGGCTACGATCCGCTCGCCCTGTTTTTGCAGGAAGGCCGGCGGCGCGGCGTGGCGATCCACGCGTGGCTCAATCCATATCGCGCGGCGTCGAGCGCGAGCGCGAACCGGGCAGGGAATCATGTGACGCGCGGCGCGCTCGCGGGCGCGACGCGGCGCGTGGGCAAAATGCTCTGGCTTGATCCGGGCGAGCCGGCGGTGCGCGAGCACGTCACCCGCGTGGTCGAAGACCTCCTCCGCCGTTACCCGGCGCTGGCCGGTGTTGTGGTCGATGATTATTTTTATCCTTACCCAGACAGCGGCCTGCCGCGCGGCACGTTCCCGGACGACGCGACCTTCGCGCGCTACCGCGCCGGCGGCGGCACGCTGGCGCTGGCGGATTGGCGGCGGGAGAATGTGAACGAACTCATTCGCGCGCTGGGGCGCACGGTTCACGCAGCGCACCCGGGTGCCCCATTTGGGGTCAGCCCGTTCGGTATTTATCGGCCGAATGTGCCGCCGGGGGTCGAGGCGCGGCTGGACATGTTCGCCGAGCTTTACGCCGACCCGGTGCGCTGGCTGCGCGAAGGCTCCGTGGATTACCTCTCGCCGCAGCTCTACTGGCCCATCAGCGGGCCGCAAAGTTACTCGGCGCTGCTCGCATGGTGGCGCAGCGCAGAGGTCAATCCGCGCGGCGTGCCGATCTACCCGAGCGTCGCGCTCGACCGGCTCGGCGGGAGCCACAACTGGCCGGCCACGGAGATCGCGCGGCAATTGCAGCTGGAACGGACCATCGGGCCGCGCGGGGCGAACGGCGACGGCTTCATTCTGTGGAGCGTTGGACCGCTACTGCGGGATCAAAAAGGCATCGGCGGCGTGGTGGCCGGTGCGCGTTAAACGTGCAAGTTTCCCTCCGTGATGACCGCCGCCGCTGCTGACCCACGCCTGGTGCAGCACCTCCGCACTGCGCGGCGGATGATGCTTTTCACCGGCGCGGGAATTTCGACCGGCAGCGGCATCCCGGATTTCCGCGGACCGAACGGCGTTTGGACGCGCGGCGGCCGGCCCGTTTATTATCAGGAGTTCATGTCGTCGGAAGCGGCGCGGCGCGATCATTGGGAATACAAATTCGGGCAATGGGCGGTGCTCGCGGACGCGGCTCCGAACGCCGTGCACCGCGCCATCGTGCGGTTGGAAAACGCCGGCCGGGTTCGCGCCGTGGTGACGCAAAACATCGACGGCCTGCACGCGAAGGCCGGCACCGCCCCGGAACGGCTCGTCGAACTGCACGGCACGAACGCTGAGATCGAGTGCCAAAGCTGCGGCGAGCGCAGCGAGCCAGCGGCGCATTTCGCGTTCTTCGAGCGCGAACGCCGGGCGCCGAACTGCCCCTGCGGCGGTTTTCTGAAACCAGCGACGATTTCTTTCGGCCAGGCGCTCGACCTGCGCGAGCTGGAGCGTGCCGAACGCGCCGCGGCGGAGTGCGATCTCGTCGTCGCGCTCGGCTCGACGCTCTCGGTGCATCCGGCCGCGTCGTTCCCATTGCTCGCCGCGCGACGTGGGATTCCTTACGTCGTCATCAATCAAGGCGAGACGGACCACGACGAACTGCCAGTTGTCTCTTTGCGTTTGGAGGGCGATGTCGGGGCGCTGTTCCCGCCGGCGGTCGAAGCGGCGCTGACGACGACGGATTCTTGAAATGAAAACTCCGCTGCGCATCGCGATGTGGTCGGGCCCGCGCAACATCTCGACGGCAATGATGCGCGCCTGGGGCAACCGGCCGGACACCGCAGTCTGCGACGAGCCGTTCTACGCGCACTACCTGCACAAGACCGGGCAAGACCATCCGGGCCGCGACGAAATCCTCGCGCACGGCGAAACGGACTCGCGGGAAGTCGCCGCTTTCCTGACCGGCGCGGTGCCCTGCGGGCGCGCGATTTTTTACCAGAAACAGATGACGCACCATCTCCTGCCGGAGACGGAGTGCGGCTGGCTCGACGCGGTGACGCACGCGTTTCTGATCCGCGATCCCGCCGAGGTGATCGTGTCTTATCTGAAGAAAAATCATGACCCGACCGCTGAAGACCTGGGCTTCCCGCAGCAGGCGGAAATTTTCGATTGGGCACGCCGCCGGACCCGCGATGGCATCACCCCGCCGGTCGTCGATGCCGCCGACGTGCTGCGGGATCCCGAGCGCACGCTGCGGCTGCTGTGCGCGGCGCTCAGCGTGGAGTTCGACGCCGCAATGCTCGCGTGGCCGCCGGGGCCGCGCGACACCGACGGCGTGTGGGCGAAACATTGGTATGCCGAGGTCGAGCGCTCGACGGGGTTCGCGCCCTACCGGCCCAAAAATGAGCCGATGCCCGGGAGGCTGCGCGGGGTTTACGAGCGGTGTCGGGAATTTTACGAGCGCCTGCACGCGCTCCGCTTACGCTAACGCGTGTCGGTGTTCCTTTCCCTCCTTTGTCATCCTGAGCTTGTCGAAGGACCTCTTACTGATTTCTGGTTGGGTGTCGCTTGCGCATTCGACGCGCAAACAGAAGGTCAGTAAGAGGTCCTTCGACTGCGCGCGTGCCTCGCTCCGCTCAGGATGACAAACGAAGGGAAGTAGAACGCACCACTCGTCACTCGCCATGCAGCAGACTTTCCTCGAAAAGAACCGCGACCTGATCGTCAACATCAACGGCAAGCTCGTGCATCGCGACGCGGCGGCGATCAGTCCGTTCGATTCCGCGGTGCAAGGCGGCGACGCGGTTTGGGAAGGACTGCGGCTTTACGACGGGCGCATCTTCAAACTCGCGGAACATCTCGACCGCCTGCGCGATTCCGCGCGGGCGCTCGCATTCGCCGAGATCCCGTCGCACGACGCCATCACCGACCAAATCCGCCGCACGCTCGCGGCGAACGCGATGCGCGACGGCGTCCACATCCGCCTGACCCTGACGCGGGGCGTGAAGATCACCTCGGGCATGGACCCGCGCCTGAACCAATCCGGCCCGACGCTCATCGTCCTCGCCGAGCACAAGCCGCCGGTTTATGCGCGCAGCGGACTCACGCTCGCCACCAGCAGCGTGCGGCGTTTTCCGCCGGATTGTCTCGATCCGCGCATTCATCACAACAACCTGATCCAATCCATCCTCGCCAAGATCGAGGCCAACGCCGCCGGCGCGGACGACGCGCTGATGCTCGACACCCGCGGTTTCGTCGCGGAAACGAACGCCACGCACATTTTCCTAGTGCGCCGCGGCGAAGTGCTCACGCCGCGCGCCGTGGCGTGTCCCGAGGGCATCACGCGCGCCACCGTGCTGGAGCTTTGCGCGGCAAACGCGATTCCGTGCGTCGAGTGCGACCTGGCGCAAGTGGACGTTTATCGCGCCGACGAAATGTTTTGCACCGGCACGATGGGCGAGCTGGCGGCCGTCACCCGCATGGATGGCCGCATGATCGGCGCCGGCGCGCCTGGTCCAATGACGGGTCGCCTGAGCGAACTGTTTGCCGCGCGCACTGCGCGCGAGGGCACCCCGGTCGTCTGAGTAATTTTAGCGATCGTCGCTGCAATCAGAGATCAGCCGCATCGCCGCGCGAATTTTCCGCGCCGCCAGCGTGAGCGCACCGAAGCCGAGGAAGACCGACCAGTGCGAGAATTCCGGCACGAAAACGTCCACGGAAATGTTGTCGATCGACACGTTCGTGTTCGGGAAGTTGCCCAACGTCACGTTCGTGTCGTCCATGAACTTGAGCGTGATCGCCGTGTTCGCCGCCGTCGTCGTGAACGTGGCGGTGTATTGCACCCAGGCCGCGTTGGCGCGGCTCACTCCAGAGGGGTTGGTCACCGTGTATTCCGCGTTGGCCAGGTTGCCCGTGGCCGCCCCGCTGAGGCTGACCATGACGCCCGCCGTGCCGCCCTTGCCGGTGCCGACCTCCGTGTTGATCCAAAACGAGAGCGTGTATTTGCCGGCCGTCGCCACGGTGAACGTCTGCGCAATGGAGCTGCCGACCGTGAAATTCGTGCCCTGCGTGCTGTCGAGCTGCACGCAGTAATTGCCGCTCTGCGCGTTGGGAATCCAGCTCGCCGTCGAGTTGCTAGCGGCATAATACACGTTTGGGGTGCTGCCGTTGCCGATCGCCGTCGTCCAGCCGGTGATCTGCGTGCCGGCGCCGACGCCGAGGTAGCTCGTCGTGAGCGTCGCGCCGGGGTTCTCGAAGCTGCCGTTCGTCAACAGGTTCGCCGTCGCGATGCCAGGGCAAAGGAGCAGCGCTCCGGCAGTGAGCAGAAATGTTGCGAGTAAACGAAAGAGCGACGACACGACGATGGGTTGCGGCGGGTGAACGAAATTGGTTCTCTCTTAATATAGCAACCAGCGCGCCGAGAACGGTTTCGACGCGAGATTCTTCGCAGCGCAACACCGCATTTCTAGGTTCGGATTCCAGAAGGCGTCAGAAGGAATTTTTCGTCAAAAAAAATTTCTCTTTTTCTTCCCTCTTCCGCTGGGTTCCGCGGGTTCGCTGTGGTAAAACTTCGGCTCTTTCCCCCGGATTTTTCGATGTCCCCCGCCCTTGCCTTCGACCTCGGCGGCAGCCACACCACCTGCGTAGTCGTGAACGAGACGCGCGTGCTGGCAGCGCACACTTTTGGGTGAACTCCAGCTTTGAGCGCGGCTCTTTGCAAATTGCCCTTGCCCAAATCGTTTGAACAATAAACACCGATCCTCATGTCCGTGCCGCGCCCGGAAATCTTCATCAGCGCCACGAGCCGGGACTTGCGCACCTGCCGCCAGCTCGTGCGTGACGCGCTGCTGACGCTCGGTTGCGTGCCCATCACCCAGGACCACTTCGCCCCGGACGCCCGCACCGTGCGCGAGATGCTGCGCGCCAAGCTCGCCGCCTGCGACGCCGTCATCCACCTCGCCGGCGCGTGCTACGGAGCCGAGCCGCAGGAGCGCGAGCCGTCCGCGCCGCGCCGCTCCTACACGCAGTTGGAATACGACATCGCCCGCGAACTCGGCAAGCCGCTCTACACCTTTGTCTGCGCCGAGGGTTTCCCCTACGACGCGCACGAGCCGGAAGCCGATGAGTTGCGCGCCCTCCAGGAGCAACACCGCGCCGCCATCCAGTCGCGGGACCACCTTTTTCATCCCATCAGCTCACCCGCCGACTTGGAAAAAAGCGTGCGCGAGCTGCAAACCCGCCTCGAGCACCTCAGCCGCGACCTCCAAAAGACGCGCTCCTGGCTGGGCTGTGGGGTTGCCGCCGCGCTCGTCGTGCTTCTGCTCATCGGCAGCCTGCTCTTTTTCCTGAGCCGCCGCGCCGACCAGGGCAGCCACCAGTTCGCCGCCATGCGTCAGGAAGCCGAGATCGCCCGGCGGGAGACCGAGGCCATGCGCAGGCAGCTCGAAGCGCAAACCCAGACCAGCGCGCAAATCCTCGCCGCTGTCCAGCGCCTCGGCCCTTCTGCTGCCGCTCTTGGCGAAAAGCGCGATACCGTGGCCCAAGCCCAAGTCGAAGTGGCCCAGGAGCGCGGCATCAGCGTCGAAGAACTCCAAAAGCAGCTTGCCGAGGAAAAGACCGACGTGCGCCAGCTTCTCGCTCAGATCGAGCAGCGCGCTGCTGCCACCGAAGCCCAAGCCGGGCAGTGGAAGAAGCTTCAGCGCAAGGCTCTCACCAAGCTTGGCAACGCCGAACACGCTGCTGGCCATTACCGCGAGGCCATCGAACCCTACCAGCGGGCGCTCGCCCTCTGCGACGAAGACAAAGAGCCGCTCGTATGGTGTGCCGCCGCATATGACTTGGAAGAAGCTCTGTGGCGACAAGGCCGCTATGCTGAAGCCGAGCCGCTGGCGCGCCAGGTGGTGAAAAAGCGCACCAACTTGCAGGGGCCAGAGCATCCCGACACGCTGGGAAGCGTCCAAAGTCTTGCTGATGTGCTTGCCGACAAGGGCGATGCTGCGGGGGCTGAGCCGCTTTACCGGCGCTGCTTGGAAGTGCAGGAGCGCACCTTAGGTAAGGAGCATTTCGATACGCTTAGGAGCGTCAGTTGCCTGGCCGGCTTACTCTACTCCAAGGGTGACTACGCGGAAGCCGAGCCGCTTCGTCACCGCGCCTTGGAGGCGGGGGAGCGCACCTTGGGTAAGGAGCATCCCTACACGCTTGGAAGCGTCAGCAATCTGGCTGGCTTGCTTGATGCTAAGGGCGACTACGCGGGGGCCGAGCCGCTTTTTCGCCGCTGCCTGGAGGCGCAAGAACGCACGCTGGGCAGAGAGCATCCCGACACGCTCTTATGTCTTTGCAATCTGGCCACTGTGCTTTTCCATAGGGGCGATCTGGCGGGTGCCGAGTCGCTTTTTCGGCGCGCCTCGGAGGCACAGGAGCGCACGCTGGGTAGGGAGCACCCTGATACGCTCACGAGCGTCACCCGCCTGGCCGGTTTGCTTTACCGCAAGGGCGATTACGCGGAAGCCGAGCCGCTTCTTCGCCGTGCCTTGGAGGCGCAAGAGCGCACCTTGGGCAAGGAGCATCGCGACACGCTTGAGAGCGTCAGCAACCTGGCCGCGTTGCTCTATTTCAAGGGCGACTACGCGGAAGCCGAACCGCTCTGCCGACGCTGTCTAGAGGCGCGGGAGCGCACCTTGGGTAAGGAGCATCCTGACACGCTTTGGAACGTCAGCGACCTAGCCAGCTTGCTTTCCTCCAAGGGCGATCTGGCGGGTGCCGAGGCACTCCACCGCCGCGCCTTGGAAGCGCAAGAGCGCATGCTGGGCAAGGAGCATCCCGGCACGCTAGCCAGCATCAACAGCTTGGCCAACGTGCTTTTTGCCAAGGGCGACTACGCTGGGGCAGAGGCATTCTACCGTCACTGCCTAGAGGCACGCGAGCGCACGCTGGGCAAGGAGCAATCAGACACGCTCGCAAGCGTCAACAACTTGGCCCGCTTGCTTTACCTCAAGGGCGCCTTGATGGAGGCTGAGGCGCTCTATCGGCGCTGCTTGGAGGCACGCGAGCGCGCGCTGGGCAAGGAGCATCCCAACACGCTGCTCAGCGTCAACAGACTGGCCGGATTGCTTTACGCCAAGGGCGACTATGCAGGTGCCGAGCCGCTCTTTCGCCGAGCCTTGGAGGCGCAGGAGCGCACGCTGGGCAAAGAGCATCCTTGATCTTGCCCCGATTCTGCGGACCAGCCGGAGTGCGGGGTTGATGGTGTTTTA
>CAXTRS010000096.1:0-13819 GCA_964246635.1 uncultured Chthoniobacterales bacterium | reverse complement strand
CGGCGAACTCCGCGCCTTCCAAAGCACCCGCCTGCCGGCCCTGCGTCACCGCGCCGCTGGCAGCGGGAAATGCGGCTGCGGCCGGCGCGGGTGCATCGACGCATTGCACCCGCTCAAGTTTCCGCCGTCGCGGCTGGCCGCCGTGCTCGGCCTGGCGGAAGCGGCCGACCTGCCGTTGCGAGTTTCGCTGTTTCACGAAGCCGCCGTGCACACCGCGTTTTTGCACCAGACCGACGCGCCGGTGGCCGGCGACGACGGCTGGCTTTACGCCGGCGGGAAGGAAGTCGGCTTGCACCTGCACGCCGCCGGGGTGCGCTCGCTTTGGTTTACGCTGCCGGGCAGCGATGAGGGCGAGTCCTGCCTCGAAGCCTACGATGCCGACGGCGATCTCCTCCTGGTGTTGGCCGCCGCCGATCCGGCGCGGGACGAGGCGTTCTGGCGAGCGCTGGTTTGTTGCCCGTGAAGGTGGCTTATGCTCCCGGCTGTTGACGACGGATCTCCTGGCGCGGATCGCATCTGGCCGGGTGCCGAAGGTGAGCGGCGCGCATTATATGGGCGCTTCGACGCGAGCAGCGTCAGCGTGGAATACTACCGCTTCCAAGCGGCGCAACCGCTCCAGCGCGACCCGCGCCGGTTTTTTTCCGACCGCCTGGAGTTTTGCCTGAACTTCCAAGGCAGCGGCACGCTACGGCTCAATCCGTCGAGCGCAGAACTCGCCGTGGGCACGCGCAGCGTTTCTTTTTATCCGGCAGCAGCGGAAACGTTGTCCATTCAACGCCACGCCGGCGTGCCGCATCGGTTCGTCACCGTGGGCTTGAGCCGCGAGTTTTTGGCCGTCCGGCTGGCCGATGAGCAGGTCGCGCTCCGACCGGAGGTGCACGACTATCTGAGGGCTAAACCGGCGGCACTGTTCGCCGTCGTCGAGCCGATGTTGCTGTCCGTGGAAAACATCACCCGCGCCCTGCTCGAGCCGCCGGTTCCCGCGTCGGCGCAGACGCTTTGGTATGAAGCCAAGGTGCTAGAGTTAATGACCCTGCTGCTCTACCGGCCGGCGGCCGATGGACGCAGCGCGGCCGTGGACGCCGACCGCGGCGAGACAGAGCTTTTTTGCGCGCGGCACCATCGCCTGGCCCGCGAAAGGGTCGGTCGCGCGCAGGCGATCCTCGAGCGCGACATGGAAAATCCGCCGACCTTGGAAATGCTCGCCGCCACGCTGGGTTGCGGGAGTTTCCATCTCAGCCGCACGTTTTCCCAACACACCGGCTGCACGATCCCGCAATACCTGCGCCGGGTGCGGCTGGAGCGCGCCGCGCGGCTGTTGCGCGAGGGCCGTTGCAACGTCACCGAGGCCGCGATGACCGTCGGCTACAACTCATTGAGCCATTTTTCCAAGGCGTTCTGGGAGCAGTTCGGCTGTTGTCCGGGCCTTTACGGCAACCCGAAGCTGGCCGCAGCCGTTACGCGCAAGTGACGACCGGATGCCCGCGCGTGGGATGGGGATTCACCAGCGTGGGCAAGCCAAACGTGTCTTGCAGCAGCTCCGGTGTGAGCAAGTCCGCCGGTGAGCCGAGGCCGCGCGTCCGGCCGGCGCCGAGCACGAGCAAACGGTCGGCGTAGCGGGCGGCGAGGTTCAAGTCGTGCAGAATCACGAGGACGCCGATGTTTTCTTCGTCTGCCCACGCGCGGGCAACCGAAAGCAGTTCGTGCTGACGCGCCAGGTCCAGGCTCGCGGTGGGTTCGTCGAGCAGGAGATAACGCGGCGCTTCCGCGCGCGGCGTCGGACTTGGCCAGAGTTGGGCCAGGACGCGAGCAAAACCGACGCGTTGCGCCTCGCCGCCAGAGAGCGTCGGGCAGAGTCGTTCGGCCAGATGCTCGACGCCAGCCGCCGCGAGCGCCTGCCGGGCGATGACGCGGTCCGCTGCGGTTTCCCGGTCGCCGTGCGGCGAGCGTCCGAGCAGAACAGTTTCCAGCGCGGTGAAGGCAAACGGCACCGGCGTTTGTTGTGGCAACACGCCAAGCCGGCGGGCGCGTTCGCGGCGCGGCCACGCCGCCAGCGGACGGCCGGCGAGGTCCACGCGGCCAGCGCGAATCCACACCGCCGGCAAATCGCCCGCGAGCGCTTTGAGCAGGGTCGATTTCCCCGCGCCGTTAGGTCCGACGACCGCGATCAATTCGCCGGCGCGCAGTTCCAGCGAGACGTCTTCCAACAAGCGCGCGCCGCTGTTGGTCACGACCGTAAGCTCGGTCGCCCCAAGTCCCTGCACAGGGTCAGTTGAAGCAGCCAGATGCCGGCGCAGGCGGGGTGGAAAATTCAGCGTCAACACAAGACAGGAAATCTCAGTGCAGCTGCGCGCGCTCGCGCCGCAGCAGCCACAGGAAACAGGGCGCGCCCAGCAACGCAGTCACCACGCCAACCGGGATTTCCGCCGGCGCGGCGAGCGTGCGGCAAAGCACGTCGGCAACCGAGAGCAGCGTGCCGCCGAGCAGCGCACAGGCCGGCAGCAGCGTGCGGTGATCCGGCCCCAGCCAAAGCCGCACCAGATGCGGCGCGACCAGTCCGATAAATCCAATGATCCCCGCCGACGCCACGGCGACGCCCACCAACACCGCGGCCAGCACGACGACGATGCGCCGCGTGGTTTCCGGCGCAAAGCCGAGGTGGCCGGCCTCCGCCTCGCCGAGCAGGAGCGCATTGAGCGCACGCGACTGGAACGCGAGCAGCGCCACAGCTCCGAGCGTCAGCGGCGCGGCGAGCGTGACCGTGCTCCAACTCGCCCCGCCCAAGCTGCCGAGGGTCCAAAACGTGATGGACCGCAGTTGCGCGTCGTCCGCCAGAAACGTCAGCAGCCCGACGCCCGCATTGGCCAGGGCGGCAATCGCCACACCAGCGAGGAGAAAATTCGCCGCCGGGATGCGGCCATCGTCCGAACGGGCCATGAAATAAACGGCCCCCGTGGCCAGCAGCCCGCCGAGCGACGCTGCCAGCGGCAACGGCAGCACCCAGCCGAGCCGCGCGCCCAGCGCGATGGAAAAAACCGCCCCGAGCGCCGCCCCGCTGGAAACGCCAACCAGCCCTGGGTCAGCGAGCGGATTGCGAAAAACGCCCTGCACCGACGCGCCCGCCGCCGCGAGGCCCGCGCCGAAGAGGATGGCCGCCAGCGCGCGCGGCAACCGGATGGCCCAGAGCACGACGGCTTGCCCGGAATCGAAACTCACGCCCGGCCGCGTCCAGCCGATTTTTCCCAGCAGGATGGCCACCGTTTGGGCTGGGTAAATCTTCACCGCGCCAACGCTGACGGACAGAAGAAACACCGCCGCCAAAAGCGCGATCAATATCCCCAGAGCCAGTCGTGGGTTGGGTCGTCGATACCCTGCCGCTGCCACGGCCGCCGGACGGCGCTCGGCGGGCGGCGCCGCGTCAGACCGAGGAGCAGCCACAGCCTCGGTCATCATCGCGTCGCCGCGGTGACTGCTGCCGACGAGGGCGAGTGCAGCGCGGTCGCCAACTCACGCAACGCCTGCCCGGTGCGCGGGCCGAAGCCAAGGAGCAGGAGGTCGTCCATCGCGGCGACGCGGTGCGACCGTGCAGCCGGTGTCGGCGCGAGCGCGGGCAGGGCGAACAATTTGTCGGCGCCGCCGAGGCTTTCCAAGCCGGTGGTGGTCACGAGAATCACGTCTGGTGCCGCCGCGACTGCCGCCTCGGCCGTTAACGGTTTGTAGCCGGTGTAGCCGGTGACGGCATTGACGCCGCCGGCCGCCGCGATCATCGCATCGGCAGCGGTGTCGGCGCCGGCGACGTTGAGCGTGCCGCCGCTGCGGGCGTAGAGAAAGAGCACGCGCGGCTTGGTTTTCAGCGCCGCGATTTTGTCCGAGACCGCGCGCGCTTCGTCGAGCAACTGCGTCGCCAATTTTTCGCCGAGCCCGTCCTGCCCGAGCGCGGCGGCGACCTTGCGCACTTTGTCCGCTGCCTCCGTCACGCCGTGGCCGGCGGGAATCGTGACTGTCGGCACGCCGGCCTCTTTGAGTTGACGCAAGACCGCCGGCGGACCGGCTTCGGACGTGAGCAGGAGCAAGGTCGGGCGCAACGAGAGCACGCCTTCGGCGGAAAGCGTGCGCGCGTAGCCGACTTGCGGCAGCTTCGTCGCGGCGGACGGGTAAAGACTGGAGGTGTCCACGCCGACGAGACCCCCTTCCGCGCCGAGCGCATAGATCGTCTCCGTGATCGCGCCGCCGACGCTGACGACGCGCAGCGCGGGATCAGCCGCCTGGCAAAGACCGACGGCGCAGAGCAGCGAGAGAAGAACAACGCAACGACGTTTCATTCGGTGAGGCTATCGGTCAGTTCACGCCAAGCCGACAACTCCACCTGGCCAGGCTTGCGCTCGCCGAAGAGCAACGCCACGTCGTGCCCGGCTTCGTCGTAAAATTCGACGGAGGTGACGATGCCGTCGGCCGTCGGCTTGCGGACAACCCAGGCGCGGGCAATACCGGCGGGGCGCAGGTGCAAATTAAAATCGGGATCGAGCACGTTGAACCATTCGCCGTGCTCGACGAGGCGATGCACTGGGCCGGTGTGAATCTGGTAGATGCCGGGGTTGCCGACGAAGACCATGATGGGAAAGTCGGTCGCGGCAGCTTTTTCCAGCGCGAGGCGAAAACTGTTTACCGCCACCGGCCGCACAAACTCCGGCTCGGCGAGTCGCAGTGCCTGGGTGCGCGTGACGCCGCAGCGGCGGGTGAGGCCGAAGAAGTCATGCGTGTTTTGCATCGCGCGCCAGCCGGAATGGAGCGCGGCGACATCCACTTCGGAGTCCGACTTTTCGGGTTTCTCCGGCGCGGCGGGCTCGGCAGTTTGCGTCGCACTCTGGTCGTCGGAACGGAAGCGCTCGACAAGTTCGGCGAACACGCCGTGATCGGACTCGGGTTGGAGATAGACTTTGTGCACGGCCGTGCCGGCGGCGTCGAAGAAGTGCAGCGAACGCCGCGTTTCGCCGTCGCGCGCCGGCTCGGTGACCGCGAAGCCGTGGTGCCAGAAACGGAAGAACAGCCGCAGGTCGATCGCCTTGCCGAGCACTTGGCCCATTTTGTGTTCGGGGAAGACTTCGACGTTTTCGTAACGGCCGTGTTTTTCGTGGACGACCGCGTCGTTGCGCGAGAGCGCCATTACCGTGCCAAGCCGGGGAAACTCTTTCACCAGTTCGGGTAGGTCTGCTCCGCCCCGCAACCGGACCACCTCCTCGCCGCCGCAGCCGGTGGCGAGCAGTTCAGCTTCACTGACGCCGAGTCGCTGGGCAGCATCACGGATGCGCACTTTGGGATGATCCTGCTGGAACTGCGTCCAGCGGTCGCGAAGGCTGGTCAATGAGGCGGTGTCGAGGAGTGTGGTCATGGTTTTGGAGTTGATGGGATGGGAACTTCAGAATTCGAGCGTCACCGACACGCGGCCGCTCACGCCGGGCTGGGTGAAGCGGTCGATGTCGGGACGGTTGGCGGTGAGGCCGCGCACGTCCTGATAGAACGTATATTTTTCGTTGGTCATGTTGAAAATGCCGGCCGAAATCTTGCCGTAGCGGCCGAACTTCCAGTAGCCAACGAGGTCCACGGTGGCAAACGAGTCCGGGATGAATTGGTTCGTCCCGCCGGTCAGCCCGGGGAAGCGATCTTTGCGGGCGACGTAGGTCGTAATGAGATCAACGCCGTAAGTCGGCCGGGCGTAGCGCACGGTGCCGATGAGCTTGAACGGGTCGATGGAATCGAGCGGCACGTCGTTCTCGAGGTCGTTGCCGACGCTGTAGCCCGCGGCCACCAACAGGTGCAAACCCTCGAGCGGGCGAACCAGCGCGCCGACGTGGAAATCCGCCTTGGCTTCGAATCCGTAGATTTCCGCGCGCGCCAGATTGGTCGATTGGAAGATGCCGGGGTCATTCGGAGTGAAGGTGCCGGCGATCTGCTGGAACGTATTGATGAAATCGGTGTAATACGTGTAGTAGCCGCTCACGCTGAAGCTCAGTGCCGAGAACGCGCCGCGCAGGCCCAGCTCGCCGCCGTAGGAGTGCTCGGCTTTGAGGTTCGGATTGGGCCGCGTCTGATAATTCTGGAGGAAATTGGTGACGGTGCCGTTGAGGTCTTCGGGCGTCGGGCTGCGGAAGCCTCGCGTGTATTGCCCAAAAATGGATAACTCGCGCGTGATGCGCGCGACCAGCCCGAGCTTGGGCGAGACGGCGAGGTCGTCGAAATCCGTTGGCCGGATGCCGCCGCTGGCGAGCAGGTATTGCGCATCCGGGTCGGTCGTGATGCGGTAGTAATCCAGCCGCACGCCGGGCACGAGCAGGAGCCGGCGGCCCGAGCCGACCTCGATTTCGTCCTGCACGAAGAAGCCGAGACGCAGGTTCTCGGAATCTGGCAGGTCTTTGAGCGGGAAGGTGTCGGGGTTGATGAAATTCGTGCGCGTGCCGGTCGTCAGGTTGAGTTCGAGACCGTTGCGGCGGCGTTCGGTGGAAACGTCCGAAACATCGACGCCGTAGATCAGCCGGTGCGCGAGCGGGCCGGTGCGGAAACGGCTTTGGAGCTGCAAGCTGCCGCCGAAATCGTATTGCTCGAAGTCGGCGTCGCGCAGCCGGACGCGGCTTTGCAACGTCGGCGTGATCCGACGCCGATTCTCGACGGAACTCTCGGCGATGTTGCTCGGCTGGTAGTAGAACTGCGCGTCGAGCTGCTGGAAGAACAAGCCCGTGATGCCGCGCGCATACGGGTCCGGCGTCGGCGTTGAGGCGACGGCGTTTTTGCCATCCTTGGCGTCCTTCGACGCCGGCGGCGCGACCGGCGTGTCCACAAACTGATACGCGATCGAGCCGCGCCCGCGCACCGTGCGGTCTTCGATCGCCAGATTGTCCACGCGGAACAAAACGCCGCCGGGCGAAGGCACGTCGCGGCGCGAGGAATTGACGTCCGTGGTCTGTCGGCGATCGAGGTATTCGCCGGTCAGCGTCAGGGTCTGCCGCGGGCTCAAGTGAAACACGAATTTTCCGAGCACGTTGTTCGAGTCGAAATTGAGTGGGTCGGCGGGAAAATTCCCGCGCGTGTCCGGCTCGGTGCCATCGCGCCGGGTGTAGAGGATAAGACCCTCCATCGGGCCGGCGCGAAAGGCCACGGCGGCCGTCTCGGACCTCGCATCGAAGGCGCTGTCGTAGCTCGCCTTCAGGCTGAACGCGAAGGGCCGTCCGCCGGGACGCAGGAAATCGCTCGGGTCTTTCGTGGAATACGAAACCACGCCACCGATGGCGTCGCTGCCGTAAAGACTGGACGCGCCGCCTTTGACGATCTCCACCCGCTTGAGCGAATCGAGATCGACGTAATCGCGCCCCGCGTTGGCCTGGCCGCCGAAGGTGAACAGATCCGGCTGCCGCACGCCGTCCACCTGGATGAGCACGCGATTGCCGTCGATGCCGCGGATGTTGTAACCCTGAAAACCCGGCCGCGTGTTGCGCCCCTGGCCGTTGCCGCCGGTGCCGTGCAGGACGCTGACATCAGGTTCCTCGGCGGTGAGTTCGCGGATGTCCTGCACGCCGCGGTTATCGATGTAGCCGCTGTCGATCACGGACACAGAGGCCGGCACGTCGCCGACTTTGCGCTCCGTGCGCGTGGCGGAGACGACGACTTCGCCGAGCGAAGGCTCCGCGCCGCCGGAAGTCGTCGAGCCATCGGCGTCGGTGGTCGGCGGCGGATTGGGCGGTGTGGATTGCGCGTGAGCGAGCGGCCCGGCGACGCCGAGCAGCGCGACTGCGAGCAGAGCGGCGCTCGCAGCGACGCGAAAACGGAATGGAAATGAAGCAAACAGAGTGATCATGGCGCGGACCTTAGGGGAGTCCACTCCGGCACCGCTGCCGGCTGCTTGCGGCGGTTTAGCGGCGCGTTGCGGCGAAAAAAGTCCATTGAGTTAGTTGTCCAAGTTGAAACGCACCGGCACCCGGATCGCGTCAGACACGGGAACCCCGCCGCGGGTCGCCGGTCGGAAACGCCAACCGCGCACTGCGTCGAGAGCAGCGGCGTCCAGTTCCGGGAAGCCGCTGCTGCGCCGCAAAGTCAGGTTGGCAACGCTCCCGCGTTCGTTGATCGTAACCCAGAGCAACACCAAACCTTGCTGTCCCGCTTGTCGTGCGTAAGGCGGATAGCGCGGGTGAGGGTTGTTCAGGTAGGCTGGCCCGTGGCTTGCATCTCCCGTCTCGCCTCCGGTGCCGCCCGCGCTAGACAGGGTCGTTTTGTTGCTGTGACCGACACGCTGAGAAGAGTTGTGTGCGGTCTTCTTCGTGGGACTGCGCGGTGCGTTGGCGACGGTCGGGGCAGGTTCGCGCGAGGGGGACGCCCGAATGCGTGGTGGCGCTTTCTCCGTCTCGCGGATCGCTGGTGTCGCTGACGGCTGCGCGATGGCGTCGGAAAATTCGGACGGAGGCAGGGATTCAGCCATGGAATCCGGCGATGGCTCAGCGACCGGAGAAGGTGTTGCGGCGGCCTCGGCGGTTTCCGGCGGTTGTTCTTGGGCGGCCTCCAACTCGATCTCGACAAATTGTCCGGGAGCGCCCGCAGTGGTAGCCACTCCGTAAACCGGCGCCTGGAAGTTGCGGTTTCCGTTTCGCCAGGCAGCCAGCCCGACCACCGCTCCAAGGTGCAGAACGACCGAGCAAACCAAAGCCGCCCAAGGCAGACAGTTTTCCCCGACGATGATGCCGCCGCTCGACGATTTTTCCGACAGCTCCACGGGGTCAGATTACCCCGCCCCGCCCCTGTTTCGCTGTCGCTGGCTTGCCATAAATTAACGCTGCGTTGCGGTCTGAAGCGCATCGTCCAACCGGCCTGCCGCCGCGTCCGCTTCCATTCTCTTGCCGTGGATTGCTGGCGGATTGCTCTCCCCCCAAAGCGCGAGCCGGCTGCCGCAGCAGAATCTTACTATTGCAACTCTGTCTCAATAGGAGTTAAATCCGCGGCGTGGAAAGCAGCCAGCCGTCAAACTCCCGGTCCGCGAGCGTTGCGTTGCTCGAGGGCGACGGGCCAGAGACTGCCGAAGCCGCGGCTTGGGCTGGGATCGGCCCGGGCTGGCAGCGGCTGCACGGCGACGTGCGCGACACCGGCTACAGCTTGGAATGGCACGAATTCACCACCGCAGAACGTGAACTGGATTGGGCGCGCAGCTTTCAGCCCGACAGCTTGGAAATCTGCGTCAACCTCCAGGGAAACGGCACGGTGCGTGCGGCCGACGCGCAGCTCGATCTCCAGCCGCGCACTGCCGGCTTTTACGTGCAGCGTCGCGAAGCGCCGCCCCTGCTCGGCGCGCGTGCCGCAGCCGAACGGCACCAGTTCCTTACCCTCGGCTTTTCGTTCGGTTTCCTCCGGCACTATCTGCCGGCGGACGACGCGGCTCTGCACCCGGGGGTCAAAAATCTGCTCGCCGGCCGGCCCGACGCCGGTGTCTCCGAGCCGCTGGGCCTTACCCACGACCAGCGCCGCCTGGCCGCCAGCCTGCGCCAGCCGCCACCCGTCGGGCCGGCGGGTCGGCCGCTTTGGTATCGGGCCAAGGCGTTGGAAGTCGCCGCGACACTGTTCTATCCCGCCGCTGCGGCGTCGGCAGCGGCGGAGGACGAATTTTTCTGCCAGCGCCAAAAGCGGCTCAACCATGAACGGGTGCAAAAGGTCGTTGCCATGCTGCGTGCGAACCTCACCGAGCCTCTGACGCTGGAGGAAATCGGCCGCCGGGTCGGGTGCAGCCATTTTTATCTGAGCCGGATTTTCACCCAGGAAGTAGGCAAGCCGATTTTCCAATTCCTGCGCGAGTTGCGGCTGGAGCGCGCCGCGGAGTTGTTGCGGGCTGGCCGGCTCAACGTCACCCAGGTCGCCATGGCCGTCGGCTACGCGAGTCCGAGCCATTTCAGCACGGCGTTCCACGCGATGTTCGGCTGTTGCCCGGGGTTGTATCCGCTGGCGACGACAACGCAGCGGCCGGGCAGAAAAAGCGGGGCGCCGACGAAGCAAGCGTGAGTTGCCGCTCCTGCCCAGCCTCGCTTCGGCTCCTCGCCGCGGCCGGCCGGGTTTGCGCACGGCTCCGGTTGGGTAAGCCCCTGCCAGGGCTTACCCAAGCGAGGCGCGCTTTAAAGAAAGAGCTTCTCCTGCGCGCCGATCCAAAGGAAGAGATCGAGCTCGCGGCCGTGTTTGAGAATCGTTTCGGTCGGGTCTTCCTGCAGCACGCCGGTGGCGACGCCGACGAGGAAAATGCGCATGATCTCTTTGGGCAGCCAGCGCCGCTCGGTCTCCGAGAGCGGCAGGTGCGTGGTCATGTCGTAGTGGTCGAGCCAGAGCCGCACGTTGCTCCACGAAAGGTTCTCCGGAGGAACGGGCGCGCCGCCCCCGCCGCCGCCCATGCTGTGCATGTTGCGCATGTGGCCGATGACGGTTTGCATCGCGTAGGCGATGTCGAAAAGCCGCTCGCGCTCCTGCACGAAATCGTAATCGACCACCGCCGCGATTTCGTCGCCGCGGTAGAGCACGTTCCAAAAGTGGTAGTCGCCGTGCACCGTCATCCACGGCAGCGTGCCGATGATGCGCGAATAATTTGCCAGCAGCGGCTCGACCGCCTTTCGTGCGCGGCGGAGCACGGCGAGCGTGTCGGCGATCGTTTCCTCCGGCAGCGCGGTCATGGCCTCCACGGAGTCCTCGGCTTCGGTGAGCAGCGTCCAACACTGTTCCGGGTTGACATCGTTGCGCATCTCCGGCGGCACCGGCGTCTTGCCGGCGGCGGCTTCGCTGAGCATGTGGTGGAGGTCGCCGAGCACGCTGGCGGCCGAGTTCATGCGCCGCCAGTCGCGGTGAATGCCGGGATCGTGCGCGACGAACTTGTGAATCTCGACGATGCGCTCGCCCCAAGTCGTCCAGGAGCGGCCGTCGCGCGCGCGCACGACCTGCGGCACTGGGAAGCCGCGGTCGCACAGGTGATCGATGAGCCGATGGAGATATTCGACGCGCGCGCCGTATTCCTCCGAGTGGCGCGCGCGCAGGAGAAACGTGCCGCGGCCGGTGCGGAAGGGATCGGTCGTGTTGCACTGCGTGGTCAGCGGCTGGTCCATCTTGATGACCCGGCCGAGGTCGAAATCGTCCGCCAGCTTTTGGAGCTGGGCGAGCGTGAGGTGCATGGAGCCGCGCGGCTCGCGATGCTCGCTGGCGTCGAGGCGCATGGTTTGCACCAGGGAGCGATCATTTTCGACGGAGTCGGTGATTTTCATCTCGAGTCGGACGACGACAGAAAAGGGAAGCGCGCGCGTGCGCGGCGGACAAGAAGGTTAACGGATTCCGGCGACCTCACGGCCGGCCCTGCGCGGCGGTGTCTGTCCCCATCACGGGACGGCGATTGTCGTGCAAAGCCTGGAGTTGCCACAAAGCATAAAACGCCGCGCCCAGGAGCACCAGCAACATGAGCACGCTCAGCGCGCGCAGCGAGCCGCGGCTGTTGCCCGTCTGGGCCTGGCGTGCCGCGCGCTTGCGCGCCAGCTCCAGCTCCAGGGATTTCAGCAAGTGATCGGCTTCGGAGATCGTCCGGGTTTCACCGGCGCCAGTGGCGGTGTGCGAAACCGGAGCGGCGGCGGCGGGAACAGAAGAGGGTTTGACGGCTTCCATCAGAAGGCGTTAAAGCAGGTTCCCGGCCAGCGGCGTCCCGCGCGCGGGGAGAAAATTGCCCCTCTTTCTTTCTTTCATGCCTTCCGATTCCTCTTCTTCTCCGCGGCCGTCTCGGCGCGACCACCCGGGTGTCCCCCCCGCTCTGCTGGCCTACGTCGGCCCGCTGATCCTTTTTGCCCTGTTCCTCATCCTCACGCCGGCCGTGCGCTCGCCCGAGAGCCCGTCGCTCTGGCTGCGTGCGCCGGAATACTGGCTTTATCCGCTGCAAGCCGTGGTCTGTCTCGCGGCGCTGGCGTTTTGGTGGCGGCATTACCGTTTCGACTGGGCAGCGCGCCCGAACGCGCTCGTGCTCGGCGCGCTGGCGGGCGTGGTGGCGCTCGGGGTTTGGATCGCGCCGGGCCCGCTCCTCGGCCAGCCGCCGCGCACCACCGACGGCTTCGACCCGACGCCGTTGCTCGCCCGGCCGGCGTTGTATTGGCTCGTGCTCCTGGGCCGATTTCTGCGGCTCGTGGTCGCGGTGCCGCTGGTCGAGGAAATTTTCTGGCGCGGCTTTCTGCTGCGTTACCTGACGCCCGCCGGCGAACGCGATTTCGTGCGCGCGCCGTATGTCTTCACGCCGCTCTCCTTCGGCGTGGTGAGCGTCATGTTCATGCTCGAACACACCCGGCCTGATTGGCCAGCCGCGCTGCTCGTCGGCGCGCTCTACAACGCGCTGGCCATCCGCACGCAGAGCCTCGGCGCCTGCGTGCTCGCCCATGCCGTGACGAACGCCGGCCTCGGCGCGTATGTGCTCGCCACGCGGCAGTGGGGGTATTGGTGAGTTGCCGGTTGCGGGTTGCGGGTTGCGGGTTGTGACTGAGGAGTAGAAAACTCACAGCGCTGTCATTGCGATGGTTGCTGTTGTTCTTTCATTCGCAACCCGCAACTCACAACCCGCAACCCGCAACCCGCAACTCGCAACCCGCAACCCGCAACTCGCAATCTGCCGCTTCCCGGCCCGCATCGTGCTTTTCTCTGTGGAAACCGCCGCCACACCGCCATGCAAGGAACGTTTTTTCAAAAGGTCATCATCTGCGCCATCATCGGCGCCTGCGCCGCCGGGCTGATCGAATGGTATAAAGTCTTCGTCTCCGGCGCCGACGATGCCCTGAACGGCAAGTATAAGAACAAATATAGCATCCAAGCCAAAGCGAAGCGCTGACAAAGGACAGACTCGCCGCGGGCTGTTTCTCACCGCGCCGCTGCCGCCGAGGGTTTCCCGCACGACTCGCGCACGACCAGTTGCGTATCGAGCAAGACCGTGCGCGCCGGCAACTCCGGGTGCGCGATGCGCTCGATCATCGCCGCCATCGCGACGATGCCGATGTCGCGGCAGGGCTGGTGGATGGTGGTCAGCGGCGCCGGCAGGAGGCTGGCGTATTCGACATCGTCGATGCCAGCGATGCGCACGTCTCCCGGCACGCGCTGGCCGAGGGTGAGGAGCGTGTGCATGAGCCGGCCGGCGGTGCGGTCGTTCGCACAGACCACGGCATCGGGGTGCTGGGTTTTCAGGAATTGCTTTACCACCGTGGCGTCCGCCGGATCGAGCCGCTGCACGAGGCCGGCTTCCACGGGCGCGCCGGCGGCGAAGAGCGCTTCACGGTAGCCGGCGATGCGAGCGTCCACGGTCGCCGCGGTGTCGGGGTAAGCGAGAAACGCAATCCGCCGACAGCCGCACGCGTGCAGCAGATGCTCGGTGATGTGGTAGCCGGCGCGCCGGTTGTCGATGCCGATGAGATCGTGCCGGCTGCGCTGCGGATACGGCAGGATGTCGCGATCCAGCAGGACAACCGGGATGCGGGCCGCGTCGAGGGCCCCGAGGATGCGGCGGTTCGTCTCGGCGCTGGTTTCCGTGCGCTCGAAGGGCGCAAAGAAAACGCCCGACACCGCGCGCGAAACATACTGCTGGCAAAGCTGCCAGCCCGCCTCCTCTTTTGAAATCGAGCCTCCTGCGTGGCTGTTGCCCCACAGCAGCGCGTGCTCCCGGGCCTGCGGCGCGCCGGCCATGCCCTGGCAGATCGGCTCGAAGATTTCCGTTTCTCCCAAGTCGGGAATCAGCAGCCCAAAAGTGGAGCTGTCTCCTCCCGCGCGGGCGGCCGCGCGCACAAATGTCCCCGAGCCG
>CAXTRS010000095.1:0-13850 GCA_964246635.1 uncultured Chthoniobacterales bacterium | reverse complement strand
CGCCCCCCCCCCCCCCCCCTTTGCGGTCGCGCCCCCCCCCGCCCCTACCCCCACCGCCGCGGGCCCCCCGGGGCCGGCGCACGATGGTGGTTCCGAGAGATGCTGGCCGGCCTCGGCGCTGGTTGGCGCGATCATGCGAAGACGCATATTCCGCAAACCACTGTCCGGGCAATAACAAACGCGCCCCACCCTGCGCAGGGCAAGCCGCAGCCGAATTTCCCCAGCGACCGCCAGACCGGTGCATTTCCCGCCCGCACTGGCGTCGAAGCTGCTCTTTTTTCAGGCAGGAAAAATTCGTTCATGAAGACCCTGCTCCTTGTCGGACTTCTCGCGGCTTGCGTCGCATTGTGGTGGCGCAACGCTGCGCAGCCACCATCGTCGGACTCCGCCTCTTCGGTCTCCAGGCGCCTTGTTTCTCGCGCAGCAGAAGTTGACGAAGCCGCTGCCAACGCGCCAGGCGCGAAGCCTGCGCCCCCGGCGCCAACTCCGCCGCCGACTGCCGTTGTCGCCGCGGCCCCGCCGCCACCAGCGGCTGGCAGCGCACCATCGTGGTCCGGCGGCGCACCCGGCAAACTCCGGCAACCAGCCTGGATGGACAAGCGCGATCATCCCGGTGCGTTCGCGCAAGACTCGACGCTGCGCGGTGAAAACGGCCCGAGCGGCCTCCATCAGCCGCCGTGGATGGACCGGCTCGATCACCCCGGCGCGTTCAACACGGACACCACACTCCAAGGCGGACCCAGCGCAGGGGCAGCCAGCCTCCAGCAGCCGGCGTGGATGGACAAGCTCGATCATCCCGGCGCGTGGAACAGCAACCAGACGGTCCGCGGCCAGGAGGGAGCCGGCAGGCTGCGCCAACCGGCCTGGATGGACAAATATGACCGGCCAGGCGCGCATTGAACGACGAGCGCACTGACCCGCCGCAGTGCTGGCGCAAGACTCCGGCAGGCGCCGCGCGTCGGCGCCCTCATCCCCCGGCTCGCAGGCATTCCTTGGCAACGGCATTCTTCGGCGCCGACGATGCGGCATCCTCGGAGACGGTTGGGCGAAATCTCAGCGCTTCAAATCCGCGGTGATTGCGCGCACTGTGAAGCTTGCCGAATTTATCGTTGCCAAACGGCCGAGCGCCCATGCCCGCTTTGGAAATCCCCGATCTGATTCCACCTACTGTGGTCCCGTCGCCCGAGGCTGGGCGCGAGCCCTTGTTCACGGCGCGCGGATTGTCGAAAATCTATCCCAGCGGCGAGTTGGAAATCTGGGCGCTCGACGAGGTCGATCTCGATCTGTATCCGCGCGAGCTCGTCGTGCTGCTCGGCGCGTCGGGCAGCGGCAAATCGACGCTGCTCAACATCCTCGGCGGACTCGACAGCCCGAGCGAAGGGAGGCTGACGTATCGCGGCCTCGAACTCACCGGCGCGGACGAGCACGAACTCACCGCGTTTCGCCGCGACTCGGTTGGGTTCATTTTTCAATTTTACAATCTCATCCCGAGCCTGACGGCGCGCGAAAACGTCGCGCTCATCACGGAAATCTCACGCGACCCGATGGCGCCCGAGGAGGCGCTGGCGCTCGTCGAGCTCAGCGAGCGCATGGACCATTTTCCGTCGCAGATGTCCGGCGGCCAGCAGCAGCGCGTGGCCATCGCGCGCGCCATCGCGAAGCGGCCGGAAGTGTTGCTCTGCGACGAGCCGACCGGCGCGCTCGACGTGAAAACCGGCATCACCGTGCTCGAAGCGATCGAGCGCGTGAACCACGAACTCGGCACGCTCACCGTGGTCATTACGCACAACGCCGTGATCGCCGACATGGCGGATCGCGTCATCCAGCTTTCCGACGGCCACATCATCGACATCCGCGAAAACCGCCACCGCCGGCCGGTGCGTTCGCTGGCGTGGTAAAAAGGAAACGGAGCATCCGCGGATTAACGCAGATTAACGCAGATTATTCTTTGGTTTCTGGCCTCAGCGTCTCTCGCTCAATCGAAAACAAATCCGCGTTAATCCGCGTTAATCCGCGGATGCTTTCTGCAAGACCTTCTCATGCTCGCTCCGCTCGATCTCAAACTTCTCCGCGACATGGGGAAGATGAAAGGCCAGATGGCCGCGGTGGCGGTCGTCATGGCCTGCGGGCTGGCGATGATGGTCATGGCGCGCTCGCTGATTCTTTCGCTCGAAACCACGCGCGACGCTTATTACATCCAGCACCGTTTCGCCGACGTGTTTTGCGATCTCAAGCGCGCGCCGAACGCGCTCCGCGCCCGTCTCGCGGAAATCCCTGGCGTCGCTGCCATTGAGACGCGCGTGACCGGCTCCGCGACGCTCGATCTGCCCGGCCTCGCCGAACCCGCCGATGGGTTGATTCTCTCGCTGCCCGACGACCGGCCACAAGGACTGCACTTGCTCTATCTGCGCCGCGGCCGGCTGCCGGAGCTTGGCAGTCACAACGAAGTCGTCGTCGGCGAAGCCTTCGCCGAAGCGCACGGCTTCGAGCCCGGGAACGAAATCCTCGCCACGATCCGCGGCGCGCGCGAGCGGCTGAAAATCGTGGGCGTCGGGTTGTCACCCGAGTTTGTGTTTGAAGCGCGCGTCGGCGAAACACTGCCGGACAACCGGCGCTTCGGCGTTTTCTGGATGAACGAACGCGAACTCGCCAGCGCGCTCCAGCTCGACGGCGCGTTCAACAACGTCGTCGTCGATATCACCCCCGGCGAGCCGACCGCACTCGTGATGGCGGAGCTCGACCGCATTCTGGCACCCTACGGCGGCTTGGTCGCTTACAGCCGTAAGGATCACCCGTCCGCCGTGCGACTTTCGGACGAGCTGCGCGTCCTCGGCGCGTTGTCGATCGCGTTTCCGACCGTTTTTCTTTCCATCGCCGCCTTTATGACGAGCGCGGTGCTCACGCGACTCATTCGCCTGCAACGCGAACAGATCGCGCAGCTCAAGGCGTTCGGGTATTCCTCGCACCAGGTTGGCGTTCACTACTTGAAGTTCGCCGTCGTCATCGTGGTCGCCGCCACGCTGCTCGGCGGCTGTGCGGGCGCGTGGCTCGGCGGGAACGTCGTCGAGATTTACCACCGATTTTTCCGTTTCCCGCGGCTCACGATTCACCTCGACTGGCGCATGTGCGGCGTCGCGTTTTTCGTTAGCGCCGGCGCGGCGTTTCTCGGCGTCATCGGCGCGGTGCGCCAAGCCGTGAAGCTCCCACCGGCGGACGCGATGCGGCCCGAGCCGCCGGCGGAATTCAAGGAGTCGGTCATCGAGCGGCTCGGCGTGCAGCGGCTGGTCGGCACGTCGTTTCGCATGGCACTGCGCAACCTCGAACGCAAACCGTGGCAGGCGTTCTTCACCGCGTTCGGCCTCGCCTTGGCGACTGGCATCCCGATCGTGCCCGGCGCAATGCGCGACGGCATCAACCACATCATCGCGTTTCAGTGGGACCAGGTCGCGCACCAGGACGTGACGCTCTCACTCGTCGAGCCTGGCTCCGCCAGCGCACTCGCCGACCTGCGCCACTTGCCCGGCGTGATGACCGCCGAGTCGTTCCGCACGGTGCCGGCGCGGCTGCGTTTCGGCCACCAATCGCGCCGGCTCGGCGTCACCGGGCTGCCGCGCGAGACGACGCTCAACCGCGTGCTCGACGCCGACGGCCGGCCCGTCGAATTGCCCGCCGACGGATTGCTCATTTCCGCCAAGCTCGCCGAAATTCTCGGCGCGAAACCGGGCGACACGATCCGGCTCGAAATCCAGGAAGGCCGCCGGCCCGTGCGCGAGGCAGTCATCCGCGGCACCATCACCGACTACGCCGGCATCGCCGCTTACATGGAGATCGGCGCGCTGCGGCGGCTCATGCGCGAAGGCGGCACGGTGAGCGGCGCGTATCTCTCGGTCGATCACGCGCGCTGGCCCGAGTTTCTCGCGAAGGTGAAAGAGGCGCCGCGCATCGCCGCGCTCAGCATCAACACCGCCGTGCGCGCCAGCTTCACGAAGAGCACCGGCGACATGATTGGCAAGATTACGACGATCTATTTTGCGTTCGCCGTCATCGTCTCGTTCGGCGTCGTCTATAACTCCGCGCGCATCGCGCTCTCCGAGCGCAGCCGCGACCTGGCGACGTTGCGCGTAATGGGGTTCACGCAACGCGAAGTCGCCGCGGTGATGCTCGGCGAACTCGCGTTGCTCACGCTCGTCGCGCTGCCGGTCGGCCTCGTCATTGGCTCCTTTTTGGCGAACGGCATCGTCACCACCGCGAGCACGGAAACCGTGCGCCTGCCGCTCGTGCTGACCGCGCGTTCCTACTCGTCCGCCGTGCTCGTCGTGCTCCTTTCTTCCGCGTTTTCGTTCGCCTTGGTCAGCCGCCGCCTGCGCGCGCTCGACCTGCTCGGCGTGCTCAAAGCGCACGACTAAATTTTTTCAATTCAAGCCATGAAACCACAGCCCGCCGCTCCTGCCGCCACCGCCGCGCAGACGCTCCGTTCCAGCACCGCCGCGCCGAGTGCTCGCCCACGTCAGGGCAAGGGCAAGTGGCGTAAGCTCGTTCCCTACGCGATCGGCGGCGCGCTGCTCGCTCTCTTGATCGCCGGGCTGCGGCCACGGCCGGCGGAAGTCGAGATCGCGACAGTCGGCCGCGGACCGCTGACCGTCAGCGTGCTCGAGGAAGGCAAGACGCGCATTCGGCACCGCTACGTCATCTCGCCGCCGGTGAGCGGATTCCTCAACCGCGTGCCGTTGCGCGCCGGCGCTCGCATTGAGGCCGGGAAGACCGTGCTCGCCACGCTCCAGCCGCAGCCGGCGAGCTTCCTCGATCCCCGCGCCCGCGCGGAAGCCGAAGCGCGCGTGAAAGCCGCCGAAGCCGCGAAGATGCAACGCGAAACCCAGATCGCCCGCGCCACGGACGCGCTCGACCTCGCGCAGAAAGAACGGACCCGCGCGCAGGCGCTGCGCAAGTCTGGCGCGATTGCGACCCGCGAGTGGGACACCGCTGACATGCAAGTGAGCATGCTCATGCGCGAGCTGCGCACCGCGGAGTTCGGCTTGCAGGTCGCCGAGTTCGAGCGCGCGCAGGCCGAGGCCGCGCTGATGCAATCCCAACATCCCAACTCGGGCAATAGCAACGGCGCGCCGCCGCTTGAGATCGTGTCGCCGGTGACCGGTTTCGTGCTCAACGTCACCGAGGAAAGCGCGCGTATCCTGCTGGCCGGCGCGTCGATCATGGAAGTTGGCGACCCAACCGATCTCGAAGCCGAAATCGAGCTGCTCTCCAGCGACGCCGTCGGCGTGCAGCCGGGCGCGGACGTGAGCATCGAACAATGGGGCGGCGACCGGCCCTTGCGCGGGCGCGTGATCGTCGTCGAACCCGGCGGCTACACGAAAATCTCCGCGCTCGGCGTCGAAGAACAGCGCGTGAAAGTGCGCGTCGAATTCGTCGATCCGCTTCCGCCCGGCGCTGTGCTCGGCGACCGCTACCGCGTCGAAGCACGCATCGTCACCTGGCGCGGCGAGAGCGTTCTCCAAGTGCCGACCGGCGCGCTGTTCCGCCGCGGCGGCGATTGGATGACGTTCCTTTTCGACCACGGCAAAGCGCGCGCGACGAAAATCGAAATCGCGCACAACAACGGCGCCGTTGCCGAGGTGCGCACTGGCCTCAAGGAGGGTCAGCGTGTGATCCTCCACCCGCCCGATGCCATCACGGACGGCGCGGCGGTGAAACCCAGGTAGGGACGCGCGCTTTACCGCAGCGTCGCGTGAAACGTCGCGTCGAGTTTGTGATCGCTGCCGTCCGGGTCTTTCGTGCTCGCGCTGCCGGTGAGTTCTTTGCTCCCCGCGGGGCTGTCGAGCTTCAATCGAAAATATCCGCCGACGCTCGCCTGCTGACCGGCGCGATACATGTCGGTGCGAAACACCTCACCCGATTTGTTGATCCAAAACAACACGCCGTTGAACTTGCCCAACGAGGAACCCGCGCGCATCAGATCGAACTCGCTGGTCCACTTTTCCGTCGGCAACTTTTTGTCCGAGAGAATCAGGATCACCGGCTTGCGGTCGTCCTTTTCATCCACGAACGCCGCCGCGTGCGCGAGGGCAACCGGTGGCTGCCCTTTCGGCGTAAACGTTCCCTGCGCGGTGCCGCTCGGCAGATCGCCGGCCGTGGCGGCAACCGGGTGAAATGCGAGCACGCTCAACAGAAACCAGGCGGCGTTGTGTGGGAGGGACAGACGCTTTGTAAGTTTGGTCATGCCTACAGCTTAGCCGCCGCTCCGACCCGGCTTCAACTCTTCAACCGGAAGCCGGTTTGTCACTGCCTCCCGCAGCCTTCGGCTCGAAGTCCGGCAGATGCACGCCGGCCTTGATGTGATGAAAGCCGGGCGTGTCGCGGATGAGCACGTAGATGTATTCGATCGGCGCGTCGATGGTCTCGTGCACGGCCTTGGTGATCGCCGCGGCGAGCGCGCGCTTTTGCGCCTCGGTGCGGCCTTCGCGGATGTCGCATTGGATGATGGGCATGGCAGGACGGAATCGCTGCAGCGACGGACTGCGACCGCCCCGGGCGACGTGCCGCTTGCGGCCAAATGCGTCTTCACCGCCGATGCCATTTTTACCACGATGATTGCCTCGGTCGCCCTCCCCCGGCTCCTGCGCATCGGCGGCGGCGCGTCGCAGGAAATCGGCGCGATCCTGCGCACGCTCGGCCTGTCGAAACCGCTCGTCGTCACCGACCGTTTTCTCTTCGAGCACGGGCAGGTGGAAAAGCTGCTGGGCGCGCTGGCGGGCGCCGGCATCGCGGGCGAAAACGCCGTGCGCGTTTTTCCCGACACCGTGCCCGACCCCACGGTGGCCTCCATCAACGCCGGCCTCGCGTTTGCCCGCGAGGGCGACCACGATTGCGTCATCGGCTTCGGCGGCGGCAGCCCGCTCGACAGCGCGAAGGCCATCGCGATGCTCCACGTCTACGGCGGCCGGATGCGCGACTACAAAGCGCCGCACCTCCAGGACGCGCCGGGCTTGCCGATCATCGCCATCCCGACGACCGCCGGCACCGGCTCGGAGGCCACGCGCTTCACGATCGTCACCGACGAAACGACCGACGAAAAAATGCTCTGCATCGGCCTGGCGTATCTGCCGGTCGCCGCGCTCGTCGATTTCGAGCTGACGCTGACGAAGCCGAAACGCCTGACGGCCGACACCGGCGTCGATTCGCTCACGCACGCGATCGAAGCCTACGTCAGCAAAAAGGCGAATCCCTTTTCCGACGGCCTCGCGCTCTCGGCGATGCGCGCAATCTGGCAGCACCTGCCGACGGCGTTTTTCGAGCCAGACAACCGCGCCTCGCGCGAAGCGATGATGCTCGCTGCCACGCAGGCTGGGATCGCGTTTTCCAATGCCAGCGTCGCGCTCGTGCACGGCATGAGCCGGCCCATCGGCGCGTTTTTCCACGTCCCGCACGGGTTGAGCAACGCGATGCTGCTGCCGGCGATCACCGCCTTCTCTGCCGAAGCCGCGCTCAGTCGCTACGCGGATTGCGCCCGCGCGATGGGCCTTGTGTCAGCAAACAAAGCCGACGACAAAACTGCGGTTAATGCGCTGCTCAACGGCTTGCGCGAACTCAACCGCCGGCTCGAAGTGCCGACACCGCGCGCCTACGGCATCGATCCAGAAAAGTGGCAGAAAAATGTCGCCACTATGGCACAGCAAGCCTTAGCCTCCGGCTCGCCCGCAAACAACCCGCGAGTGCCGACCGCGGCGGAAATCGAGGCGCTGTATGCCGAGGTGTGGAAGGGCTGACGCACCAAATTTATTCATCCCAGAGAACCGTTAAACCGCGCAAAAATTATGGTCACCTCCCCGCTCCAATCCGCCTTCGACCGCACCGCCCCGAGCGATGGCTCGGTCAATATTCAACACTTCGTGAATGGTCGCCTCGCCGACGCAAAAAACGGTGGCCGCTCCGGCGAAGTTTTCAACCCGGCGAACGGCAAACTCTCCGGCCGCGTCGCCTTTGCCACGCGCGACGAGGTCAACGCCGCCGTGCAGGCCGCGCACGATGCCTACCCCGCCTGGGCCGGCACGCCGCCGCTGCGCCGGGCGCGCGTGATGTTCAAGTTCCGCGAACTCATCGAGCGCGATCTCGACCGGCTCGCCGCCATCATTTCGTCCGAGCACGGCAAGGTGTTTTCCGACGCGAAAGGCGAAGTCATTCGCGGGCTCGAAGTCGTCGAATTCGCGTGCGGCATTCCGCAACTGCTCAAAGGCGAATTCACTGAAAACGTCGGCACGAGCGTCGATTCGCTTTCGTTCCGCCAGCCGCTCGGCGTCTGCGCGGGCATCTCGCCGTTCAACTTCCCGGCGATGGTGCCGATGTGGATGTTCCCCGTCGCGCTGGCGTGCGGCAATACCTGGGTGATGAAGCCGAGCGAGAAGGACCCGAGCGCCAGCGTCGAACTCGCGGGACTGCTCAAAGAAGCCGGCCTGCCGGACGGCGTCTTCAACGTCGTCCACGGCGACAAGGAAGCCGTCGATGCGCTGCTGGAGAATCCGCTTGTGCAGGCGATCTCTTTCGTCGGCTCAACGCCCATCGCGGAATACATTTACAAAACCGGCACCGCGACGGGCAAGCGCGTCCAGGCGCTCGGCGGCGCGAAAAACCACGCCATCGTCATGCCCGACGCCGACCTCGACCAGGCCGTCGATGCGCTCATGGGCGCGGCTTACGGCTCGGCCGGCGAGCGTTGCATGGCGATCTCGGTGGCTGTGGCCGTTGGGGACAAAACAGCCGACGCGCTGCTCGAACGGCTCGTGCCGAAAGTGCGCGAATTGAAGATCGGCCCCGGCAGCCAGCCCGAAGTCGAGATGGGGCCGCTGGTGACCAAGATCCACTTCGACAAGGTGAAATCCTACGTCGATCTCGGCGTCACCGAAGGCGCCCAACTCGTCGTCGATGGCCGCGGCTTCGCGCACGGCGACGAAAATTTCAAAGACGGTTTCTATCTCGGCGGCTGTCTTTTCGATCATGTGAAACCGGAGATGCGCATTTACCAGGAAGAAATCTTCGGCCCGGTGCTCGCGGTCGTGCGCGCAGCCGATTTCGAGGAGGCGCTGGCGCTCGTGAACAACCACGAGTTCGGCAACGGCACCGCCGTATTCACCCGCGATGGCGACGCCGCGCGCACGTTCACCGCGCGCGTGAAAGCCGGCATGGTCGGCGTCAACGTGCCGATCCCGGTGCCGATGGCGTTTCACTCGTTCGGTGGCTGGAAGCGCTCGCTCTTCGGCGACCACTACATGCACGGGCCGGAAGGCGTGCGTTTCTTCACCCGCTTGAAGACCGTCACCAGCCGCTGGCCCACAGGTGTGCGCGCCGGCGCGGAGTTCGTGATGCCGACGATGAAGTAAATAGTGCGCTGGCACCATCTGTAGCGGCAGTCTATGACTGCCTCTTTGCCGGTGTCGCTCAAGGAAGGCGGTCATAGACCGCCGCTACAGAAAAAAACAATGCGCCTGGCGAACACCTCATTTGAGGGTTGCCAGGCGCGTCGTGTTGATTTTTCGATCAAATGGATCGCGTCGCGAATCGCGCCGCTTATTCCATCACGATCACCTTGTCCACCATCATGTCGCTGCCTTCTTTGACGTAGTGGACACGGACCTTCGAGTTCTTCTTCACTTTCGAGGCTTCGATGACTTTGCCGTCCGGCGTCACGTAGGTCACCGTCTTGCTGAACTTGTAGCGCACCGGCTCGGCGGCTTCGGTTTTCAGCGTGAGCATGCTGCCCGGGGTGTATTCGGTGATCATGCCGGTGCTCTCGGTCGTCGGGGTCCGGGGCGCGGTCACGCCGCCGGCCGTCGTCGAGGTCGTGGTGGAAGTCGAGGTCGTCTGCGCGTGCGCGAGCGTGGCAGTCAGGGCCGTGGCGCAGGCGAGGCTGAGGATCAGGTTTTTCATGGGGTTTGTTGCGTTGTTGTTTTTAGGAAAGTCGGCGGTTGTTTGTGTGTGCCGACAGGCTGAACAGACCGGCGCATGCCGGGGTTTATTCACGCAATCTTCACACACTCGGCTGCCCGTAGTTCCCGCTTCAGAAGCAGCGCGGGCGCAACGCGATGCTTTATTTCTCGCCCCGATCCGCCGCGTCGAGGCTCGCGAGCAACGCGGAGGGATGCCGGAAAATATACGGCAACGCCTGGAGCGCCGTTTCCGCCAGCGCCCCTTCCTGCCGGCCAAGACCGCACTGAAGAAAAACGGCGAGCCGCAACAGCTCGCAGCGATCACGCCGGCGCTGCTCGGTCCATTGTTTTTCCGAGCCGGCGAAATCGCGCTCGGCGCTCTCGAAGTCGATGAGAAACGCGCGCGCCGGCGCGAGGCAAACGATGACGTTGTGCAACTCGGCGTCGCCGTGCGAAAACCGGCGCGCGTGGAGCGTCTCGAGCTGCGCAAAAACCTCTTCCGCGATTTTCCAAAGCCCGATCAGCGCCGCGGGATCGGCCTCGCGCGCCAGCGGGATGCAGCGGTCGGGCGGCTCCACCCCAGTAAAGGGTGAGAGCTTGCTCAGCGGCCGGCCGGGAATGAACGTGCTGCGAAACGTGTTTGCATCGCAACCGATCGGCGGCGGCGAGCCGAGAATCTCCGAAGCCGCGCGCGTGTTTTCAAACTCGATGCCCGGATCGCCGTGCAGGCTCCACGGATGATACGACTTCAAGAAATGGACCGGATACCGGGCCGCGAGCGGGTAAGTCTCGCGCGTCTGGCGGCCGGCGATGACGAGTTCGCTGTGCACGAGAGGACGACCGTTCGCGGCCGTTTTGCGCGCGATGGTGTGCAGCGGGAAATCTTTGTCCGACGGCTGTTCGACGAGGTGCGCGTAAGCTTCGGCAATCTCCACGCTGTGCAGCGGCGAAAGCGGCAGGCGCGTGGCGGACATACAGGAAAAATCTCGCGCAGAGGATTTTTAGACAGAATTAACAGAATTGGAGAAAAGGGAATCGATCCATCTTCTGCCTCTGAAAATTTTGTTAATTTTGTTAATTCTGTCGAAACCTCCGCCGCCTTTTTCTTCCTCTGCGTCTCTGCGGCTCTGCGCGAGATTTTTCTTTGTCACCGCTTCGATAAAAGATTCTTTCCCGTCATCTCTTTCGGTTGCGGCAAACCGAGCAGGAAGAGCAGCGTCGGGGCGACGTCGGCCAAGATGCCGTCGGCGACGTGGTAATCGCCGGCATTCGCGGCGACATACAGGCAGTGCACAAGATTGGTCGTGTGCGCAGTGTTCGGCGAGCCGTCGGCGTTGCGCATGAATTCGCAGTTGCCGTGGTCCGCGGTGATAAGCAGCCGGCCGCCGAGCGAGAGCGTTTTTTCCACCACCGCTTTGACGCCAGCGTCGATCGTCTGCACCGCGGTCACCGCGGCCTCCACGACGCCGGTGTGGCCGACCATGTCCGGGTTGGCGAAATTCAAAATCACGAGATCGAAATCCGCCAGCCGCGAGACGACTTCCTTTGTCACCTGCGGCGCGCTCATTTCCGGTTTCAAATCATACGTTGCCACTTTCGGCGAGGGCACAATGACGCGGTCTTCGCCCGCATACGGCGTCTCCACGCCGCCGTTGAAAAAATAAGTCACGTGCGGGTATTTCTCGGTCTCCGCGATGCGCAGTTGTTTCCTGCCCGCGGCACTGACGACCTCTCCGAGAATGCGCTCAAACGTCTGCGGCGCGAAGACAAACGGGCACGTGTAAGTCGGGTCGTATTGCGTGAGCGTGACGTAGTGAACGCGCGGCCAGCCGCCGCGGTCGAAGCCGTCGAATTTTTCGTCGAGAAACGCGGTCGAAAGTTGCCGCGCGCGGTCCGCGCGGAAGTTGAAAAACAGCACCACGTCGCCGTCGCGCACCCTGTCTTCGCCGGCGGGCGGCGGCGCGAACACCATCGCCGGCAGGAACTCGTCCGTCTTGCCCTGCGCATACCAGGATTTCACCGCTTCGGCCGGCGTGTCGGTGCGCGCTTCACCGTAGCCGTGGACCACAGCGTCCCACGCCAGCTTGGTGCGCTCCCAGCGCTTGTCGCGGTCCATCGCGAAATACCGACCTACGACTGTGGCGACACGCGCGCCGACGGCGTGGAATTTCGGCGCGGCGTCGGCGAAATAATCCGCGCCGCCGGTCGGCGAAGTGTCGCGCCCGTCGGTGAACGCATGGATGAACGTTTCCCGCACTCCAGCCGCGTGCGCCGCCTCGGCGAGCGCGAGGAGATGAGCGCAATGGCTGTGCACTCCGCCATCGGAAAACAACCCGAGCAGATGCAACCGCTTGCCCGGTTCACGCGCCTGCGCGAAGGCAGCTTTCAGCACGGGATTCCCCGCCAGCTCGCCGTCGCGGATGGCTTTGTCGATTCGCGTCAGGTCCTGGTAAACAATCCGCCCGGCGCCGAGATTAAGGTGCCCCACTTCCGAGTTGCCCATTTGCCCGGCGGGCAGCCCGACGTCCTCGCCGCTGGCGCTCAGCCGGCCCATCGGATACGTCTTGTAAAGCTGCGCGTGAAACGGCGTCTTCGCGAGCAACGTCGCGTTGCCGTCGCGCTTCGCGCTGGCCTGTCCGCCGGGATTGATGCCCCAGCCGTCGCGGATGATGAGAACGGTCGGCGTTGCCATAGGGGAAGAAAGGCTAAGGGCTAAGGGCTAAGGGCTAAAAGCAGAAAAACGCGAAGCCCGCCTTGCGCGGCTTCCCCTTGCATTTCTTTTGTTAGCCCTTAGCCCTTAGCCCTCAGCTCTTCCATGAAGCGCCGCAATCTGCTCCTCGCTCTCTTTCTCATCGCCGTGTTTGCCGGCCTCGGCGTGCCGTATTTCCGCACCTACGTGGTGCCGAAACCGTTCGGTGTGATCCTCATTGTCGGCGAGGGGCTCGTCGGCTCCAAGCTCGCCGCGGCGCGGCTCTACGACGGCGGGGCCGACCCGGCCTTGGTGCTGCAAAAACTGCCGAACCTCGCGCTGCTCACCACGCATTCCAACGACCTCGCCGTTTCCGACGCCGCCGCGGCCGCCAGCGCGCTGGCCACGGGGCAAAAGGTGAATCAGCGCGCGCTCGCGGTCGATCCCGTGGGCCGGCCGCTGCGCACCTTGCTCGAGCTGGCGCGCGAGCGTGGACGCGCGACGGGCTTGGTCACGACGGGGTGCCTCACCGACCCAACCCCGGCCGCGTTCTATGCCCACAGCACCGATTTTCGCGGGCGCGAAGCTACAGCCGAGCAACTCATCGACAAGGCCGCGCCCGACCTCGCGCTCGGCGGCGGCGCGAACGATTTTCTGCCCGATCTCAAAGGCGGCCGGCGCAAAGACTCGCGCGACCTCGTGCTCGATGCGACCCAGAAAGCCGGCTTCAGCGCGGTCGTGCGCACCGCGGCCGAGCTCGACGGGTTGTCCGCGTTTCAAGCGTCGAAAGTGCTCGGCCTTTTCGCGCAGGACGCATTTTATTTCCGCGACGAACTCAACGCCCAGACGACGCAGCCCGGCCTCGCCGACATGGTGCGCCGCGCCATCCAGCTTTTGCAAAAAAAAGGCGGCGGCTACCTGCTCGTCGTCGATGCCGGGCTGGTCGGCCGCGCCAGCGAACGCAACGAAGGCGAGCGCGTGTTGCAGGAACTCGTCGAGCTCGACCGCGCCGTCGGCGTCGCGCTGCAATACGCGGGCGAGAACGCGCTCGTCGTCGCCGCCGGCACGGTCTCCACCGGCGGCATGGCACTCAACGGCTACCCGCTGCGCCAGGACCGCGGCGTCGCGCTGCTCGGCACGAATGTTTATGGCCTGCCGTCCCTGACGTGGGCCACCGGCCCGAACGGGCCTGACCCTGCGCCCGGCACCGGCGCGCTGCTGCAACC
>CAXTRS010000094.1:9319-13899 GCA_964246635.1 uncultured Chthoniobacterales bacterium | reverse complement strand
GTCGGTTTGGGCGTCCCGCCCAAATCCCTTCTGCTGGCTGCTTTTTCTAAATAAAGCCAGGTGCCGGGCGGGACGCCCGCCACAACAGGCGGGACGCCTGTGCTCCCCGGAACTTGAATCCTCACCGCCCTGCCGCGCTCACTCGCCAGACCTTGCCGCCGGGTTCGTCGGCGACGAGCAGCGAGCCGTCTTTCAACACGGCGACGCCGACCGGCCGGCCATACACCTGCGAGCGGTTCACGTCCGCGATGAAGCCGGTGAGAAAATCCTGCGGCGGGCCGCTGGGCTTGCCGCCGTCGAAGGGCACGAACACCACTTTATATCCGACCAGACTCGAATGGTTCCAGCTCCCGCGCTGGCCGATGAACGCGCCGCCGCGATACTTTTCCGGGAAAGAATTTCCGCGATAAAACACCAGGCCGAGCGAGGCGGTGTGGCTGCCGAGCGCGTAGTCGGGCTTCAAACTTTTCGCCACCAGATCGGGCCGCTCGCCTTTGCGCCGCGGGTCTTCGTTTTGCCCGAAATACGCATACGGCCAGCCGTAGAAGCCGCCGTCCTTTACGCTGGTCAGATAATCGGGCACCAGCTCGTCGCCGAGATTGTCGCGCTCGTTCACCACCGTCCACGGCGTGCCGCTGCCGGGCGCGAAATCGATGCCCACGGGATTGCGCAGCCCCGAGGCGAACACGCGCTCGCCGGAGCCGTCGGGATTGATCTCGAGAATGCCGGCCCGACGCGCTTCGTGCTCGATGCCGTGCTCGGCGACGTTCGAGCCGCTGCCAACGGTGACGAGGAGCTTCTTGCCGTCTGGACGCGCGACGACGTTGCGCGTCCAATGGTTGTTGTAGCCGCCGGCCGGGAGATCGAGAATTTTCACGCCGCTGCTCGCCTCCATCCGGGTCTGGCCGGTCTGATACGGGTAGCGCGCGAGCCGGTGCGTTTCGCCGATGTAAAGCGTGTTGCCGCCGAGCAGCAGCATGCCGAACGGCTTTTTCAATCCGGTAAGAAACGGCTCGACGAGTTCCGGCTTGCCGTCGCCGTCGGCGTCGCGCAGGAGCGTGATGCGGCTCGAATCCGCCTGCGATACGAGCACGTCACCGTTGGGCAATTGATAAATCCAGCGCGCGTTCGGCAGATCGGCAAAAAGGCTGACCCGGAAACCGGCCGGCGCGGTCGGCATTTTGCCCTCGCGCCAGCCGAGCACCTGCGGCGAGTTGCGCACCGACTTCGTGGCGCCCGGCGGCGGCAGGTCGGGCTTCGCGGAAGGCGGGCCGAATTGCTGGGCACGGACCGTGGAAACGGTCAGCACGGCGGCAACAATGGCGGCGGAGCAAGACCCGCCGCGTGGGCGGAAAATGAGTGGTAATGGCATCAAGATAAAACGGCGGGGAAGGTCTTTGAGACTCCACGATTTTCCACAAAAACGCGCGAGGAGAAGGAGAGGAGCGAAAGGCCTTCCTGAGCAGCAGCATCCAGGCTGCGTGAGATCGGGCCGCACACTGGACGGCGGCTTTTTCCCACCATCCGCTTCTCGACTCGGAATCGGTCCTGAAGATGAAGGCCGCCTGCGGCAGCGCCTTAAGGGGACACGAACGGATCGCGAAGCTTCGAGCTTTTGCGCATCCTTCTACGCACCTCGGAAGCCTCGGGAAGGGACGCCGCCCGCGCAGGCGATCCATTTCGCGCCGAGCTGCGTTCACTCATATTTTTCTTCCCGGATGACCCACTTTTGGTAACGATGTTATTTCCTGAATTGAATCAACTTATGCCCGTGAACATCCCCGACGCCCCATTCGATCCGTCGAACTTGGAGCGGTCAATCATTGCTCTGCCGCTGCTGCAGATGATGGAGAAAGATTTGGGTCTGATCGAGCAGTTGAAAAAAATCCGGCCCGAGTTGCTCGAAAAATATAACGCGGCCATCGAATACGTTCTCGCACCGCCCAGGAAAACCCGGAAAAAGGCGCAGCCCGATACTCCGGTGTGGCAGTCCGCCTACGAGGAAATCAAAGCGATCGCGAGAGATGCGGGCAAAAAGGCGGAGGCGGCGTTTTATACGCGCATCATGCAGTTCAAGCAGGAGGGAAGGGCCGAGGACGAGGTGGAGCAGGAGCGCGAGCGTGAGGCGACCTTGCGGCGAGCGATGAGTCCCGAGGTGTATGTGATCGAGGAACCGGAGGAAGTGGGAGGGCGCTATTACTCCTTCGCCCGCCTCCATGCGGCCATCATTCGACGCATGAATTCGGCCAAGAAGAGGGCGGACATGCAGGCAAGCCTGGAGAAGGGCGCTCCCAGCCCGATTGCCAGAATCGTGCCGGACCGTTTCGACGTGATCATCGACCTGAATCTCGAGCATCTGGGTGGACGCCAGGCGGCTCGGAAATGGGTTTATGACAACCTCGAAAAAGCAAAGAATCCGCCCTCGGCATCCCCGCTTGACCAGGTGCGCGACGACGGACAGGAAATTTACAAGGACAAGAGCAAGCAGAGCGGCCAGTATGTCTTCGCGCGCCTGGAGGCGCGCGTCATCAAGCGGCTGGTCGAATTGGACCTCGCCCATGCCGCGGAAGAAGCCAGGAAGATTGCCGAAAACCTCGCGCCGACTGCCTCCAACGTGCGGACGGATGCTCCGGCCTACCGCGCGATCTTTCACATCTGGCCGGATTTTCCGGTCTCGCCCTGCGTGACGAAATCGGTCGCCACGGTCAAGGCTGACGCGGCGCAGATCGCCTTTTCCGCACGGGGGGCGGATATTGTCTGGGCGGTCGCGGATTCCGGGATCAACCCGCACGAGCATTTTCTGCGACACACAATCTCGAAGTGACGCCGGGTTGGCATCGAGACTTCACGCCAGAGGGAGCGAACCCGCTGCACGACGAGTTTGGCCACGGCACGCACGTCGCCGGCATCATCGCCGGGGAGTGGAGGGCGAAGCCGGATACGCCGCGCAACGAGCTTCCCGTCGCGATTTCCCGGTATCGAAAAGCGGATTCCAAGACGCCCGAATTTGAGCGGACGCCGATCGATCGCATCTGCGGCATGGCGCCGGAATGCAAACTGGTGAGCTTAAAAGTGCTCGATGAGAACGGCGAGGGCTCGGCGAGCAACCTCATCGCCGCCATCGCCCATCTCCAGGAAATCAATGGCTATGGCCGGCGCGTCCTGATTCACGGCTTGAATCTGAGCCTCGGCTACAGCTTCGAGCCCGAGTGGTTTGCCTGCGGTCAAAGTCCGCTGTGCGTCGAGGTCAATCGCCTGGTGAAGAGCGGGGTGTCGGTGGTCGTAGCGGCCGGCAACACCGGCTATGGCAACTTGAGGACGAAGTTCGCCGGGCCCGGAGCGGCCGGGCTGGCCCTGACCATCAACGATCCGGGCAGCGCCGAGTTGGCGGTCACGGTCGGCTCGACGCACCGCGAGATGCCGCACACCTACGGCGTGTCGTATTTTTCTTCCAAAGGACCGACGGGCGACGGACGGCTCAAACCGGATCTCGTCGCCCCGGGCGAGAAGATCATCTCCTGCGCCTCCCCGGGGAGCACCCTGGTCGTCAACGGCTCCCCGGAAGGCGAAACGCCGCATTACATCGAGGACAGTGGCACGAGCATGGCGGCCCCGCACGTCAGCGGAAGCATCGCGGCTTTCCTCTCGATTCGCAGCGAGTTTCGGGAGCACCCGGAGAAGGTGAAACAGATCCTGCTCGCCACCGCGACCGATCTGCACCGGGATCGCTATTTTCAAGGGGCCGGCTTGATCGACCTGATGAGAGCTATTCAATCCGTTTAGCCACTGCTATTCTTCCCATCCACACATACTTATGAGCAACGACATCGCAGGAATCCCGTTTTTCAAAGCTGAGTTTGACGAGCAAGGCGCCATGCAGGGCAGCGCGCCGAATCTCCCCGCGGACGCCACCGACGTTTACGTCATTTCTCACGGCTGGAACAACAGCGCCACGGAGGCTTCGGATTTGTATGCCAAGCTCTTTACCAATTTCAAAGCCGTCGCCCCCCCCGGCGCTGCTGGCGTCGCGAAGAATGGCGATCGTCGGCGTTTACTGGCCCTCAAAAAAGTTCGACGAGATGGTGGCAGTGCAGGGCGACACGACCACCGCGGGCGGAGTTGCGGCGGGAGCCAGTGCCGCAGCCGCAGCCGATCCGGCGGGTGAGAATCGGTTGCGGACAAAGCTGCAAGACTTGAAGGAATTCTTCAAAGCGCCGGCGCAACAAAAGGCGCTCGATGAAGCAGCGGCGCTGGTGCCCAAAATCGAGCGCGACGCCAAGGCGCGCGAGGAATTCGTAGAGAAAATTCGCGGTCTCGTGGACGAGTCCCGGGCCGAGAAGGACGATGCATCGGCAAATTTCTTCCGGGCCGATGCGCTGGACTTGATGGAGCGGTTGCGCATCGAAGAAGAGGACCTTGACTTGGGAGAGAGCACGACCAAGGGAGGGTCGGCAGGCCTGATCGCCAATAAAGCCGCTGCCGGTGGAACCACCGGCGGCGCCGCGGGCATTCTGGAGTTTCTTGGCGGCTTCAAGAACGCCGCGACGAACATCGTGAATTACACGACCTATTATGAGATT
>CAXTRS010000094.1:0-9309 GCA_964246635.1 uncultured Chthoniobacterales bacterium | reverse complement strand
GGCGTCGTCGGCGCAAAAGGCGTGGCTCCCATGCTCGATGCCTTCCCACGGGAGATTCGCAATCTTCATCTCATCGGTCATTCCTTCGGCGGGCGTGTCGTGACGGCCGCCGCCGCCGAATCGAAAACCGACAGGATTCGGAGCATGTCTCTGCTCCAGGCCGCCTTCTCTCACAACGGCTTCTCGCAGTCGATGAAAGGATTTTTCCGCAAGGTGATCGACGAGCAGCGCGTCAAGGGTCCCATTCTTGTGACCCATACGAAGAACGACAAGGCCGTCGGGGTCGCTTATCCCATTGCCTCCCGTCTGGCCGGGCAGGTCGCCGCCGCTCTCGGCGACGAGAACGATAAGTTTGGCGGGCTTGGCCGCAACGGCGCGCAAAAAATGAACGTTGGCGAAGTCATCAAGGGAACGCTCCAGGACGTCAATGGCGCCTACACCTTCGCGCCGGGCAAGTTCTTCAACGCGCTCGCGGACCAGTTCATCTCCGACCACGGCGCGGTCACGGGCCGCGAAGTCGCCTACGCCGTGGCCATGGCAAGCCTGGGAAACCCATAGCGGGGCAGCTGAGGCCGGCGCCGGACTTTCGGTTTGCGCCGCAGGGGCTTTTCGTCACCGCTGCGCAAGCAGCGTGGGGAAATCCTGAACCCGTCCTCAGAGCGAATCGGCCGGGCAGGCGCCGCGGCACACCGGGAGAAACTACCAGGTCAGCCCCCAGATTCCGGGCGTGGCCAGTTCGATGACGTGACCGTCGGGGTCGTGAAAATAAAGGCTCGTGCTGCGGGTGCGCGGCCAATGGATCGTGCTGGCGAGCGGCAGTTTTTTTTCGGTCAGCCGCGCGCGCCAGGGGTCGAGCGCATCGGCGGGGATCGAGAGCGCAAAGTGCAGGTGGCCGACTCCGTCGTGGGGCGGGATTTTGTCGGCTTGGTTTCCGACCGGGATCGGCTCGGTCGAAGCGCCGCGCAGAAAGAGCAGGAGCACGCCGCCCATGCCGACTTGCAGCGCACAGAAACGCGCGTCGCGGGCCAGCGTTTCAAAACCGAAGAGGTCGCAGTAGAACGCGACGGAACGGTCCAGATCCGCCACGTAAAGCGCGGTCTCCAAAACCCCGGTGACGGCGGGCGGAGTCATCGGCGTCATGGCTGGCTGCTCGCTCGTTGAGCGCCTGGCTGCCCCGCATGGATTCGAACCATGAATAAAGGTTCCAAAGACCTCTGTGTTACCGTTACACCACAGGGCAAGAAAAGGAGTGGCGCGCGAGTTCTCTTAATAAAACGAGACGCCGGCCGGTGCAAGTTCCGAAGGTGGATGGCGACCTCCGGGCGCCATGAATTGCAGCGAAGCTGCGAAGAATTGAAGAAGGGTCAGGCGGCTGTCGCCGCAGACTCATGGCGCTCGGAGAACTTGTCTTGAGCGCAGCCGAATGGGTCGCCGTCCACCCGGCAAAAATTCCGCTTCCCTCGGCGCGGTCCCGCTGGCTCTTTAGCGGCGTGCCAGGCCACGTCTTCGTTCCCACGACGCTCTCGTTTTCGCGTCCGCGCGCGCTCGTGCTCGTCGCGCTCGTGTGGGGGGCGATTTATCTGCCCGCGCTGGGGTCGCTGGAAATCAAGGGCGAGGAAGGCCGGCGCATTCTGCCGGCGGTGGCGATGCTGGAAACCGGCAACTGGATCGTGCCGCACGTCGGCGGCGAGCCGTATCTGAGCAAGCCGCCGCTGATTAACTGGCTCATCGCGGGATCGTTCAAAATTTTCGGCGTGCAAGACGAATGGGCCGCGCGCCAGCCAAGCGTGCTCGCGGTGCTGGCGCTCGCGCTGGGCATCGCGTGGCGTGGCAGCGCCTGGCTGGGGCCGGGCGGGGGATTGCTCGCGGCGATTTTCACGCTCACCAACGTCGGCCTCATGGAAAAGGGCCGGCTGGCAGAAATCGAGGCGCTTTACGTGGCCTGTTTCGGTCTCGCGCTCGTCGATTGGCTGGCGGCGTGGCGTCTTGGCGAAAGCCCGTGGCGGCGCTGGCTGCTCCCCGCGTTTTTTCTCGGTCTCGGGCTGCTGACCAAAGGTCCGCTGCACGTCCTTTTTTTCTACGCGATCGTCGGCGCGATCTTGTGGCGCGCGGGCCGGCTGCGCGCAGAACTCGCGCACCCCGCGCACTTCGTCGGCGTCGCCTTGATGCTCGGCATGTTCGCCGCCTGGGCGGTGCCGTATTGGCTGGCGCTGCCACACAATCAGGTCGGCTCCGCGTGGAGTGCGCAATTCACCGGCCGCATGAAAGCGGACAGCGGGTTTCGCTTCAAAAACTGGATCCAAAACATCCCGCGCGGCCTGTTCAACTTCATCCCCTGGGCGGTCTTCCTGCCACTGCTCTGGCGGCGCGCAAATCGGCGGGCGTTGCCTGCGCGTTATCCACGTGAGCACGCGATCCTTTACGGCGGCCGCCTGGCCATGGTGGGATGTTTTCTCCTCGTCAGCCTGCTGCCCGGCGGGTTGCCGCGCTACACCCTGCCTTTGATCGTTCCCGCGGCGCTTTTGCTCGCGCGAGTGATCGCGATGCCGCGCGCGCTGTTCTTTGGATTCGCAGGGATGCCAGGCGCCTGGCGCAAGGGCTGGAAAATCACGGTGCAGCTTTTTCTGAATGTCGTCGGTGTCCCCTTCGGGATCATTTTCACCAGCGTCATCTTCTCGAACGAGACCTCCAAATTTTACGATCTCGCTCATGGCGGCACGGGCGAATATGTCGGCACCGATTTTTCGGTCATCAGCCATCAGGTGGCAACGCTGGCTGCGGCGACATTCCTGCCGATGATTTTATGGATGATCGCCGGGAAGGGTTGGGGAATCTGGGGTTGGCGACCCAGGGTTAAAATCAGTCCGCAGAACCTTGCAAAGCTCTCGGCGGGAATCATGGCGACGGTCGTTCTCTACTTTGTCGCCGCCGTGGTTCCCAACCTGAGCCAGCACAGCCGGCTGCGAACCATCGGATTTCAACTCACCGACGCTGCTGGCGCGCGCTCGATCCTTGCTCTGGCGCCCGGCTACCAGCCGTTCCTTTTTTATCTGTATCCGTCGCCGCGATATGTGTCCTCCATGGATCAACTGAAGGCGGAGGATGTCGCACCCGGCGCTTCGCTGTTGGTGAAAGGCGCTGACCTTTCGCGCACCGTTCAGCAACTGAGCGCGCGCGACATTCCCTGGCAAACCGCGCTCACGCTCGACGAGAAAAATCGCGGCCGTTACGTGCTCCTGCGGCTCGGCGGCACAAAGCCGGACAAACCTTAAAGCCGCCTGCGCGCGGGCGTGCGAATCGTTTGCAGCGGCGCCGTGATGCGCGCGGGTGCCGCGCCGCGCCGCGAAATTTTCCCCACCAATGCGTCGAGTCTGTGCGACCAGCACTGGCCCCTGATGCGTTCCCCTTTACGAACGACTCCGATGCTGCTGCCTCCGCCCCCCGCTTCTCTCACCGAAAACCCGATCACCCGAACACCGCCCGGCTCCGTTTTGTCGTTCGTCTTCCCGCCGTTGCCGGCGCGGGTTCCCGGTCGCTCGCCGGTTTTTTCGCGCGAATCGCGCGTCGCGGCTTGACTCGGTTCCGCCTCTCGCGTTTATCGACTGCTCCCTCTCCCGCTCGCTGCTCTCGCTCCCTTCGCTCCCTCCGCGGACATGGCAAATCTCTTTCCGAAATGGTCCAACCGGCTGCCGCTGCACATCGTGGTCGGCGGCGCGCTTTTCGCCACCGCGGCGACGGCGGGCGTGACTTATTATTTCACGCCGAAATACACGCGCATGGGTTACATGCCCACGCAGCCGGTCCCGTTTTCGCACAACATCCACGTCTCGCAGCTCGGCCTGGATTGCCGCTACTGCCATTCGTATGTCGAACTGAGCCAGCACTCGAACGTGCCGACCACGCAAACGTGCATGAACTGCCACACGCAGATCAAGGCCAACAGCCCGCGCTTGCAGGTCGTGCGTGACAGTTGGAAAACCGGCGAGCCGATCGCGTGGGTGCGGATTCATCGCGTGCCGGACTACGCCTATTTCAACCACTCCGCGCACGTGAACCGCGGCGTGTCGTGCGTTTCCTGCCACGGCCAGATCAACAAGATGGAGGTCGTCTATCAGGACCAGCCGCAAAGCATGAGCTGGTGTCTTGATTGCCATCGCGCGCCGGAGAACCACCTGCGGCCGGTCGCGGAAGTGACGCATCTCGATTGGAAGCCGTCTGACCTCGGGCCGGTAAACAACGGAAAGGCTTACACGCAGCGCGAACTCGGCCTCGAGCTGAAGCAGAAGTGGAACGTCAACCCGCCGGTGACGTGCGGCGGCTGTCATCGGTAGTCAGGCTCCCCAAATTTTCAGACAGAATTAACAGAATTTACAAAATTTCCGGACCACGAATGACAGACCGCCATCCCCAAAACCAATTCTGTAAATTCTGTTAATTCTGTCCAAAAAGCCTTTCTTCAATGAAGCGCGTCTTTCACCATCCGCCCGAAACGCCGTCGCCGACTGGCCGCAAGTATTGGCGCAGTCTCGAGGAACTCCACGACACGCCGGAGTTTCGCGAAGCGCTCGCACGTGAGTTTCCCGCCGGTGCGGCGGAGCTGGCAGCGGGCGAGGACAGCGTGACGCGCCGCAACTTTTTGCAGCTCATGGGTGCCTCGATGGCGCTGGCCGGTTTTGGGCTGAGTGGCTGCCGGAGGCCGGAGACGTATCTCGTGCCGTATTCCAAGTCGGTCGAGTGGCTGATTCCGGGCCGGCCGCTGTTTTATGCGACCGCGATGCCGCGCCGTCGCGGCGCGATGCCGCTCATCGCGGAGATCAACGATGGCCGGCCGACGAAGATCGAAGGCAACCCGCTCCATCCCGCGAGCAACGGTGCGACGGATTCACAGGCGCAGTGTTCCATTCTCGATCTTTACGATCCCGACCGCTCGCGGCGTTTTCTCGACGGCGGCTCGGGCAAGCTGGCGGAAAGCGACAGCGCGAAGTTCGTCGAATTTCTTAAAACGCTGCGCACCGAAATGGGCGCGAACGGCGGCGCGGACACCGCGATTCTTTTCGAGGAAAAATTCTCACCGACATGGGAACGCTTGCGCGCGGAACTCGCGAAACAATTCCCCGCGATCCAGTGGTGCGTCTATGACCCGCTGCGGCCGTTCAACGAAGTCGAGGCGAACAAATCGGCGTTCGGCGACGGCGTGATGCTCAAGCCGCACTTCGACAAAGCCGACGTGATCCTGTCGCTCGACAGCGATTTCCTGGACGTGGAGGAAGGCGGCATCGAAGCCAACCGCGACTTTGCGAACCGCCGTCGTGTCGCCAAAGCCGGCGACCCGATGAACCGGCTTTACGTCATCGAAAATCGCTACACGATCACCGGCGGCATGGCCGATCACCGGCTGCGTTGCCCGGCCGGGCAAATCGCAGCAGTGGCGATCGCGCTCGCGCGCAAAATCGGCGCCGGTGGGCCGGTGGCGGATTTGCTTAGCGGCATTCCCGGTGTCGATGAACTGGCGGGCCGTTTCGGCAGTGGCGCGGCGGACGCCTGGCTCACCGAAGCGGCAAAGGATCTCATCGCCGCGCGCGGCCGCAGCGTTGTGCTCGCCGGGCCGCGCCAACCCGGAATTGTCCACCTCATCGTGCAGGCGATCAACGGCGCGCTCGGGAATATCGGCAGCACGGTCGTCGCGCTCGGCCTCACGGGCCAGACGCCGGAATCCACGAGCATTTCGCAGCTCGCGGAGCTCATCGACAACAACCGGGTAAAAAATCTTTTCATCCTCGGCGGCAACCCGGCGTTCAACGCGCTGGCGCACCTCAACTGGCCGCGCTTGCAAAAGAAAGTGCCGAACGTCGTCCGGCTCGGCTATCACGAAGACGAGACGACCGCAGCCGGCGTGCGTTGGCACGTGCCAATGGCGCACTTCCTCGAAGCCTGGGGCGATGCGCGCGGCACCGACGGCACTTACATGGCCATCCAGCCGATGATTTTGCCGCTGTTCAACGGCTGGTCGGAAATCGAAGTGCTCGGCGCGCTGCTCGGCAAGGAGCGCAACGAGAAACCGGACTTCGTGCGTGACACTTTCAAAGGTTTGGCGAAGGTCGCGGGCGACTTCGGCAGCGACACGTTTGAGACGGCGTGGAATGCCTTCCTTCGCACCGGATTCCTGCCCAACAGCGGCTATGCCGAGCGCGCGGGCGCGACGAATTTCAACGTCGGCGCGGCGAAGACATACATCGGCGCCAATGCCGCGTTGCAGCTCCGGCCCGCGCCGACACAGGACAGTTTGGAGGTCGTGCTCACCGGCGATTACAAAATGGACGACGGCCGTTACAACAACAACGGCTGGCTCCAGGAAGCGCCCGATCCGATCACGAAACTCACGTGGGATAACGCCGCGCTGATCAGCCCGGCGATGGGCAAGCGGCTCGGCCTGCACACCGGCGACATCGTCGAACTCGCCGCGCCGCACGCGAAGATCAAAATTCCCGTCTGGCTCGCGCCCGGCCACGCGGACAATTCCGTGACGATCCCGCTCGGCTATGGCCGCACGGTTGTCGGCAAAGTCGGCCGCGAAACCGGCTTCAACGCGTATCCGCTGCGCGTCGCCGAGCCGAACAAGCTCGATCAGACCTACGTGGTTAGCGGCGTGAAGCTGACGAAAGTGGCCGAGCCGCGTTATGGCTTCGCGATCACGCAGGAGCACCAGAGCATGGAAGGGCGCAACATCGTGCGCGAGCTTCCGAAGGATTTTTACGAAAAAAACCAGGGCTTCGATGAACAAGGCCGCTCGTTCGTGGCGAAGATGGGCATGGATGCGCACATCCCGCCGAACGTCTCCATTTATAGCCCGGCGAAGCTCGACGGCCAGCACCAATGGGGCATGGCGATCGACCTCAACACCTGCACGGGCTGCAATGCCTGCGTGGTCGCCTGCCAGTCGGAAAACAACATCCCCATCGTGGGCAAGGCGCAGGTCATCAAAGGCCGCGTCATGCACTGGATGCGCATGGATCGCTACTACGCCAGCCGGGACGAGCAGGACGAAGACCCGCAGGTGCTCACGCAGCCGATGCTCTGCCAGCACTGCGAGAACGCGCCGTGTGAAACCGTCTGCCCGGTGAACGCGACGGTGCACAGCGAGGAAGGACTGAATCTGCAGGCTTACAACCGCTGCATCGGCACGCGATATTGCTCGAACAACTGCCCCTACAAGGTGCGGCGGTTCAATTTCTTCAACTACAACGAGCGCAGCATCGAGCCGCAGGAAAGCGGCCCGTTCAAGGGCGAGACGAGCAAACTTTATCTCGGACCGTTCGGGCCGAAGGGGATGCCGGAAATCCAGAAGCTGGGCAAGAACCCGAACGTCACGGTGCGCATGCGCGGTGTCATGGAGAAATGCACGTTCTGCATCCAGCGCATCGAGGAAGCGAAGATCGGCGCGCTGCGCACCGCGCGGGATTCGGACAACAAGAAGGTGCCGCGGGATTCGTTCAAGACAGCGTGCCAGCAGGCTTGCCCGTCGGAGTGCATCGTGTTCGGCGATCTCACGGACCCGGAGTCGAAAGTCTCGAAGATCAAAGAGCAGGATCGCGATTACAAAGTGCTCGAATACCTCAACGTGCGTCCGCGTGTGAGCTACCAGGCGCGGCTGCGCAATCCGAACCCGGCGATGCCCGGCGCGGAGCATGTCGGCAAGAGCCTGCTCGAAAATCCGGCCGGCGTGCAGGAAGGCGGACACAATCTGCATCAGAGCTATTTCCCCGGCATCGAAGGCGAGCAGGAAGGCACGCTCCGCATGAAGCGCAGCGGCAAGTAACCCATCTTTCCAACCACTCGAATCTCCGAAGATTTTATGGCCGACGCTTCCACCGCGACCTTACCCACGGCTGTCGCAGGCTCGACGTTCAATCCTGCCGACATCGCGCAGGTCACCCGTCCGCCGCTGGTCACCAACCAGCGCAACATGGCGTGGATCACCAACCGAGTCTGCGGCATCGTCGAAGGCAAGACGCCGACGTGGTGGTGGATCGGATTTTTCATCACCGCGCCGATTGCGGCGATGACGTTCGTCCTCCTGGGCTACCTCATCTTCACCGGCATCGGCGTGTGGGGCGAAAACATCCCGGTCGCCTGGGCGTGGGACATCACGAACTTCGTGTTCTGGATCGGCATCGGCCACGCCGGCACGCTGATCTCGGCGATCTTGTATTTGCTGCGGCAGAAATGGCGCACGTCGATCAATCGCGCCGCGGAAGCGATGACCCTCTTCGCAGTCATCTGCGCCGGACTTTATCCGGCGCTGCACATCGGCCGCCAATGGATGGCATGGATGCTCGCGCCCGTGCCGAACCAGTATGCAATCTGGCCGAATTTCAAAAGCCCGCTGCTCTGGGACGTGTTCGCCGTCAGCACGTATTTCACGGTGTCCGTGCTGTTCTGGTTCACGGGTTTGATTCCCGATCTGGCGACGTTGCGCGACCGCGCGCGCGGCCGGATCAGCAAATACGTTTATGGCGTTTTCGCTCTCGGCTGGCGCGGGTCGAATCGCAATTGGCGCCACTACGAAATGGCGTATCTGCTCCTCGCCGCGCTCTCCACACCGCTGGTGCTCTCGGTGCACACCATCGTGTCGTTCGACTTCGCGACCTCGGTGGTGCCCGGCTGGCACACGACGATTTTCCCGCCCTACTTCGTCGCGGGCGCGATCTTCGGCGGCTTCGCGATGGTGCTCACGCTGATGTTGCCGGCGCGCTACCTCTTCGGGTTGCACGACATGATCACCGCCAGGCACGTCGATGTGATGGCGAAGATCATTCTGCTCACCGGTTCCATCGTCGGCTACGCCTACATCATGGAGCTGTTCATCGCGTGGTATAGCGGCAACCCGTATGAGTGGTCGGCCTTCCTGCGCAACCGCATCGCGCTGCCCGGTTTCTCCGACAAGCCGGCGCCGTATTGGTGGGCGTATTACTGCATGATGAGCTGCAACGTCTTGTCGCCGCAAATCTTCTGGTTCAAGTGGGCGCGCAGCAACGTCTGGGTCGTCTTCACTGTGAGCATGTTCGTGAACGCCGGCATGTGGTTCGAGCGTTTCGTCATCATCGTTACTTCGATCCATCGCGACTTCATTCCGTCGAGCTGGGGCATGTTCCATCCGACCTGGGTGGACGTTTTCACCTTTGTCGGCACGCACGGGCTGTTCCTTTGCCTGTTCCTGCTCTTCATCCGCTTCCTGCCGATGATCGCCATCGCGGAGGTGAAAGGCGTGCTCGATTCCGCCGATCCGCACGCGCACGACGAGGCTGGCCA
>CAXTRS010000093.1:0-13931 GCA_964246635.1 uncultured Chthoniobacterales bacterium | reverse complement strand
GTATAGCCGCGGAAGCCAAGTTCCCTTCCCGTCCCATCGAAATCACCGCCACCTTCGGCCCCGGCGGCGGCGCCGACCTCATGGCGCGCAAGATGGCGCAGGTCCTCGAGAAGCGTCTCGGCGTGCCAATGCCGGTGAGCAACGTCGCTGGCGCCTCCGGCAACGCCGGTCTTTCCAAGGTCCTCGCCTCGCCGCCTGACGGCTACTCCGTCGCCACGATGATCGCGCTCACCGTGTCGGCGTGGGCCTCCGGTGTGGGCAACCTCAAGCCCGACCAATTCACCGTGCTCGCCGTGGTGCAGGATTCGCCTTCGATGCTCTTCGTGCCGGCCGACTCGCCGCACCAAACCTTCCAGCAGTTCCTCGATTTTGCGAAGGCAAACCCCGGCAAGATGAAGGTCGCCACCTCGGGCTACGGCACGCAGGACGACATCACGCTGCGCTACCTCGCCACGCTCGGCTTCAAGACCGTCAACGTCCCCTTCGCCAACCCGTCCGAGCGCTACGCCTCGCCGCTTTCCAAGGGCACCGATGCCATCTACGAGGAGCCGGGTGATGTGGCGCAGTTTGTCGATTCCAAGCAATACCGCACGCTGGTGGTCTTCGACGACAATCGCCATCCGCAGTTTCCCGATGTGCCGTGCTCGAAGGAGTTCAACATGAAGATCTCCGACCTGCCCAACTTCCGCACTCTCAGCGTCTCGGCCAAGACGCCGCCGGAAATCGTGAAGAGGCTCACCGAGGCCGTGAAGGCCGCGATGGAGGATCCCGAGTGGATCGAATACGCGAAGAAAACCTACACCTACACACCCTGGGTGCCGAACGATCAGGCCACCAAGAAGGTGCAGGGTTTCTACGACACGGTGAAGGGTTACCTACAGCGGTTCAAGGACGAGAAGAAATAAGGCGCGTCTCATCCCTTTTTCCTTTCATGTCCCGCTCTGCCACCCGCTCCTTTCTCCTCGAAGGCGTCATCGCCCCCGCGCTCACGCTGCTCGCGGCGCTGGTGCTCTTTTGGAACATCCTCCCGCCGGGCATCGACCTGTCCGACCTCACGCGCGGTCGCTTCTCTGCGGCGGCATGGCCGCGCTTCATGCTCGCGGCGATCATCCTCTGCTGCATCCTCCAATTCCTGCGTCGGATGTGGGCATGGACGCACGCGCGCCGCTCGCGTGGTCTGGAGGCGGCGGGTGTCCCGGTGGGAGACGCCGACGACCGGCACGTCGTGGCCACCGCGCCGATGGCCACGATGCCCGAGGAGGAGATAGATCCGGTCAAAGCCGGGATCGCCATCGCCCTCGTGATCGCCTACGGGCTGCTCTTCTCGTGGATCGGCTTCGTGTGGGCCACGCTGGCGTTCTTCCTCGCGTGGCTGTTGCTTGGCGGGTTCCGGCGCCGGCCGCTCGCGCTGGCGCTCGTGTCGCTGCTCGGCACGCTCTTCAACGTGTATCTTTTTGTGAAGCTCGCGGGGATGCCGCTGGAGCGCGGCCAAGGGTTCTGGGACGGGCTCACGGTCGCCGTTTATCGCGCGCTGCGCATCTACTGACCGTTCTCCCCTGATGGACGCGCTCTCCCATCTGCTCCAAGGACTCGGCGTCACCTTCCAGTGGCTGCACCTTTTTCTCCTCGTCGTCGGCGTGATCGTTGGCGTGATCGCCGGGGCGCTGCCAGGCATCTCCTTCGTGAACGCGATGGCGATGAGTCTGCCGTTCACCTACCATCTCCAGCCGATCGCTTCGATGATGTTCCTGGCGGGCATCTACATCGGCGGCGCGTTCGGCGGCTCGATTTGCTCGGTGCTGCTGAACGTCCCCGGCGATCCCGACGCGCTGCCCGCGTGCTGGGACGGCTATCCGCTTACCCGCAAGAAGGGCGCACTGCGGGCGCTTTCCATCTCGATCACGGCGGGTTTCGTCGGCGGGATGACCTCGGCGCTGATCCTCTCGTTCGGCGCGCCGCCTTTCGCCAAGTTCGCGCTGCGCTTTGACCAGCCGGAGTTCTTCGCAGCCACCTTTCTCGGCCTCGTCAGCGTGCTTGCACTCTCGAAGGCCAACCTGATCGTCTCGCTGATGTCCGTGTTCATCGGCTTGGCCATCGGCTCGGTGGGCGCCGACCCGCTTTACGGCGTGAATCGCCTCACCTTCGGCCTGCCGCTGCTGGAAAGCGGCGTGGATTTCGTGGTGGTGATGATCGGCCTCTACGCTATCGGCGAGGTCGTTACCTCAATGGCGGCGGTAAACGCTTCCACCGTCGTAAAGGACAAGGCTGAGATGCGGATGCTCGGCCTGCGCGATCTCTGGAAGCTGCGCGCGCCGCTGCTGCGCGGCACCGCCATCGGCTCGCTCATCGGCATCGTGCCCGGCGCGGGTGCGACGGTCGGCGCGCTCGTGGCCTACGGCATCGAGAAGCAGGCCAACCCGCGCGGGAACGAGTTCGGCACCGGCGTCGAGGACGGCCTCGCCGCGCCCGAAGCCTCCAAGAGCGCCACCACCGGCACCGCGATGATCCCCATGCTCACGCTGGGCATCCCCGGCTCATCCGCCTCGGCCATCATGCTGGCCGCGCTCATGCTCAAGGGCGTGCAGCCCGGACCGCTCCTCTTCACGAAAGACCCGGCGCTCATCTACGCGATCTTCGCCGCCTTCCTCGTAGGCAATGTGCTCATGGTCGGCATCTCCATCCTCGTGGCGAAATTCTTCGGCCGGCTGATGAGCGCGGACGCCTCGATCATCGGCGCGTTCATCGTGGTGTTCTCACTGGTGGGCGCCTACGCCGTGCGCAACAACATGGCCGACGTCTATCTGTGCATCGCCTTCGGCATCGCCGGCTTCGTGTGCAACCGACTGAATTTCCCCACCGCCCCGCTGGTCCTCGGCGTGATCCTCGGCCCGCTGGCCGAGCGCTATTTCATGACCTCGATGGCGAACTACGACGACAACTATTGGATCTTCTTTCAGCGACCCATCGCCTGCACGATCATGGTCGGCGCGATGATCTTCATCACGTGGGCTTTGTTTCCAGGTTTGACCGCCAAGATCTCCGAGCTGTTGTCGCGCACGTTGCGCCGGCGCGCCAAAAAGGCATGAGATCCCCGGCAGAAACCGTCGCCGACCTCGTCGCGCGCGCCCGCACGGCGCAGAAGCTCTTCGAGCGGAGCGACCAGTCACGCGTCGATGAAGTCGTCACGGCTGCGGCGTGGGCCATCCTTGAGCCGGCGCGTTGCCGTGAACTCGCCGAGCGCGCCGTGGCCGATACCGGCTTGGGCAACGTGCCGGACAAGATCACGAAGAACCGGCGCAAGACGCTTGGCCTGCTGCGCGACCTGCGCGCGGCGCGCACGGTCGGCGTGATCGCAGAATATCCCGAGCGCGGACTTGTGGAGATTGCCCGCCCGGTCGGCGGCGGCGCCGCGGTGACGCCCTCGACGAATCCATCCGCAACGCCTGCGAACAAAATCATCAACGCGCTGAAGTGCCGCAATGCCGTGATCGTCTCGCCGTCGCCGAAAGGCCACGGCACCTGCGCGCGGCTGCTCGAATTCATCCACGCCGAACTCCGCCGCGTCGGCGCGCCAACGGACTTGGTGCAGATGCTTCCCGCGCCGGTAACAAAAGACGCGAGCGCCGAACTCATGCGCTCGGCGGACCTCGTCGTCGCCACCGGCTCAATGAACAACGTGCAGGCCGCCTACACCAGCGGCTCGCCCGCGTTTGGAGTGGGCGCGGGCAACGTCGTCGTCATCGTCGATGAAACCGCGAACCTCGTGCAGGCGGCGCGGCAAATCATCGCGTCGAAAGCGTTCGACAACGCGACGAGTTGCTCGTCGGAGAACAGCCTGATTGCGCTCGACGCCATTTATTCGCAACTCCTCGCGGAACTTGACTCCGGCGGCGCCGTGCTGCTCAACGCCGAGGAGAAATCGCGCCTGCAAGCGGTGATGTGGCCAAAAATGGGCAAGCTTGGCGCGGCGACCACGGCGAAAGACGCGCCCACCGTCGCAAGCCTCGCCGGCATCGCGCGGCCGGAGGCGCAGAACGCCAAAATTTTGCTCGTCGAGGAAACCGGCTTCGGCCGCGATCACCCGTTTTCGGGCGAGAAACTCAGCCCGGTGCTGACCGTTTACCGCACGGCGGACTTCGACGCCGCGGTGGCAACTTGCCGCGGCATCCTCGCCTACCAGGGTGCCGGCCATTCCGTCGGCATCCACTCGACCGACGACGCGCGCATTCTCCGCCTCGGTCTCGAACTGCCCGTCTGTCGTGTCATCGTGAACCAGGCGCACTGTTTTGCCACCGGCGGCGCCTTCGACAATGGCCTTCCCTTCTCGCTCTCGATGGGATGCGGCACCTGGGGGCGCAACAATTTTTCCGACAACCTGCACTGGCGACACTATCTGAACATCACGCGCATCGCGCGCACAATCCCGCCGCGCGAAATCAGCGAGGACGAACTCTTCGCTAATTACCGCGCGAAGCACGGCGTCTAAGTCTCGTCGCGCGGCATTCCGCCATGCTTCCCCGCACTATCCGCGCCTATCTCGATCATCACGCGGAGTCGCAGCCAGACGCCGTATATCTCGTCGCGCCGGAAACCGGCCGCGAGCTCCGCTACTGCAAATTGCGCGAGCATGCGCGCGCGCTGCACAACAAGTTGACTCTACTCGGCGCCGCGCCCGGCGACACGGTGTCGCTGATGATGCACAACGGCTATGCAACCGCGACGCTGTTGCTGGGCATCATGGATGCCGGTCGCGTCGTCGCGCCGATCAATCTGCTCAGCCAGCCGTCGCAGCTCGCCTACGTGCTGGAGCATTCGGATACTCGGGCCGTTTTCGTCGCGCCGGAATACCGCGACCGGCTCGACACGGCGTTGCGCGGCCTCGCGCGAAAAGTGGCGGTGGTGATGGTGGACGTGGACTCGCCAGACTCTTTTCTCGAAGCGGGCGCAGCCTCTTCCGACTTGCCCGAAGTTGGCGAAGAGGATGACGCCTTGCTGATGTATACCTCCGGCACCACGGGCGCGCCGAAAGGTGTCGTGCTCACGCACAAAAATGTCGTCGCCGGGGGACTCTTCACCGCCGAGGCGCACGCACTCACTGCGGCCGACCGCGTCCTTTGCGCGTTGCCGCTCTACCACATCAACGGGCAAATCGTCACCACCGTCGCGCCGCTGGTTTCCGGCGGCAGCGTGGTGATGCCGCACCGGTTCAGCGCGTCAAATTACTGGGAAACTGTCGTCACTCATCGCTGCACCTGGATCAACGTGGTGCCGACGATCATTTCGTATTTGCTGAACGGACGAGACCCGCGCGCGAGCGGGCTTTCCCTCGAGCGGGTGCGCTTCGGTCGCTCCGCCTCCGCACCGCTACCGCCGGAATTGCACCGTGCGTTCGAGGAAAAATTCGGAGTCAGCGTGATCGAAACGTTCGGCATGACTGAAACCGCCGCGCCCTGTTTCACGAACCCGCTCGACCCCGCAAAACGCAAATACGGCAGCCCCGGCCAGGCATTCGGCAACGAGGCAAAAGTCATCGATCCAGCGACTGGGCAGGACCTGCCAGCCGGTGTCCCTGGCGAGCTCATGGTGCGCGGCGACAACGTGATGAAACACTATCGCAAGGCGCCGGAGATCACTGCGAAAACGCTCAAGCCCGACGGCTGGCTGCACACCGGCGACCTCGGCTACCGCGACGAGGACGGCTTTTATTTCGTCACCGGCCGGCTGAAGGAACTCATTATCAAAGGCGGCGAAAATATCGCGCCGCGCGAGATCGACGAGGCGCTCCTCAAACACCCCGCCGTCCTCGAAGCTGCCGCCGTCGGCATTCCCGACCCGCACTACGGTCAGGAAATCATGGCGTGCGTCATCCTCAAGCCGGACTGCGCCTGCACCGTCGCGGAACTGCGCGCATTCGCCGAGTGCGAACTCGGTCGATACAAAACGCCGAAGGTTTTGCGGCTCGTGATCGAATTGCCGAAAGGTCCGTCAGGCAAAGTGCAGCGACTCAAACTCGCCGAAGGATACACACCCGGCTGAGCAGCCTGGAAGCAACCCTCATCAGACCTTTATAACGGCCTGCACGAGGTGCGTGAGCGTCTCCTTCGCGTCGCCGTAAAGCATCGCGGTGTTCTCTTTGAAAAAGAGCGGATTTTCCAATCCCGAAAAGCCCCGCCCTTTGCCGCGCTTGAGCACGACCGTCATCTTCGCGCGATCGACTTCGAGGATCGGCATGCCCGCGATGGGGCTGGCGGCATTGTCGCGCGCATCCGGATTCACGACATCGTTCGCACCGACAACGATGGCGACATCGACGGACGGAAATTCCGGGTTGATCTGCTCAAGCTCGTAGAGCTGCGAATACGGCACGTTGGCTTCGGCGAGCAGGACATTCATGTGCCCGGGCATCCGACCCGCCACCGGGTGGATCGCGTATTTCACCGTCACGTTGCGCTCGTGCAACGCATCCGCCAGCTCGCGGATGACGTGCTGTGCCTGCGCGGTCGCCATCCCATAGCCGGGCACGACGACGACTTGCCGCGCGTAGGCGAGTTGCACCGCGGTGTCGTCGAGGCTGATCTCACGCATCTCACCGCCGGCCGCGCCGCTGGCGGCGCTGCCACTCACGCTGCCGAACGCGCCGAAGAGCACGTTCGTCATCGAGCGATTCATCGCCTTGCACATCAGAATCGAGAGGATGAAGCCGGAAAATCCATCGAGCGTGCCGGCGATAATGAGCACGTTGTTGCCGAGCGCGAAGCCGGTCGCCGCGGAGGCGAGGCCGGCATAGGAATTGAGCAGCGACATGACCACCGGCATGTCCGCCGAGCCGATGGGAATGACAAGCAGCACGCCGAAGACGGACGCCAGCGCTGCCATCGCGTAAAACAGCGCGGGCGTGTGCGGCTGGACGAGCAGGTAAATGAATGCGCCGATCGTCGCGCCGAGCAGCGCCATGTTGAAAAAATTCTGGCCGCGATACACCAGCGGCTGACCCGGCACGAGTCCCTGCAATTTCGCGAATGCGACGAGGCTGCCGGTCGTGGTCAGCGCGCCGAGCAGGACTTCAAAGCCGAGCGCGCCCATCGTGAAACGGTCGAGATGCCCGGCGTGGCGATAGTATTCCGACACGCCGACCAGCGCCGCGGCCAGCGCGCCGAACGCATGCGACAGCGCGGTCCGCTGTGGCATCGCGGTCATCGGCACCCAAAGGCCCATCGCCAGCCCGCCAAGCGAGCCGACGACCAACCCGACGATGATCCAGTCGTAGCGGACGATCTCGTGGTGCAGCAGCGTGCCGACGATCGCCAGCAGCATGCCGAATTCGGCGTAAAACATCCCCCGCCGCGCGCTCTCGGGATGCGCCAGCCCACGCAAGCCCAGGATGAAGAGCACGCCGGAGAGCAGATACAGCAGTTCGATGACGTAGCGCGGCATACCGATCACTCCCTCTCCGATTTCCGACCCGCCCGGCGCTTGAACATTCGCAGCATGCGGTCCGTGATGACGAACCCGCCGACGACATTCGAGGTCGCGCAAACCACCGCGAGAAAGCCGAGCAGGGTGCTCACCCGGTTGTAGTCCGCGCCAGCGGCGACCAGCGAGCCGACGAGCGAGATCGCGGAGATCGCGTTCGTCGCCGACATCAACGGCGTGTGCAGCAACGGCGGCACGCGCGAGATCACCTGGTAGCCGAGAAACGCGGCCAGCGCGAAGACGTAGAGCGCGGGGATGATGGATTCGATGGTCATGGTTCGCGGGGTGATTTCACACGAAGCTCGGATGCACGATGCGACCGTCGTGGGTCAGCAAGCAGCCTTTCAACAACTCGTTTTCCAAATTTAACCGGAAGCCGCCAGCCGCCTTGTCCCAGAAGTGTTCGATGAAGTTGCCGACGTTGCTCGAATACATCTCGCTCGCCGCACGCGCGACGCGGCCAGGCAGGTTGGCAATGCCGAGAAGTTTGACCCCGTTCACGTCCACTTCTTCGTCCGCGACCGAGCCTTCGACATTCCCGCCGCTTTCGACAGCGAGATCGACGACCACGCTGCCGGGCGTCATCCCGCGCACCATTTCCGCCGTCACGATGCGCGGCGCGCGGCGTCCGAAAACCTGCGCCGTGGTGATGACGATGTCCGCCGCCGCGCAGTGCTCCGCCATCGCACGGCGCTGAATGTCGAGTTGCTCCGCCGTGAGTTCCTTCGCGTAACCCTGCGCGGTTTGCCCGGTCTCGCCGAGATCGATTTTGACGAAGCGCGCGCCGAGCGATTTCACCTGTTCCTCGACCACCGGCCGGGTGTCGAACGCCTCGACATGGGCGCCGAGCCGCTTCGCCGTGGCGATAGCTTGCAACCCGGCGACGCCGACGCCGATGATGAACACTTTCGCGGGTCGAATCGTGCCCGCCGGTGTCGTCATCATCGGCAGATGTAGCCCGCGAGGTTTGCCTGCGAGCTGAGCGCGTCCATCTTTTGCGCCACCGTCGAGCGCGGGATCATCTCCATGCAAACCGCGCTCACGCCCGCCGCGGCGAGCCGCGCGAGCAGCTCGCGTTCATTGAACGGATCGAGGTAGCTAAGGTGAATGCATCCGCGTTTGAGTCCGTTGCATTCTCCAGCCACGGGCTTGCGCAAACGCACGATGATGTCGGCCGCCTCGCGCGCAGCAGCAGTCTCGTCGTTCCCAACGACGGCCGCCCCAGCGGCACGGTAATTCTCATCCGTCTGGAAAATAGCCGTGCCGAGACCGGACTCCGCCTCGACGCGCGCGCCAAGTTTCACCAGTTTGCCCACGGTCGCCGGCACGAGCGCAGCGCGGCTTTCGCCGGGGTGACGTTCACGAGCCACGAAAATGCGCGTCATCGCCGTGGCATTCTTCACAAAGCGCCGCGCTTGTCTATCCTGCGCGTCGAAGAGCCGTCGTCACGGCTGGAGATCAAGGTCCACCGGCTCCGCGCTCTTGCGCAACGTTCCCAGAATCAGCGCGATCCCGGCTTGCTAAAATCCAGGCGCCTCCCAGGCGCCGTCGGCGGGATGTTTCAGCGGCGTGAACGGACCGGGTGCGCACGGGACCGCGCGTCCGAAAATGTAATTCAGTTGCGCCACCGGGAGGATGCCGGGCTCGCGCGGGCCGTCGCGATCCATGGTCATTCCGGGCACGTCCGAGATCGGCCGGCGAAAACCGTCGTCGGTGCAATAGAGCACGACCGCGCGCAAGTCCATCTCGGGCAACCCATAGACCAGGAGCAGATCGAAATTATCGTCGGCATCCTGCGGCGGATGATAGAGGTCGGTAACGCCGATGACAGGCACTGCAGCGTGCTTTCCTCCCGGTCGCGCGGCGGTCGCGGGCGCCTCGGCGGCGAAGGCACCCGCGCGAGGCAAACACAGCACCAGGAGCAGCAGAACCGCTAGCCGTGCCGCTCCCGCCGTGACGGGTCGGAATCACCGGCCCTACGGAGGGTCCGCATGAGGATTTTCCTGGCGCGGTGCTTCACTGCGCAAGATCGAATTGCCGCGCGTTTTTCACGTAAGCGTGCAAGTCTCGAAACGAGTAGGAATCCGGAAACCTCGCCACTCCTTCGCGGTAAAGCCGGCACGCCTCTTCCCGGCGCTCGCTGTGCACGAGCATCATCACTTTCGTGGCGGCAACGAGGTGGTGCAGGCCTGGGTCGGTGATGGAGAAACTCCACGCAAACGCTTCCTCGATCCATGCCTGGCTGATGTCGCTCGACTTGAGGGGAAACTCGAGCTGCTCCGGCGACGGCTCCCGCCGGCAGCGAAAGATGACGACCGCCGTGTTTTCGAGCGCGCAGACGTAGTCGAAACAGTCGCGCAGATTGAACATGCTCAGCGTCGCCCAGCCTTCGTAAAAGTGCAGATAATCCTGGTGAAAAACATAGCCCGCGCCGGGCAGCAGGCGGCTGAAAAATTCACGCAGCACGTTCACGACGAGCGCCTCGTATTTCATGATGTCCACGACGAGAAACTCGATCGGCTCGCCGCTGTAGCGGTGCTGTGTGAGATCCGCCTGGTTGACCTCGACGCGGTGCAGCACCTCGGCGATGCGCCGTCGATAAAAATCCACATACCAGTCGCCATCCTTGCAGCAGCCTTCGAGCGGCGTGCCGCGGACGCAGTCCGTCATCACAAAATCCCAATGGAAGAGATCGAAGACGCGGACTTTCGACGCGCGCACCGCCGGCCTCGGGTTGGCTTCCAGACCGCGCACCGACGGCATCGTCAGCGAGCCGAGGAACGTGCCTAGCTCGATCCATTGGCCGACTCCGCGATAGAGGTGTGAACCGAACCATTCGCAATACGCCTGCTCCTCAAGGGTCGTCATGCCGAACTCCCAGGCGCGCCCAGGCACTGGCTCGCCGAAGGGCGACGCGAGCGTCGGAAGCGCGCCGGGGTTGGTGCGCCGCCAGCGGGTCAATTGCGGGTAATGGACAAGAATGCGGTGCAGCTCGTGGTCGGCGGCTGTCGCCGGGGCATCCGCCGGCCGCGCCAGAAACTCCTGGTAGCGCGCGAGCCAGGCTTGCGCAGAAGGGTTTTGCATGGAGAGGAAATCAAGCGTCGGGGAGGCGGAGGAGGAAGTAGCGTCGGTCGGGGAGTCGCCCGGCGTCCCCTGCCCCGCCAGAACCGCTGGCAACGAGGTCGCCGCTGCCAGCTCGGGGTGCGTGGCCGCGGCGCTGGCGGCTTCGGCAAGGAGGCGCGCGTTGGCCGCTTCCAGCCCCTGCCGGTGGTCTTCGAGCAAATGGTAATCCTTCAACAAACGATCCGCGTGCGTTAACAACGCCTGGTAGGCGACTTCGAGATCGCGGTAGGCGCCTGCCAGTCCGCGGGCGTGAGCCTGCACGCCGTCGGCGTAAGTTTGGAGACGGTGGTAAGCGGCCAGAAGATCGTCGGAATAAAGATAAAGGTCGAGGTAGTTCGATTCCAAGGTGCGCAGGAACGGCTCGATCTTCTGCGTGGTCGCGCGCAGGTCCTCAAGACGGCGGCGGCACTCGTCTGGGACAGTCTCCGGCCGATACAGCACGCCGAGTCCGTAGGCCACCGGCAGGAGAAACATTTCCCAGCGCGCGCCCGCGGCCTGGGCGTCGGCGAGAAAATTTTCCACCGCGGTCAACACGCCGTTGCGCGCGCCGCCTGCGCGCTTGGCGATCGCATACCGGCCGGGCGCGCGCAGCCCGCCATCGACGAGGCCGTCGTCCGCCGGCCGCACGCCGAGATCGAGGGAGAACTCGTGGCGATCCTCCGCCGGGATGGTTTCCGGCGCGTAATACATGTCGCGCCGGCCCCAGGGCCAGCCGACGTCGTGGACGAAAATCACCGGTCCGGCGCCGGCAGCAACGTCGGGCACCAGCGTGCGCTGCGCGATGGCGGCGAGCTCGGCGCGGACGGTGAAAAAGTTATGGTCGCCATCGAGAAAATAGGCGTTGCAAAGCTCCAGGCTCGGCAAGGCTTCGGAGGAGCGGCTTTGGATGAACCGGCCGCCCGAAGCCGTCACGTTGCGCAAGAAATCCGGGTCGTCCACTTCGGCCGGGTCAACGCCAAAATAGCGGCAGCCCTGAGCGCGGCACCACGCGAGCAAGCGCGCGGCAAACGCACCGCTTTCGACGCCGACCTCGCAGAGAGCGCGCGGCGCCAGCGCTCCGAGCACCGGCTCGATGAGCGGCCAAAACGCGCCGAGCGATCCCACCGCGCCGGGCGGCGCCCCGGCGTGCCCGGTGGCGGCGGAGAGATTGGAGTCGGCCGTCATTGTCGCCGTTTGTTTTGCGCAAGGCGGAGCGCCTGTCAACGCGCGCGGACCGCCGCTACAGTGACGCCCATTGACGCGCGGCCTACAGTCTTGAGATGAAGTTGCCGTTTGTGCCGTTCGTCCTGTGCTCCGCGCTACTGTTCCTTTGCGGGAGCCCGCAACGCTCCGGCTTCGCTCAAAGCATCGCGCTGCCCTGGAGCGGCCACGGCCACGATCCGCAGCACACCGGCCTGTCGAAAACCGTCTCCCAGCCCTTGGGCCGCATTCGCTGGTCGATGCCCGTGGACCTCGACCGCGTTTACAGCGGCACGGCGCTGTGGATTCACTACGGCTCGCCGCTCATCACGCGGAACAACACTGTTCTTGTGCCCGTGAAGACCGGCCCCGATGATGGTTTCCGCGTCGAGGCGCGCAACCCGGCGGATGGCGCGGTGAAATGGTCGCTCGCTTCGGATTACTCGCTCCCCTCCCACAACTGGGTGCCCAGCTTCAACCTCGCCCTGACGCCGAAAAACCGGCTCTATTTTCCCGGTCTCGGCGGCACGGTGCGCTTCCGCGACACGCCGGACTCCGCGCCGGGCGTGAGCGGCCCGCTCGCCTTTTACGGACTGGCGAACTACCAGGCGAACCCCGCGGATTTCAACGCCAAGGTGAAGATCAACACGCCGATCACCGCGGATCGTTACGGCGATATCTTCTTCGGCTTTCAAGTCACCGGCACCACGACCGGCGTGCCCGCATTGAAAAGCGGCATCGCGCGCATCGCCGAAGACGGCACCGGCACCTGGATCGCCGCCAGCGCCGCGGCGACAGACGCGACGATCCAGCGCGTGCCACACAACTGCGCGCCGGCGCTGAGCAACGACCACCGCACGCTCTACATCGCCGTTAGCGCCGGCGACCGCACCGGCGGCTACCTGCTCGCGCTCGACAGCCGCACGCTCGCGCCGCAGGCCAAGGTGCGCTTGAAGGACGTGAAGTCTCCCTCAAGAGACGCCCAGCTCTACGACGACGGCAGCGCCTCGCCCACCGTCGGGCCGGACGACGACGTCTATTTCGGCGCGCTCGAAAACCCGATCGGTTCGAATCATTTCCGCGGCTGGCTGCTGCACTTCGACAAAGGGCTGACGCAATCGAAAACGCCCGGCGCGTTCGGCTGGGACGACACGGCGTCGATTGTGCCCGCGTCGCTCGTGCCTTCCTACGCGGGCACGTCGCCGTATCTGATGCTCACGAAATATAACAATTACCTCTTCGGCGGCGGCAACGGCGTGAACAAGCTCGCGGTGCTCGACCCCAACGCGACGATGGCCGACCCGATCACGGGCGCCACCGTAATGAAGGAAATCCTCACCATCGTTGGGCCGACGCCCGACTACGATAATCCGGATTATCCCGGTGCCGTGCGCGAGTGGTGCATCAACACCGCGGCCGTCGATCCGTTCACGAAATCCGTGATCGCCGGCTGCGAAGACGGCATCATCTACCGCTGGGATCTTCTCACGAACACCTTCAGCGAATCATTCCAGGTGACCGACGGCGTCGGCGAGGCCTACACGCCCTCGATCATCGGCGTTGACGGCACCGTGTATGTCATCGCTAACGGCACGCTCTTCGCCCTCGGCGCCCTCCCTGCCACGCCTTGACGTATCCTCCCATGCGCGCTCGCTCCCTCACTCTCCTTCTGCTGCTCGTCACCGGCTGCGGCGTTACTTCTAGGCACTCGGCGCGTGCCGCTTTGAACGCGGTTCTCTCACCCGCGGTGCGCAACGGCGCGCGCGGCACCGAGCTCGTTTTCAGCGGCACGCTCACGAACACGAGCGCGACGGAAAAACTCTTTCTCAACGACATCGCCGCAACGCTGGACGCCGGCTCGGTGTCTTTACTCGCGCTCAAGCCAAACGCCTTTTTCTCCAACGTCCCCGGCGTGTTGCTGCCGGGCGAGAGCTATGCGGACAGCGAGCTGTTTCGCGTGGCGCTCGGCGGCAGTGCGCCCGCGGGCGATTACGCGGGGACCGTCATCCTGCGCGGCGGCGCGAACATCCTGGCCAGCACCGACCTGGCGAGCGCGGCTTTCGCCGTGTTGTCGCCGGCAGTCACGATCGTGGCGACCGATCCGGAGGCGTCCGAGTTCGGCCCCGACGCCGGGGTGTTCACGATCACGCGCACCG
>CAXTRS010000092.1:2298-13989 GCA_964246635.1 uncultured Chthoniobacterales bacterium | reverse complement strand
CCCTTTGTGCCCCGCCAACCTGTTCCGCCCACTCGCGGGAAGCCCGCGTCTCCTCGCCGGACGCCTTCTCCCGCCTGCTGGAACCCAACGGCGCCCCGCTGGAAACCCGTGGCACCGGTCTGAACAATCACGCACCCTGTCTGGACGCCATCAGCTCTCTTCCGGATGCCCACGAACGTCCGCTGGAAGCTCCCAGCAGAGAGAGATGGAAGCCGACGAACGCGCTCTGGAAATCCCCAGCAGGCCGCTGGAAATCCGTGAACGCAAGCCGGAAGCCCGCGGAAGCACGCCGGAAACTCGCGGCGCTTGGCTGGACGCTTCTCACTAGCTCTCGCGACCCAGCGCCACCCGTCGCGTTCTTGCGCAAATGCGGAACGATCTCGAAGATGTTGCAACTTTCGATTCGAGACAGGCCCGACCCGGGACTCGACGATTGACGCGGACTGGCACAAAATGGAGTGACCTAAATGAAAGCTGATAATCTACCTATCGCCAAAGTCTTCAGCAGCGGTGGCGATATCCACTACGTGTTGCCCCACTTTCAACGCGAATACACTTGGGGAAAGGAGAACTGGCAAACCCTGCTTGAAGATGTCCTTGCCGTCTATGAGGAGATAAAGCCGAACGAAGGCAGCGATGGTGGCTATGGAGACGTTGAACACTTTCTTGGTTCAATCGTGGTGATTCACGACGGTATGCGCGCCGGCACAGTCGGAGCGTTCAAACTCGTGGACGGACAACAACGACTTACAACGATTTCCTTGCTGCTGAAGGCACTGGCTAAGTGCATCGAAGCGACGCAGCCAAGCCTCACCAAGAAAATTGAAAAACTCCTCGTGAATGCGGACGAAGAAGGTGACCTGTTCTACAAGATTCTGCCGACGGTTAAATATGGTGACCGGGCCTCCTATTGCGCGATTTTGAGCGGTGGCAACGCTCCTGCCACGCAATCCAAAATTCCGGTTGCTTACCGGTTCTTCAAAGACCAGTTCGCTACAAAAATCGGTGAAGGGCTTGATGCCGAGAAACTGCTCCAAGTGATCATCAATGCGTTTCAAGTCGTGTTCGTGAATTTGGATCAGAAGGAAAGCCCATATCGCATCTTTGAAAGTCTAAACGCGAAAGGCAAACCGCTCACCCAAGCCGACCTCGTTCGGAACTACGTCGCGATGAAACTACCCGCCGCGCGACAGGAGCGGGTGTTCACCGAATCTTGGAGTCGCGTTGAGGATCTACTGCAAGAGACGCGAACTGTAGGGCGTTTAACAGAACTCACCGCGTTTCTGCGTCACTATCTCGCGATGCGAACTGGGATTCTTTGTGACGAAAAACACGTCTACGCTCGCTTCCGCGATCGAGCAGAAAAGGAGTTCTCGGAAGCTGCAATGTTTGAGCAGGAACTCGGGACAATCGCTCGATTTGCCGCGCATTACGACAAGCTTATTCGGCCGGAGAAACTTGAAAACCCAGAGATTTCCGAAGCAATGAAGCGGCTGAATCGATTGGAGGTAATCACGGGGTATCCATTCCTGCTTCGCATGTCCGACGCATTGGCTTCTGGTGAAATCACAAAGGTTCAATTTCTGGAAGCACTGGTGGCTTTGGAGAACTACATGGTTCGCAGATACATCGTGGCGGAACCCATCAGCTACCTGAACCGGATGTTTCCGACGCTTTGGAACGAGGTCGATTCAGGCGATTTTGGTCCTTCCTTGAAGCAAGCGCTTTCGCGGCGCAACTATCCGTCGGACGAAAAACTTTTTCGTTCTGTCGAGAGCCGCCGACTCTACGACAAGAGTGAGCACAACCGGTATAGGACGGCCCTCGTGCTCGAAAGTATCAACCGAAAACTTTCAGAGGGCACGGGTGGTTACACCGTATTGGATTCGTTACCGACGATCGAGCATATCATGCCCCAAACTCTGAGTGAAGACTGGAAAGAGCAACTAGGCCTGATGTGGGAGCAGATTCATCGCGACCACCTTCACACGCTCGGGAACTTGACTCTCGTGACGGCTGAATGGAATTCGCAACTGTCGAATGCCTCTTTCGACATCAAGCGCACAAAACTTGCAGGAAATGCTTTGCGTTTGAACAGTTCATATTTCGGTAATGTGTCATCAAAGTGGGGACGCGATGAAATCCGTGAACGCTCGAAAGCGCTCTGCCAAATGATTGTAACGATCTGGCCATCGTTTTTGCCCAGTGATAGCGACCCATCACGCGTGGCGGAGGAGGCCGAGCGACCCGACGCAGCGGAGTTTCACTTCGTTGCTTTGGAGCGCATTGCCAGACACCTCGGCTTTCCCTTCAAGAAATTGAGCCAAGCAAAATATGCGACCGCTGATGGACAGCAGCGACTCGTGGGCCTGTGTTCCAAGAGTCATGAACGCGCCGGCGAAGCTCGTCTATTCTGGTATGGTATTAGGCCATCACAACGCGAGTTTCTCGAAGCGCGGCCACACTCATGGTTCGCTTTCGAGTGTGAGACGCCAGAGAATCTGGTCTTGATTCCTTTTGAAACATTTCAGCCGTTTTTCAAAGACCTGCGCGAGACGGAAGGCCAACACTGGCACGTCGAATTGTTCGAGCGAGATGGAAAAATTGAGCTGCCTCTGCGACTTAGAGATGAGGCGGTGGACCTGACTAGGTTTCGGCTAACAACCTAATTCGCAATGGGAGCCAAGCAGGCAATTACAAAGCGCCCGCGCGGGCCAGACGCAAGGCACAGATGGGTGCTCTGCTAGGAAAATTTGCCGCGGTGGAGGAGCACTTCTCCGAGCTGGACGATCTGATCGTGCAGTTCCGCGCGGCCGGGCCGCTGGGCGAGCAGGTCGCAGAGGCGTGGTTCAACGCACGGCGGGTCGCGGACCTCGACCGGTGCGCGGCGAAGACGCCTCTGCGGCGGCGCCGGGTCACAACGGCACCAGCACAGCTGCCGCAGCGCCGGCATTGGCATAGTTTGAGAAGTCAGAACAAAAATGAAAGAGACGCAGGGGGCACCACTCCCCTGCGTCTCTTCGCTTTGTTCCCCCACGATGACCGCGCGCTGGCTCCCACACCATCGCGCGATCAAAACCGAAAGCTGGCTCACGGACGGGACGACGTTCGCCTAGCCACCTCTTTGCGAATCGTCCCCAAACGTTTGTCGGACCGCGTGTCGCGGCCGGAAGGGTTGCGCACGGTGCCGGGCGGCAGCCCGTGCTTCTTTTCCAAAGTGCCCACCTTGATGTCGCTGCGATCTTTGCGTGTGTTCATGTTGGTAGTAGGTGTTGCTGGCAGTAGAAGTCTCAGCTCGCCGTTCTTTTTGTTCACCAAGCCAGCGCGCCGCCGTTCTGGTATTCGGTGACGCGGGTCTCGAAGAAGTTCTTTTCCTTGCCGAGGTCGATGGTCTCGCTCATCCACGGAAACGGATTGCGCGCGCCGTATTTCGTCGGCAGGCCGATGCGTTCCAACCGCCGGTCGGCGATGTGCTGGACGTATTCGCGGAAGGACTCCGCGTTCAGCCCGAGGATGCCTTTCGGCAGGCAATCCTGCGCGTAGGCGATCTCGAGTTCGACTGCCTTTTCGATCATCGCCACGATCTCGGCTTGCAGCTCGGGCGTCCAGGCTTCGCGGTTCTCGGCAACGATGCCGTTGATGAGGTCGGCGCCGAAGGCGAGGTGCGTGCTCTCGTCGCGCATGATGTATTCAAACTGCTCGCCGATGCCAACCATGCGGTTCTGGCGCTTGAAGGAGAGGATCATCACGAAGCCCGAGTAGAAGAAAATCCCTTCCATGATGACATAGAAGCCGACGAGGTTTTTCAGGAACTTCTGCACGCCTTCCACGCTGTCGGTCGAGAAGTTCGGGTCCATGATGTCGCTGGTCAGCGTCATCTCGAAGGCATCCTTGTCGTGGATCGAATTCACCTCGTGATACATGTTGAAAATCTCGCGCTGATCGAGCGCGAGACTTTCGACGATGTAGTGAAAGGTGTGCGTGTGGATGGCTTCCTCGAACGCCTGCCGCAGAAGATACTGCCGGCACTCGGGATTCGTGATGTGCTTGAAGATCGCCAGCACGATGTTGTTGCCGACCAGGCTCTCCGCCGTGGAAAAGAAGCCGAGGTTGCGCATGATGACGCGGCGCTCCTCGGCGTTGAGCCGGTTGCTCTTCCATAGCTCGATGTCGCGCTGCATCGGCACTTCCGTCGGCATCCAATGGTTCGCGCAGCCGTTGAGGTAGTGTTCCCATGCCCAGGTGTATTTCAGGGGCATGAGTTGGTTGACATCGACGGCGCGGCAATTGATCAGCCGCTTGTCCTCGGCGTTGATGCGCTTGCCGAGATCGTGAAGTTCCGGGCGTTCGGTGGTGGCGTTGCAGCAGGACATGGTAAGAGTGTGAGTAGCTCGAAAGCCGTGGATGGAGTCTGTGGAGAATGAACTTCGCCTTACTGTCCAACGTAACCTGGAATGGTGGCTTTGGAGGACTTCGGACCAGACCACTTGGACATCACCCATGCGGTGACGCGCTTATCGACTTCCGGGTTGCCAGTGCTCTTGGCGACTTTGACATTGTTCACCTTGCCATTGGCATCGGTGGAGACTTCCAACTTGATTTCTTTGCGACCTTCGAGTTTCAAGCCGTCGAGGTTGCCGGGAGGCGGCGTGACCCACGGGGCTTTCTGTTCTTTGGTGTTAGCGGCCTTCCCCTGGGTGTCTCTGTCGGAGGCACTGGTCAAACCCGCGGGGTTGCGGGTGGTGGGTGAAGTCGCCCTGTCACCGCCGCCGACGGCGCCGCTTCTCTGTGCGTTTGCGGATTGGACGAGGAAGGTCGAGACCGCGGCCGCGGTCAATGCACCAATCAGGAGGATTTTGGTTTTCATAGTCTTGGGTTGTTTGGTTGCTGGTTATTCGAGGGAGCGGAATTTGGCGAAGGTTGCTGCGGCGGGTTGCGGATGGTGTTGAAGGTGGCTTCGATGAGTTGTTTGCCCTGCTCGCCGTTGTTGTGGTAGATGGCCGTCATGGTCTGGATGGTGTTGGCGGCCGGGCCGGCGAAGGTGAACTGGCAGTCGATGACCTCGCAGCGATTCAAGGAGAACGGCCCGAAGCCAAGGACGACGAAGCGGCAGTTGCGGAACTGGCAGTTTTCGTATTCGTGGAAATCCAGGATGACTTCCTGGTCTCCAAAGTCGTGTTCGACGATTTTCATGGGAAGCAATTTAGCAGCTTTGCGGCTGAATCATAGGTAGGAGCCAGTGCGTGGCGGTCTTTTTTTGTAGGTGATAGGGACTCTGAGCTTGCTATTGGGCGGCCCCTTCCAGTTCAGCATGGCGTATGCGATCACGCTATCGTCCAGCCTGCGAATCCCGCTGCCCTTGTAAACGGCCACCCTGCCTACTTTTCCCTCTTTGTCGGTTTGGATTTCGATCAGCAGGTGCAGCTCCTTCAGGCCAGGATTGATCATTTCATCATAGTAAGGAGTAGGAGTAACCCAGCCCGGCGGCGGTTTCTGCTCCTGGCTGCGCGCAACGGATGAGGCGAGCAGCAGCGATGCTGCTGCCAGCAGCATCGCGAGCGTTGCAGAGCGCTGCCTGGGTGGTTTCGGTTGAGCATTCATACTGCTGACCGTGGGAGGTTACTGGCAAGCTTCACACGTCGGATCCAGAATGCTGCACGCATTTTTCACCGCGGTCGCCGGCTCGGGGGCCAGCGTGACGTCGTCGGGCGCGGCGGTGACAGCCGGCGCGGGGGCGCTGCCGGCGAGCGAAGGCGCCATCTGGCGGGCGACTTGCACGTCCGCGCTGGCGCTCTTGCTCTTCATCCAGCGAGGCTGGACGCCGCGGCGGTTGACGTCGAGCGTTGATTTCTCGATCTGCGTGGCAGCGAGAGTGCGCAGGTAGTAGGTGGTCTTGAGACCTTTCTTCCAGGCGAACTGATACATGTCGCTGAGCTTCCGGCCATTCGGCGCGGCGAGGTAAAGGTTGAGCGACTGGCCCATGTCGATCCATTTCTGCCGGCGGCTGGCGCATTCGATGAGCCATTTCGGCTCGATCTCGAAGGCGGTGCGGAAGACTTCCTTCAGTTCCTGCGGAATGCTTTCGATTTCCTGGATGGTGCCATCGTAGTATTTGAGGTCGGCGACCATGTCTTCGTTCCAGAGGTTGAGCTTCTTCAAGGCTTCGACGAGGTAGGTGTTGATGGTGGCGAACTCGCCGGAGAGGTTCGACTTGGCGAAGAGGTGTTTGTAGGCCGGCTCGATGGACTGGGAGACGCCGGTGATGTTGGAGATGGTCGCGGTGGGCGCGATGGCCATCGTGTTGGAGTTGCGCATGCCGTGCTCGCGGATGGCGGCGCGCACACGGTCCCAGTCGAGCGTCTGTGAGCGGTCAATGTCGGCATATTCACCGCCACGCTCTTGCGCGAGCAGCGCCTTGGTGTCGATGGGCAGGATGCCGCGGTCCCATTTCGAGCCTTTGTAGGAGCGATAGGTGCCGCGCTCTTTGGCTAGTTCGGTGGAAGACAGGATCGCGCAATAGCTGATTTGTTCCATCGAGCGGTCCGCGAACTCGACGGCGGCGTCGCTGGCGTAGGAGATGCCGAGTTTATACAAGGCATCCTGGAAACCCATGATGCCGAGGCCGACGGGGCGGTGCTGCAGGTTGGCGTTGCGAGCTTCGGGCGTCGGGTAGTAGTTGATGTCGATGACGTTGTCGAGCATCCGCATCGCGGTGCGCACCGTCTTGGCGAGCAGTTCGGCGTCGAGTCCTCCTTCGGCGGTGACGTGCTCGGCGAGGTTAATGGAGCCGAGGTTGCAAACGGCGATTTCGTCCTTTGAGGTATTCAGCAGAATCTCGGTGCAGAGGTTCGAGGAGTGCACGACGCCGACGTGGTCTTGCGGCGAGCAGATGTTCGACGGGTCTTTGAAGGTCAGCCACGGGTGGCCGGTCTCGAAGAGCATGGTCAGCATCTTGCGCCAGAGCGACACGGCTTCGACGCGCCGGTGCAGCAGGAGTTCACCGTGATCTACCATCGCTTCGTATTCTTCGTAGCGACGCTCGAAGGCCATGCCGTAGAGGTCGTGCAGGTCGGGGCAATCGCTCGGATTGAAGAGGGTCCACTGGCCATTCTGAGCTACTCGCTTCATGAACAGGTCGGGAATCCAGTTCGCCGTGTTCATGTCGTGCGTGCGGCGGCGTTCGTCGCCGGTGTTTTTGCGCAGTTCGAGGAAGTCTTCGATGTCGAGGTGCCAGGTTTCGAGGTAGGCGCACATGGCACCCTTGCGCTTGCCGCCTTGGTTGACGGCGACGGCGGTGTCGTTGGCTACCTTGAGGAATGGCACGACGCCCTGGCTTTCGCCGTTGGTGCCGCGGATGTGCGCGCCGGTGGCGCGGACGTTGGTCCAGTCATTGCCGAGACCACCCGCCCATTTGGATAGTTTGGCGTCGTCGGAGACTACCTTGAAGATGTGCTCCAAGTCGTCCATCACGGTGCTCAGGTAGCAGCTCGAGAGTTGCGGATGGAGCGTGCCGGAGTTGAAGAGTGTCGGCGTGGACGAGCAGAAGCGCATGGACGACAGCAGCTCGTAGAACTCGATGGCGCGCTCGTGCTTCTGCGCCGGGTCTTCTAGCGAGGCAAGGCCCATCGACACGCGCATCCAGAAGTATTGCGGAGTCTCCAAGCGCCGGCCCTTGTCGTGGATGAGGTAGCGATCATACACGGTCTGGATGCCCATGTAGTTGAAGCGCTCGTCGCGATCGAGGCGCAGGGCGGCGGAGATTTTTTCCAGGTCGAAATCGAGCACGCACTTGTCGAGTCGGCCGAGCTTGATGCCTTGGTGAAGGTAGTTCGGGAAGTTTTCGCGCAGCCGGGTTTCGACACTCACGCTGGCGTCCGGCGCGGGCGGGAGCACTTCTTCGTAGATGACATTCAACAGCAGCCGCGCGGCGACGTAGGAATACGCCGGATCGCGCTCGACGCGCGCCTTCGCGGCGAAGATCATCGCCTTGTTGATCTCCGCGGGCGTGACGCCGTCGTAGAGATTTTGCAGTGTCTCCTCGGCCATCTCGCGCCAATCGGTGCGGCCGTCGTCGTCGAAGCCGGCGCAGGCGCGGATGAGCGTGCGGCGGATGGTCTGCGGATCGAGCGGCTCGGTGCGGCCGTCGGGCAGCGTGACGTTCAGCCGCGGGCCGGCGGTCGGCGCGACGCGGTGCGGCGCGGTGGCGTCGGGTTGTTCAAGGCCGCGAAGCAGGCGCGCCTTTTTCCGTTCCTCGCGGTAGAGGATATAAGACCGCGCCACGGCGTGCTGGCCGGCGCGCATCAGCTCGTTTTCCACGAGGTCTTGGATCAACTCGACTTCCAGCTCGCGGCCCTCGGCGGCGAGTTTCAGCGCGCGCTCGACAACCCCGGCGGTGAGGAAATGAATCGAGCGTTCGACCTCTTCCGGCATCGGCCCGTGCGGATCGAGCCCGAGCACGTCGCGAAACGCACTCTCCAGCGCGAGGCCGATGCGCGCTTCGTTGAAGGGCGCCAGCCGGCCGTCGCGTTTGCGGACCAGGAATTTTTCGGCTTCCGGCTGAGCGGGGATTTGCAGGTCGAGTTGCGGTTGGGTTTCGGAGAAGGACATGGCGACGCGAGATGAGAACGGGTGAAGAGTTTTGGGGGACGACGACAGTCGCGCAGGAGCAGCGTTCCGATGAAGAACTGGGGGATGAATCCAACAACCAACAGACAAATACGAGCGGTGCCTTCCTTCGTGCTTTCTTTACGAGCCTTCGCCCAGCGTTTCCGCGGAGCCCCGACCCGAGTTATTCACAATTCATTCACCGCTAATTCACTATAGGTTGTGCTTTCTTTCAACCGAAAACGCTACATGTTGCGGTGTGCATCGAAGCGGAAAAGTTGGGCGGATGGCAAGATTTTTTTCCGTGTCGCGCGCATTTTTCCGACAAAACACAGGGACAGAAACATTTCCGTCACAGAAAAATTTTTGACTCGGCCAAACGAGGGTCGGGCCGGAGAATCGGGTGCCCACAGGGCGCCCCACAGGTCACGAAAACCTGTTCCCGCGGGCGGGCAACAGCTTACGCCGAAGCGCTCGTCTGCGCGACCGATTCGTCGCCTAGATGCCGACCCGGAACGAGGTAGTTCCGCACGTAGTCGCGCACCGCTTCGGCGAGCGGCGTCACGGTGAATCCCGGCCACGCGGCGCGCAGGCGCGAGATGTCGGCTTGCGTGAAATACTGGTATTTGCCGCGCAGGATTTCCGGCATTTCGATGAAGTCGATCGCTGGCTCGCGGCCGAGCGCCGCGAAGATCGCCCGCGCGAGGGTCAGCCAGGTGTTTGCCTCGCCGCTGCCGAGGTTGTAGAGGCCGCCGGCAGCCGGGTTTTCCGCGAGGGCGAGCGTCATGGCGACGGCGTCTTTGACGTAAAGAAAATCGCGCTGCTGTTCGCCGTCGCGGAACTCGGGGCGGTAGCTTTTGAAAAGCCCCACGCGACCGGTTTCGGCGATCTGGCCATAGGCTTTGTGCACGAGCGAGCGCATGTCGCCCTTGTGATCCTCGTTGGGGCCGAAGACGTTGAAATATTTCAAGCCGACGACCCGCGAGAGGAAGCCGCGGCGCAGGGCGTAGAGGTCGAAGAGGTGCTTCGAGTAGCCATACATGTTGAGCGGGCGCAGGCGCGGCAGATCGCGCGCGGGATCGGCGTCGCTCATGCCGGCGGAGCCGTCGCCATAGGTCGCCGCGGAGGAGGCATAGACGAAGCGCGCGCCGAGGCTCAGCGCCCAACTGGCGAGCGTGCGGGTGTAGGCGAAATTGTTGCGCACCAGATAGGCGGCGTCGCGCTCGGTCGTGGACGAACTCGCGCCGAGGTGGAAGACGGTGTGGACGCTGCCCAATGCCGGGTCGCCGGCTTCGACTCGGCGAAGGAGCGTGTCGGCTTCGAGATAGTCGTCGAAGCGCAGCGGAACGAGGTTTTTCCACTTCTCGTCCTGGCCGAGAAAATCGGCGACGAGGATATTCTCGAAGCCGCGGCGGTTGAGTTCCCAAACCAGTGCGCTGCCGATGAAGCCGGCGCCGCCGGTGACGAGGATTTTGCCGGTGGCTGGAGACATGGTGGAATGGTGCGCGCGACGCAAAATTTCAGACCCACGCCAGTTCACCCGGCGCGGAGTCGATCAATGCGTGCTTGTGCAAGAGCCGGCCGTATTCCGCGATGGCCTGTTTCTCCGCCGCGCCAAGACGATAGCGGATGCAGCGGCTCAGGTAAAATTCGGCAAAGCCGGGCGGATAAACATTTTCCGCTTCGGCGCGGGCGATGACTTCGCTCAGCCGCTGGCAGCCGGCATCGCGCCAGGCGCGGAGCGTGTCGGCGATACCCGGCGCGTCGGGAGTTTCCGGGCGCACGAGCCAAGCAGCGAAGACGAAGGGCAAACCGGTGGCGAGTTGCCATTGTTCGCCGACATCGAAAAAACGGCAGCCCTTGCCGCCGGCCGCGGATTGGTGGCGAAACGCGATCGCCTGGTCGCCGATGAGCAGGACGCCTTCGCCGTCGGCGAGCGCTTCGTTGTCCTCAAAATCGGCGTCGAGCGCTTCGTAGCGCGGCGCGAGACCGTGAAACTCGGCGAGCAGCACGCGCAGGAGATTGACCGAGGTGCGCGAGGCCGGGTCGAGCCGGACGGTTTTCACGTCCGCGAGGTTTCCGCGATAGGCGAGAAAGACGCTGTGAACCCGCCCGCTGCACGCGATGGCGACGTCGTCCACGACGCGATAATCCGGCTGGCGCAGCAGCTCGAAAGTCGGCACCAACCCAACGTCGAGCCGGCCGCTGGCGAGATCATCCGCGAGCGCGGCGGGATGTTGGAAAATGACGCGCTCGGCGTGGCCGTGGATGAGCGGCTTGGAGTTGAGATAACGCACGCAACCGACGCGCAGAGCGGGCGGCAGCGTGGTTGCAGCGAGCGGGTCCACGGTCGGAAATCCTCACGCGGCCACCGGTGTCGGCGGAGCCACAATAGCCCGGCGGTGCGTAGACTCGATGACGCGATAATGCGAATCGCGCTGGCGCGGCTCGCGGCCGGCTTCGCGGATGGTGCGTTCGAGCGTTTCGACGGTGAGTTCCTGCGGCGTTTTTGCACCCGCCATGTGGAAGATTTTTTCCTCCATGATGGTGCCGTGCAGATCGTCGGCGCCGTAGTTCAACGCCGTCTGCGCCAGCGGCAGGCCGGTGCTGATCCAGTAGGCGGTGAGGTGCTGAATGTTATCCAAAAAGATGCGGCTCACCGCATAGTTGCGCAGTTCCTCGAAGCCGGTGGCGTGGACGATCTCGCGCAACTCGCGCGTAGTGCCTTCGGGATGAAACGCATACGGGATGAAGCCGGTGAAGCCGCCGGTTTCGTCCTGCAATTCGCGCAGGCGGCGCATGTGGTCCACGCGTTGTGTGTAGGTCTCGACGTGGCCGAAGAGCATCGTGCAAGTCGAGCGCCCGCCCATGCGATGCCAGGTGCGGTGAACATCGAGCCATTCCTCGGCGGTTTCCTTGCCGCGGCAAATGCGGTCGCGCACGGCGGGATCGAAGATTTCTGCGCCGCCGCCGGTGAGCGAGCCGAGGCCGGCGTCGCGCAGCGCGGCGAGGGTGTCAACGATGGGCAACTTGAAGATGCGCCTGGCGAGATGGCGAATCTCGATGGCGGTGAAACTCTTGATGTGC
>CAXTRS010000092.1:0-2253 GCA_964246635.1 uncultured Chthoniobacterales bacterium | reverse complement strand
GGATCGAGCGCTTTCAATGCGCGCAGCAGTTCGAGATACCACGCGGCCGGCAGCGTCGGGTGCAAGCCACCAACCATGTGGATTTCCGTGATGCCCTGGCCGAGCGCGCCGCGCACCGTTTCGACGATCTCCGGGATCGCGTGCTCGAAGGCGTGCGGGTCGCGCTTTTTCGCCGCGAACGCGCAGAACTGGCAGCTCAGAATGCAGACGTTCGAGTAGTTGATGTAGCGGTTGAGCAGATACGTCGCGACGTTGCCATTGAGCCGTTGCCGGGTCAGATCGGCGATGGCCCCGAGCGCGTTGATGTCGCGGCTCGCGTAGAGCACCAGCGCATCGGCCTCCGAGACGCGCTCAGCGGCGGCGACTTTCTCGTAAATCGGCCGCAACTCGCGCGGCAACAAAGCGGGAATCATAAACCGAAAACGCGACGCACAGCCCGGCAGTCCAGCCGGCTTGTGAAAGTTTTCACAAAGGAAGGTTCGCCGGAACCGGCGCAGATGCAAGAGCCTGTAGCGGCCCGCAGACCGATCAGCGCCGCCACCGCCTCCGCTTCGCGCGGTGGCGAAGAAAATTTGAAACCATCGCGGGCGCCCGGCGTTATACAGTGACCATGCCGTCGGCCGCAGCCGTGTCTTTGGGGACGCTCTCGTCCTGGCCCATCGCCGTTTTCATGGAGATGGAAGAGGGTCGTCCACACGCGGAGACCAGCGAACGTCCGCACACGTCAGCGGCCGACCCGGCCGAGGGGGCCGACGAGGCGCAGGCCGACATTGCGCGCATGCAGCGGGTGCGCGGCGGCGACCGCGACGCCTTTGCGGAACTGGTCGAATGCCACCAGGCGCGCGTGATCGGCACGGTCGCGCGGATGCTCGGGCCGGATGCCGCGGCGGACGCCGAAGACATCGCGCAACAAGTCTTCCTGCGCGTCTGGAAATCGGCCCCGCGCTACGAGCCGACGGCGAAGTTCACGACATGGCTTTACACCATCACGCGCAACCTGGTTTTCAACGACCTGCGCCGCCGCAAGAGCCGGCCGGTGACGAGCTTTGATGCGCCCGCGCCGAGTGACGAGAGCGCGGCTTTTGCGCCGGTTCAATTCGAAGACCGCGCCGCCACCGCGCCGGACGCCATCCTTCTGGAAACCGAACTCCAGGACGCCATTGCCGCCGCGATGGACGCGCTGCCGGAAACCCAGCGCATGGCGCTGATCCTGCGCCGCTACGAAGAGCTGCCCTACGAAGACATCGCCCGCGTGCTCGATCTCACCGTGCCCGCGGTGAAGAGCGTGCTCTTCCGCGCGCGCACGGAACTGCGCGAAAAACTGGCGCGATACCTGCACGGGTAAGAAACGAGCGACTGTAGCGGCGGTCTGTGACCGCCCCTTGGTCGGGTCGTTTTCGCGTTTACGAAAAAAGGCGGTCACAGACCGCCGCTACAGCGAAACGCCCTTCAGTCCACGATCCCGCGGTAGCGATACGGCGCGTAGCCTTGGTCGGTGAGAAACTTCACCGGCATTTCGTTGAGCAACACTTTCCACGTCGGCGGCGAACCGGCTTCATACGCGGTGAGGCGGGTGCGCTCCTTGTTCGTGAACTCCACGAACATGAGCACGTGCGCGTTGTGCAAATTCATGATGTCGCCAGCGCGCAATTCCTCGACCGACGCCAGCGGCTGGCAGAGCGCGGCCAGCTCACGGGTGGAATACGCGCGCGGCAACCGCCAGCAGCGCGAGATGAGCCCGGAGCAGTCGATGCCGACGGCGTGCCGGCTCACGGCGTCGTCGAGCGCGGCGCGTTTCGCGGCGGTGTAAACGTCGCCCGCCGCGCGGCCCGCGCGCACGCCGGCATCGAATTCCGCCGGCGTGCAAAAGCCGCCCCATTGGTAGGGCATGCCGACGTTCTTTTCCCCCACGATCCACCAGCCCGGCCGGGTGCCGTTGCCAGCGGGGCGGAAGCCGGCGTCGGGCGTGTCCACGCGCACGCCGTCGGGGTCGAGACCGTGCAGGGTGTTGCGCGCAGTCGGCGTCCAGACGTGGAGCAGATAAGTCTGCGCGGTCGCGAGCGCCTGGGCGCGTGTGATCCGGGGCAGGGTCGTGGCCGGCGTGGGGGGCTTCTGGGCGTCGGCGCGGGCGGCGATTTGGGGGGAGTGGGTGACGGCCAGAACCTGGCCCTGATGCGCCAGCCGCTTCAGCCGCAATCCGATGGCGTCCGCCACCGCGCCGCCGACCCCCTGGTCGACCTCGTCGAAGATCAT
>CAXTRS010000091.1:13904-14228 GCA_964246635.1 uncultured Chthoniobacterales bacterium | reverse complement strand
GGGGTAGGGCGCGGCGACCTTGGCCCAAGCGGCGTCCGTGGCGCTGGCGCGCTCGGCGGCGGCGCGCTCGGCCTTCGTGGCGCTCTGCACTCGCTCCTCGGCCTTGAGGGTGGAAAGCTCGGTGAGCTTGTCCTCGATCTGCTCGGTGAGCGTCGCCGCCTTCTCGTGGTCGAAATCGACGGTCTGCGCGGTGCCCCGGTCGGCGCGAAGCTGCTTGCTTTCCGCCTCGAGGGCCTGCGCGGGCGCCTGCAGCTGCATCGCCGCGAAGCCACCGGCGAGCTCGACCTCGGCGACGCGGTGCGCTTCTACCCGAGCGAAAGCGCG
>CAXTRS010000091.1:13255-13894 GCA_964246635.1 uncultured Chthoniobacterales bacterium | reverse complement strand
GATCCCGCCGACGAGCAGCAGCAGGGACAGCCGCTCGAGGGCCTGCGCGGGCGATACGGCCGGAGTAGCGGCAGGTTCGGCGCTGGTCGGCGCTGTTGCGCCGGTGGCGTCAACGACGGCCGGGATGTCGACTTTCAGGCCGACGCGGCGCGCGGCTTCGGCCAAGTCGATGCCGGGTTCGTGCTTGAGCAGGCGGATGAAGGCCCGCTTGGCGTCGGCATCGGCCGCGCCTTTGAGGTTCAGGCGAAAATTGTTGGCCTCGCTCGGCGTCTCGTCGGGATCGGCGGGCGGAGCATCGGGGCTGGCGGCAGGCGCGGGAGTCGCAGCAGCCGTTGAACCGCCAACCTTTGGAGGTTGGGCGGGGTCGACGGTGGGCGCGGGTTCGTCTTCCGGCGCTTCCTCGGCGGGTGCGCCAAAGGCGTCGTTGCCTTTCTTGTCGCGGATGGAGTTGTCGGCCTGGAGTGTCGAGCCATTCTCGTTGAGGAACGCGAGTAACGACGCGGCCTCGTCGTCGTCGGCGAGCGGTTCGTTGCTCGGAGTCGCGGGAGCAGCAGGAGCGGCAGCAGCCGGCTCGCTGGCGGTCGGTTCGGGCGTGGCGGTTTCGACAGCGGGCGCGGCTGCGGGAGCCGGCGCGGGCGG
>CAXTRS010000091.1:0-13185 GCA_964246635.1 uncultured Chthoniobacterales bacterium | reverse complement strand
CTCCCCGAGCAACGCGCACCGACGGGATGGGCAAGACTTTTTTCGTTTTCTCAAACGAAAGTCAGTAGCAAGGTGTCATGTCACCCTGATATGAACTCTGCATCTGACACCAAAGCAGCACAGGCACCAATGAACGACGCCGAGGCATTGGCTGCCATTGACCTTGAGCTGTATGGCCGCGAATTGCCCTACAATCCAGACCGCGCGTTGACGATCAGGACGATGCGGCAACTCTATAATCAGGGCATTGCCGATTCTGAGCGCGCGAGAAAGACATCTGAGGATGAGCGCGACGGAGCCCGCCACCAGGCATCCGCCAGTGCGGCAGAGGCGGAGCGGCTGGGGACGGCGCTGCAAGCACTCTCTGATGCTTCGGACATCGTGAATGGCACGATAGACAAGGAAACAGAGACGCAACGCCGTGAACACGGGCCAGACTGGTCGGATGACCAAGAGTTCGAGGTGTCGCTTCCTTGGCGTGAAATCAAGGGAATGAACGACGCCATCTGCCATGCCCAGCGCGCGCTTCGCCCTGCCCACCTCCTAATCACCCCTGACGCTAGCCGCTCGCCCGCAGCGTAGAGCGCTCAAAGTTTCGTCGAATCCGGCGCTTCGTCGCTGTGACGGTCGGGCTTGGAATGGTCGCGGAATTTCCAGCGCGGCAGGTCGGTCTCTTTGTCGAGATACCATTCGACATCGCCGCCGTGCGCCCAGCCGCGGAACACGCGCAGCGTGCCCGTGGCGAACCCGTGCGACCACGCCTTGACGAGCACGGTCTTGCGCCCCTCGGCCGTGCCTTCGCGCCAGCCGACGCCGTAGCCAATGGCCAATAGCGTGAAGCTGGCCAGAAGCGCCGCCGTCAGCGATGTGGTCCGGCGTTTCATGCGTGGGCAACCTGTGCAGCCGATTCGACGAGGGCGGCTTCGGCGTCGCGGCGCTTGAGCAGGCCATCCACGCCCTGGCCGATCCAGAGCCGCTTCATGGCGCGGAACTGCGCGGCGATTTCCGGCAGCGTGGCGCGCAGATTGTCGCCCAGCGGGTCGGCCGCGATGATGTCGCGGATCGCGCGCATCTCGCGCCGGCGCTCGCCGTCCATGCCGGCCCCGCGGTTGAACACGAGCGAGACGAGTGCCCCCTGCGCGTCGAGCGGCAGGTGCGCGAAACCGGGGAACGCGCGGGCTGTCTGCTGCACGTATTTCGGCAGAGAATGATCGAGGAAAACGGCGTCGGCGGCTTCGCGCGAAACGTGAATGTCGCGGAAGCGCGCGGCGACGGCGCGGGCGTCCTGCCCCTTGCGGCCGAGCGCCGTCGTGAGCGCCGCGATTTCCGTGGGCGCCAGGTGCCCCGCCCAGTCGCGGGCAAACGTCGGCTCATAGCCGAGATCATAGCCGCGGCCGATCGTGATGCCGCTGTCGCCGCCGGGCCAGTGGGAGGGCTGGTCAACGCCTTCGGCTTCGAGGATGAGGTGCAGGGCAGCGGTGGAAAATTCCATCATGGAGGGGGTTATTTTTCGGGGTTGGGTTCGACTGCTCTCTGGTAAGCCTTGATGCCGCAGAGGCCGCCGGCGTAGAGGAAGACGTGCGCAGCGATGGCGAGCAGGTCGGGGCGCAACGCGCAGCCGACGAGGTATCCGGGCACGACGAAAAAGACGGTGAAGAGCATGGCCAGCCGCATCGACGACCACTGGCCGTTGGTTCCCTGCAAAAAGCCGGCGAGCGCTGCTTTCATCGTCACACTCCCGTGTAGGCTTTGAGCGCGCCGCGGCCAGCGGCAAACAGGGCCTTCAACCCTGCGCCGAAGAACACCCAGAGCAGCGCGCCGGCGACGAGGCCGAAGGGGATGCCGAGAAAGACCGCTTTCAGCGCGTAGCCGCGCCACCTGTTCCGCGAGGCCGTGATGCGCTCGACATCGCCGACGAGCTGGTTGCGCTGTCGCGTCACGTCGGCGTAATCCGCCCGCACGGCGTTGAGATCGACTTCGTTGCGCGCCAGCCGGGCGTCGCCTTGGGCGAGCGCGGCCTGCGTGGTGACGAGTTCCTTGGTCAGCGCGTCGATCTCGGTGTGCGCATCGGCGAGGGCGAGCTTGAGCGCGGCGAATTGCATCTGGCGCACCTCGACTTCGTTGGTGGGCAGGATCGAGAGCGAGCCGGAAATGGTCTGCGCCTGTTCGATGAGCGCCTTCGTCTTTGCGGCGCGCTCGCTCGCCTTCGTCACGCTCGCGCTGGCCGCAGCCACGCTTTCACGCGCGGGGGCCACGCTGGGGACGGGGAGCGGGCTGCGTGTGCCCTTGGGACTCGCGCAGCCCGTCACGCCGGAAAGGGCGAAAACGAGGGCCAGCCACACCAGAATCCCGACGGTCCATTTGACGATGGCGTTCTTCATCTTGCCGCCCGAGCAACGCGCACCGGCGGCATCGGCAAGACTTTATTTTTGCCTACCGGCGTGTCGCGGCACCGGTCAGTTCGTCCACAGCCTTCACGATGTATTCCTGCACGCGGTCCTGCTGGTCGAGCTGCTCCTTCTTACGCCGGCTCTCGACTTCGAGCGCGTCGATCTTGTCTCGCAGCGTGCCGCCGTCGTCGGTGCGGAACTCGCCCTCGATGCGCTTGAGCGCATCCTTCATGGACCCGCCGCCATTGGGCGTCACCTCGCGCTCGATCTTGGAAACCCGCGCGTCGAGCGCGACGAGCCGCACGTTTGCTTCTTCCTGCTTGGCGTGGCTTTCCTTCTGGCTGGCGAGGATGTCGGCGAGCGTTTTGTCGGCGCTCGATAGCGTCGGTGCCAGCTCGACGGCACGGCGCACGAAACGGGTAACGCCGACGGTCGCCGCCCATGCAGGCCTGAGCACGATCTCATAACCGAGCTTCGCCAGCGTGAGCGCGGCGATGCCGCTGCCCGCGTAGATACCGAATTGAGCCGCTGTCATAGGCTTATACGGCCAGAACCCGAACAAGCAGGCTCTCGTTTACTTGAAACTGAAAGGGCGTGAAGTCAGTGAAGATTTCGGCGGAACCCGGTTCAGCGGCATCCAGAAGCGTCTTGCGCGCCCGTTGATGTTCGCCGTAGGGCACGTCGGAGTTGTCGAAGAAGATGTAGCCGCCAGACTTCACCTTGGCCACGGCCGCCAATGCCTCGGCGTCGCGCATGATGCCATCGACGATGACAAGATCGAAACTGTGGTCGGGCAGATCGGGGAGAACAGTGTAGCTCTCAACGCTGCGCAACCGGTAATCGACGTTGGAGATCCCTTCTTTGCCGAAGATCCCTCTTACCTGTGCAAACCAGTGCGGGTCGGATTCGACAGAAACAAGGCGGGCGCAGCGCCTGGCAAAAAACAGCGATGACATCCCCGAGCCGAATTCCAGAACCTGATGGTCGGGCTTGAGGAGCGAACCGAGTCGATGAACGGCACGGTAGCCGAGCCACGGGACGCGCTTCCGGTGTCCGAAAACCTTCAGCAGTAGCGCGGACCAAAGGGAGTGCGGCAGGTAACGCAGGCCCGCAAAATCAACGAGATTCCCCGAATACGAATGCAGACGGGTTTTTCGCATTCCATCGCCAGTGACGAGTCGCGACCATGTCCGCGCAGGTGTATTTGAGGTCATGGCCAAGAGTATAGCGTATGGTCTGCTCGCGGGTAATGCCGCAAACCGCAAGTGCCGTTTCAGTAGATCACTACGTCGAAGCAGACTTCCGTCTCCGCCGTCGCTGCCGCGTTGGCGGTGATCGTGAACGAGCCGCTGGCCGCCGAGCAGGTGAAGTTGATCGCGGTGGCGTCAAATGCGCTAACCGGGAATGCACGGATCTTGCTTGCGGCGCTAACGAGGGAATTTGTGACCACGAGCGAAGACGCGCCGGCGGCAAAGCGCACGGTGCCTCTCGTCTTGTTGATGGTCTGCGCGCCCGTCGTGCCCGCAGCCGTCGTCGTGCTGGCAAACACCAACTTGCGCCACCCTGAACCAATAGTCCCTAGATCGTATTGATTGTCACCGTTCGGGTTCGTATCTGCTGCCAATTGGATCGAGCCGCCAATGGAAATCCTTCCCCCATAGCTACTTTGGAGAACAATGTTTTGTGCATTGCCAGTGCCGGCTTTTTGGTGCGTGATGCCGGTGGCGGTGATGGCGAGTCGTTCGTAATTACTCTCGTCGGTGAATGTTCCGAAGACATAGAGGGTCTGCGCGGTTGTGCCGTTGCGCAATTGCAGCGTGCCGCTCCCAATGGGCACGAGCACAATCGGCTGATTGGTGCCGCCGCTTGCCAGCGTCAGGGTGGTGGTGCCCGCAATTGAGCCATCGGTCGAACCCGTGCCGCCGCGGGTCACCCCCTGCACATCCATCGTCCACTTGCTCACGCCGTCCGAGCGAAAGAACGGGCTGGCGTAGGGCGTGATGAGATCCACGGTGGCGCCGCCATTGATCGTATCGCTGCCGGCGCGCGTGCAGGTCAGCTTGTTTGTGCTTGTGATCGTGCCGCTTTCATCGACTACGGCGAAGCCGGTTCCCTCGGCGTAGGCGCTCGCTGCCGGGAATGTGATGGCGCGAGCAGCCGAAAGCGTGCCGGTCTGCGCGAGCACCGTCGTGCCGACCGTGACTGTGACGGCCGCGTTGGAAAAGGTTTGGCGCACCGCGGCGGTGCTGGCTGGAGGATTGGAGATCATTGGGCGGCCTTGATGCCCTCCTTGGCGGTGTAGGCGACGCCCGTCGTCGCCCCGTAAACGTAAACCTCCTGAATGGGCACGAAGGAACCCTCGAACTCGATGGTGCCGCCCGGCTTCACCTCGATGGCGGGGCTGGCCGCGGCGGGCGTCTTCGACAGGAAGGAGACCCAGAACGTGATGGCGTTGCCGCTCGGGTTCTGAAACAGGAAATAGCGGCGGGCCGGGTTGGCGGCCATGACCTGCTGCGGCGTGCCGCCGGTCGTGATGGTGCCGCTGCGGCCGACGATGACGCCGGCGACCTCGTTGGGAAAGCTCATGCGCGCCGAGCTAGGGTCGCGCGCACGATGCGCAAGCAGAAAAGTGCGGGGCGCGAATCAACTGACGACGGCGCCGTCGGGGAACCGCCAGTTCGTGCCGTCGCTGACGGCCAAGCGCTTGTTGCTTGTGCCGTCGCTGACGTAGATCATGCACTGCGCGCAGGTGGCTGCACTCGGCAGGCCGGCGACGGTGTAGCTGGGCAGCTTGACGGGACCGGTCAGGTTCGCGGCGGTGAAGGTCGGCGTGCCGCTGGCAAAGCCGAAGGTCGTGGCGAGCGTGCCGAGGTCGGGACTGGCTAATTGAGTCGAAGGTGCCGCATTGAGAAAACCAATCTTCGGGAGGTTTCCTTGGTGAGTGCCCTCGAGAATTTTGGAGCCTTGGTCAACTCTGACAACATGCGAACCAGTGTTATTTCCGCCATAGCCCAGGTTAAAAGTTACATCTTGTCCTGTCCCCCCCGTGGGGGTTCCAAATTGGAGAGTGCTTGCATTTCCAGTGATCGCCGTAAACGCCTCATACCCGCTCGTCGTCTTGCGCACGGACTGGCCGGTGACCAAAGTCAACCCGTAGAGGCTTGTTAGTGCCGAGCCATCTCCGCGAAACGCCGTCGCCTGAACCGTCCCGCTCACGTCCAACGCATAGGCTGGGTTGGTGATTCCGGCGAGACCAATGCGTCCGGCACCGTCGCCATACAGAACCAACGTATCCAACCCGCCGCCGTCCGTGCTGCTGCGGAAAAGACCGAAATCGCCGTATGCCGAAAACTCCCGCTTGATGCCCCAATCACGCCTCGCAGCCTGCCCGCTGAACTGCGACCCAAACACTACGTCATTTTTCGTGGTCAGGGAGCCAAGAATCTCCTCTGGGGCAAGATTCTTTGTATAGGCCGCTAGGAATGCGGCGGCGGCAGAAGTGCTTCCTGTCTCACACCGGTTGCCCCTCACAAGACGGCTCAGCACGGTCCCGTTGGGATCATCGTAAATTACCCCCGAGCCGGTGGCCGAGCCGTCGGTCGTGTTGAACTCGATATACTGATTGCTGTGCGTGTGCCCGGTGGTAAAGCCGTTGCTGATGAGCTGGTTGGTCGCTCCGCCCTCGAACCGGCAGTGATGCACGTAGGAACCCGCGAAGTTGCCGTTCCCAGCGTCGAATGCGATCCGGTCATAGGGAGTGCCGGCATAGCGCGGATGCGCCGCGAACAGACAGCTTGCGATTTCGTAATCCCGTCCGCCCGAGCTGGGCGCTTTCAAATAAACGCTGCGACCGGCGCTAGAGTAGAACATGTCGCCAATCAGGCGCACCCGGTCACAATTCTCGGCGTGGAATCCGACGCTGGCCGAGTTCGACAGAAAGTAGCGATTTCCGAAGCACTCCATCCCGAAAGGCTGACCGGCAAGCGAAGAACTGGCACCGAGCAGTTCGCTGGGGTAGGGATTTGCCCCCTCGTCGTCCCGATCGTCCAACATGTTGTCCACGGCGCTATGATGGAATCCGTCAGCCCACTCCAAGCCAATCCCACATGCTCGAATGGTGTTTCCGTGCGCTTTCGTGTTTGTGCAGGCGGCGAACGAGATGCCGTAGCCGGCCCGCACCACTTTGCAGAACGATGCCTGCACCACATCCCACCCGTGCCAAACTTCCACGCCGCTGCCCTGCGTCGAGACATTGGAGATGGTCAGCCGCTCAAGGTTGAGGTTTTTGCTCAGGTGCGGCGCGCCCGCGACAGGATTCAGACCGTGCTCGGAATAAATGCGAAACCCGGAAAAGGAGGCGTCGTTGAGGGTGCAGCCTACCAGGGAGATGTCGCTGGGCAGGTGGCTGCTGTCGCTGGAGTTGACGAACAAACCTTCAACGACGTGGTTAAACCGGCAGTTGAGCAACGTCAGATTCTGCACTGTCCCGACGCCGCCGACCGCCGAGGTGTTGACGTTCTGAAAGGCGACTCCGTCGAGAATGCCTCCCACGTTGTCGAAGTAGAGCGGTGTGGCGACCCCCGGCGTTGTCGCGAGGGTTCCCGACACGCCACCATCCACCACGAGGTCTTTGATGAAAGGCCGCGCCGTGAAGCGCAACCGGGAGCCTGTAGGAATCGTGAGCGTCGAGCCATTGCCGTTGATCGTGATGGCTGCGGCGATCGTCTGCGTCGCACTTGCAGGCAGGCTGTAGGCGGTGCTGTAGGCCAGCTCGATCACGCTGCCTGCGGCGGCCCCGGTGAGGATGCTCGCCAGACCCGCCGCCGTGCTGGCGTCGAGCGGATCGTGTGCGGCGCCGGTGCCGGCCAAGCCATCGGGGCGTTGGGCGACAAAGATTTGTTTGCCTGTGCCGGCGGCAGCGCGGTCGGGCAACCCGAGCACGGCGTTGAGGATGCCTCCCGCCGAGATGATCTCAGCGCCGCTCACGCTGGAGACGAGGGCGCCGGTCTCGCTCACTTCGACGATCGGCTCATTGGTGACGGGTCGGATGAGCACGCGCGCGAGCGTGGCGTGTGTCGGCTCGCCGACGATGGAGTTGCCGCGGCCCTTGAAGACCCGCGCGCAGTAGGCGTCGATGACGGCGTAGATATTCGCAAGCAGGGACATGGTGCCGCCCGTGCTAGGGGCGACGACGGCATGGGCAAGCGCGAAAAGAACTTGCTCGGTGTGGGGGTGTCATGGCACCATGCTTTACATGGCTACTTTGCAACTTTTCCAGACACTCAAGTGTCAATCCGATTATGGGCGAAACAAAGGTTTTGGGTTCGAGTTCACGGATACTGCCGGCGAATCGCACCGTTGCGCCGGCCGATTCAACAAGGGCGATTCGCCTGAACGTGTCGCTCTCACGCTGCGGGCACTGGCAGATAGCATCGAGGCAGGTAAGTTCGTGACTGGCGACGAGCTTTTGCTGGGCAAGGAGGTTGTCGCCCCGCCGCCGAGTTCTGCTCAGGCATAGCCCTCTCGCTCGGCCTTGGCGATGCGCTCGCGCAGGAAAGAGAGGCGCTGCTCGGGTTCGGCGGCGAGGTCGCCAGCCAAGTGCCATGCCTCGACGTGCTCGCTGCGCTTCTCGGCGCTCACGCCGCGCTGCGCCATGCCGCCGGCGTGCTCCTCCTTTTTGCGGGCAAGCAGCCCGGTGAAAAATTTCGTCCAACCCGGACAGGCGAGCAGCGCCTTCCATGCGTCGCGCTCCTCGCGGTCGAGCCGCAACTGCTCCTCGGGGTCGATCTTGGGCGGCGTGGCCATGAAATCGGTTTTTATGCTTTTAGGTTAAAAGCATAATTTCGCGTTTTTGCTTGAGCGCCCTAGTAGCCCGCCCCCGCCTGATTTGCCGACGGAAATGCGGGGATGACGTTGACGGGCAGCGGATTCGCCGGGGCGGCACCGGTGGAGAGGATGCTCGGAAGCTGAAGGTCGGCTGCAGGCGGCGCAACGGCGTCGGGAGCCGGCTCGACGGGCGGCAGCGAACCTCCAACCGTTGGAGGTTGACCCTCGGCGGGAACCGCATTCGGATCGACCGGGGCGGGGGCGGGGAGCACCGGTTGCGGCAGCGGGAAAAGGCTCTCGGCGTTGTCGAACCCGAAGCCTTTCGCGGCTTGGATGTAGAGCGGGCGCAACGCGATCATGGCGCCGGGCGGAAGCGTGAAATACTGCACGAACTGGTTGATGGCGGCGAGGGCCGTCTCGCGCTGCTCCTGGTTCTTGATGCGCGTGAGCGTGAGCGTCACGTCGAGATCGAGGCCGCGCAGACGCTTGGCGCTGGCGAGCGAGAGCAGCGCCTGCACCGCAGCGCTCCCTTCCATGTAGGAAAACGTCTCGTCGCGGTCCTGCCGGGCATAGACGAGTTTCATGGCAAACGTGAGCGCCGGCTCCAAGCCCTCGCGCAGTTCGTCGATGACGAGCTGGTGCATGGTGGACCCGCTGGAAAGAATCGCCTGCGTGCCGGTCGCCGTGGCGACGCTCGGCAGCGCGCCGGGGTCGCCCTGCGCCGCCGCCGTCACGCCGCTGTCCTGCTGAAGAATCTGGATGAAGAGTTCGAGCAGTTGCCAGGTGCGCTCGTCGAGGTCGGGCAGCGCAATGAGTTCCAGCACCTTCGCGGTCGGGTCGGCGGCTTTGCGCTTGCGCAGCACCTTGCCGGGCGAGAGCTCGAGTTGCCCGGTCGCCTGCGTTTCTTCCGTGACTTCGGCGTCGAGCACCTTGATCGGGTCGGCGTTGTAGCTGTTGCGGTGATTGATCGCGTTCAACTTGCCGTCGATCATGCTCTGCAACACCTCATACACCTCGTAATAGCCGCGGCCATACGAGCGGTCGGGCACCCGGTTGATGACGATCGGGTGCATGTCGAGATCGCCATTGGGCGTGATGTTGCCCAGATAGTCGGCGTGCAGAATCGTGCGGCTCTCGAGGTGGACGACGAGATAGAGCCGGCGCACGCCCTCGCCGTTGGCGTCGAAGCGCAGGCGCAACTCGTGGATCTTCAGCGCCGGATTCGGAAACTCGTCGTCCACTGTCTCCGCCGAGGCGGTCTCGTCACGCTTGGGCGCCTGGTCGCCCGCATTCGGCCCGCTGGCGTGGCTGCCCCAGTGGGCGAGCGTGTGCCATGCGCCGGACTCGCCCTTCGTGCCGGAGAGATCGGGGTCGTTGCCGAGCGGGTCGAACTTCGCCTTGAGATCGGAAAGGTGCTCCCAGTAGAAGTGGCCGATGAGATCGGCGTCCTCCCATTTCTCGACCTTGAAGGGAAAGAGCACGTTGCGGAACGGCACGAGCTCACACGAAAGCCCTTTGTATTTGACGTTCGGCTCCGTGATGAACCGCTCCCGCATCCGGCCCATGATAGCCGGGGGTTGCTGGCCCGTCAGCGGGTCGGGGCCGGGCTGGTGCATGGCGGTCACGCCGTCGTCGTCGAGGAGCAGGCTTTCGTGGTCGGCCTCGACGTAATCGCCGAATCCGTCGGGCGCCGCGTTGAGCACGGGCTCGCCGGTGGCGTCGTCGTGGAGCACGCTGGCCAGCCGCTCGTAAGGCTCGGCCACGATTTTCCACGTCGTTTTCTTGATCGCGGTGCCGAGGTCGAGCGCGGTGCCCACCGCATCCTTGCCGCTCTTGCGGTAATCGGCTTGACGCAGTTTGAAGCCAAAGTGCTTCTGGATGGCGTCGGCTTCGGCGGCGTCGGCGAGGCCCTCGGCCTTGGCGAAGAAGAACGGCTCGCCGCCGAAGATGTCGCCCTCGCAGCGGCCTTTCATGAAGCGCGTGACGCTGCGCACCAGGTTGAGCGACTTGTTGCCGCCCAGCGCAATCACGCTGTCGGCGTCGGACGCGGCGAGGCGATCGGAAAAATCGTTGTCGGCCATGCGCTCGTATTTTTCGAGCTTGGCGCGCCACGGGATGAGCTCGGTGTCGATCTCCTGGGAGCGACGCTCGGCGAAGTCGATGAGCCGTTCGCGTTGGTGGGCGTTGAGTTTGGCGAGGAGCGCGGTCTTCATTTCTTCCGTAGCGGCGCGAGCTACGGGCGAAGGCGCGATGGGCAAGACTTTTCGCCCCGCGATACAATTTAAGGCTTGCAATGCCCGAAGTGTCGGGGTGTCATGGCACCCATGCCACACGACAAAAACGGTAACGAGCTCAAGGTCGGGGATCGCGTCGCGCTCTTCGGCACGGTCAAGGAAATCACGTCGGAGCAACCGACTTACTGCAACATCCAGTTTGAGACGGATGAGGCGATGGCGCCCGACGCGGAAAAAACGGTTTACGCGCTCTCGGCGCGCATGGTCGTCGCGCAGCCCGGCGTCACGAGTTCGATGGAATTCGAGGCGGGCGCTGCGCTGGCACGCGAGGGCAAGCCGTTGCCCGACGCAGCGTCGGAGAACGCCTGGCTCGGCTGGAAGAGCATCACGGCCGCGCCCGCCGCGACGCCGGAAGACGCGAAAGTTTCTCACGACCAACAGGCTCAATACACTCGCGAGCGCTGCCTTGATCTCGCTTTGCGGCACGGTGCCAATCCGGGTGCGGCGATTACGCACGCCAAGGAGTTTTTCGATTACGTCACCGGCGCGAAGAAGCCCGAGGTCGAGCAGCCGGCGGAAGCCTGATTTTTCAACCGCAGGGTCGCCAAGTGGTAAGGCACCGCGCTCATAACGCGGCCATCGCGAGTTCGATTCTCGCCCCTGCAACCAATCGCCAGCATGACCGCCACGATTCCTGCTGACTTGCAACCGCTCCGCCAGTTTCCGCGCCCTCGCACCCTGCGCCGCCGCGACCCGAAGATCGGTCGCAACGAGCCGTGTCCGTGCGGCAGCGGGCGCAAGTTCAAGGCGTGCTGCTGGCGTGCCGGCGAGCAGAAGCGACAGCAGGAAATCGCCGCGACGAGCACCGCAGCCGAGAACCTGCGCGACGAGATGGACGGCATGGCGCTCGCGATGGCGACGTTGCAACGGGAGCAAGCGCTTCAACCGGCATGAAAAACCGCGACCTTGGCTTTTTGCTCGCTGGTGCCGCGCTGGCAGCGCCTCCGCCCGCGCGTCCGCAGCATGTCGATGTCCGCATCGAGGAGCGTCGCGCGCCGACGGTCGAGAGCGCTCGCCTGCTGCGCGAGCTACAGGAGGAGGCACGCCAGAGCGTCGTCGCCACGATCAGCGCGCCCGATAACGTGCTGAAACTCGAAGGGCGGGTGTTTCACTTCGACTATCTCGCCGACACGCAGACCGTTGTTGTGAAGTTCGCGCTCAACGGCCGAGAATGCACCGTTGAGGTGAAGGTGAATCGCTGGCTCACGCCGCAGGAGTGTGCCGACAAGATTTTCAACGCGGTTTGCGAGCGGATGACGCGGGAAGTGCTCGCCAGCCTGCTCTCTGTGATTCGCTCCGCACTGGGCGTGCCTGCATGATCCAACGCGCCCGCCAGCCGTCCCTCCGCACGGTGGTGCTCTGGTTTGATCACAAGGCACGGGCGTGGCGGCGCACGGTGTATTGCGACGGGCGGGAGCAGAAGATTTACGAAGATGAAATTTCGCAAACGGCCGACAGTGATCGAGGCGACACAATACCGGGAAGGTGCGCAAGGCCCGCCGTTGCCGGGAGTCTGTTATCCAGGCATGTGCTGCCTTGATGGCGACCTCAAGCCGCACGTCCACACAGCGCACAACCGGCAGTCCGTGAAACTCGTCGATGGCGACTGGGTAATCCCAGAGCCGGACGGTCGCGGCTATTATCCGTGCAAGGACGACATTTTTCGCGCAACCTACGAGCCAATTAACGAGCGCGGCGAGCCGCTTGACTGGCCCGCTCAACCGCCAACGGTTGGAGGTTGAGCGGGCGGAGCGGCGAAGTTCTCCTTTGCCACCCGGCTCCGTGTTTGGTATGTCGGCATTCGTATGCGTCGCCGGCTCCGTCGTTGCCTGCTCATCACCGCGCAAATCCTCCTTGCCTCGACCATCGCGTTCTCACCAGCGCGCGCGGATGACTTCAACGCACAGGTTGTCGCCTCGCAGCGGCTTTCCTGCGCCGATGATATTCGGCATTCGCCTTGCGCCGGCGTTCCCTACGGTCGGCTTCATTCAGTAACGGGAGTGCTTCGAAGTTAAAACGCTTGATGGTGTCGCGCCCCATGTCGTCCTCGGTGACAATGCGATAGGCAATGTCCAGAGGGGCGAGGAATCTGACCGCCGCTGCGGCTTTCATCTGCACCTCGGGCGAGTCCTTGAACCGAAGCGGCTTCACCTCTTCGACGACGCGCGACCTATCGGCGTAGGTGACTTCAAAATCGGGCACGTATCTTCGTCCGTTGGGGAGGGGAATTCGGTAGTGCGCGCGACTCCACGAAAGCACGCTCTCGTCGGCGTCGAGTTGCGACATTCGCACGATCTCAAAGCTGGATTGCGCGAAGTGCCACTTGCCCGTTTTCTTGGACTGCCAAGGCATCTGCCGGCCTCGCAGATGACGCTCGGGTTTGCGCACAAGTTGACAGGCACGCGCCTCGGAGCGGCTGCGCACGCAGCCCGTCGCGCGCAGCGTCTTCAAGATCTGCGTATGCGTGCTGTCGAGTCGCCGGGCAATCTCTCGCGCAGGCATCTGTTCGTCCGTGTAAAGGCGAACCGCTTCTGTCTTCGCTTCCTCGGGAAGCGCGAGTGTTCGTGTCGCTACGTTACGCAGCGGGACACCCGCTGCCTTGAGCCATTTGCGAATCGCGGCAGGCACGACGCTAAAGCGCTTTGCGAGATGCCCGCAAGTTCCTCCCTTCTGAT
>CAXTRS010000090.1:0-14387 GCA_964246635.1 uncultured Chthoniobacterales bacterium | reverse complement strand
GTGAACCAGCCGCCGGCCGGAACCCGCCCCGCCCGTCACCCAGGAGGATCGTGACGCTGTCCCCCGGTTCCGCCGCGGGGTGGCCGGACCAGTTGGCGACGGCGAGGTCGAGCTTGCCGTCGCCGTCCAAGTCGCCGATGGCCACGCCAAAAGGATTGCGTCCGCTGGGAAACGGCGAGCCGGCGGCGGGCTGGAAGCCGCCCGCTCCGTCGCTGAGGAGCACGGTGACGCTGGCGCCCTCCAGGTCTGTGGTGACGATGTCGGGATGGCCGTCCCCGTTGAGATCGGCCACCCGCACGCGCTGGTAGGGGCGCTTGCCCACCGCGAACTGCACGCCGGGGCTGCCGAAGCCGCCGCGGCCGTCGCCGAAGACGACCGTCACCTTGTCCTCCGCCCAACTGTCGGTGACCAGGTCAGGCTTGCCATCGCCGTTGAAATCGCCCGCGGCGACTCCGTGGGTGTGCGGCCGGCTGGTGACGGTCACCGGGGAGCCCGACGCCGGACGAAAGCTGCCGTCGCCGTTGCCGAGGAGCACGGTGAGCGTCTGGTGCTCGTGGTTGGCGAAGGCCAAGTCGGGTCGGCCGTCGCCATTGAAATCCGCCACGCATAGGTCGTTGGGCGAAGGGCCGGCCGCGAAGGGCGAGCCCGACGCTTCGCTGAAGCCGCCGCGGCCGTCGCCGAGGAACACGCTCACTGTGCCGTTGCCGTAGTTGGCGACCAGGAGATCGGCCCGGCCGTCGCCGTTGACGTCGGCGATGGCAAGGGCGCTAGGCTGCTGGCCCACCGTCAGCCGCCGGCTGGAAGCAGGCGCATACGGCGCTGCTGGTGCCGGCGCGCTCCGAGCGACGCAGGACAGAAATTCCATGCTGGCCGTCGAGATAAGCACGGCGGCCACCAGAGGGGTAAGGATAGTTTTGCTCATCACTGGAGGCAGCCTTGGAAGTTCGCCATTGTTCGCCCTTTGCTGACTGGTTTCGAGCAACAAAGCTGGAGACAGCGAGATTACAGGGCTGACACCTTTCTCCCCTCGTTAGGCGTCGTCAGCAGCGCGAGAACGCGATGCCAGTGGCGCTCGGTAGCATACGTGAGCAGACCGCGACCGATGCCCACGAAAAGCCAGAGACGCAGCCACAGGCTCCGGTGCTCGGCGCGCTTGCGCGCTTCGGCATGCAGCCATTGTTCATCGAAGCCTGCCCACGCGCCAGCAGGGCAAAGCAGATTGGCACCGACCACCGGCGCCACCTCGTAAAGGTAGATGTCGCGCAACTTCGGGATGCTGTAGCCGGCAGCCGCAGCGACGTTGGCGATGCGCCGCAGGTCGGAGTCGTCGAGCTCGGTGTCGAGCCAAAATTCAGAGAACGCCGTCCAGACGGGCTTGCGGCGTTCGAGTTCGTCATCGGTCAGCATGAACAATGATCTATGGTGCCAACGCACGCGAGGAGCCGCCTAACGGACTCCAAGCTCAGCGACAGCCGAAGGCCGTTCGTTACAGCGCCGGGTTAGGCCATGGGCTCCGAGTGGGCTCAGCGGCCATGAAAGACCGCCTCGATGTTATTGTCGTCGGGGTCGAGGACAAAGGCCGCGTAGTAGGTTGGGTGGTATTCGCGGTGAAAACCGGGTGCGCCGTTGTCGCGGCCGCCGGCGAGGAGGGCGGCGGCATGGAAGGCGCGCACCGCCGCCTGATCGCGCGCAATGAACGCCACGTGCGCATGGCGGGTAGGATTCGCAGCGCCGAGGTTCAGGCCAAAATCGTCGGAACCCGGCACACCAAAGGCGAGGCTCTGAGCCGATTGCCAGAGGAGCTTATAGCCCAGGGGCGCCAGTGCCGCCTCGTAGAAAGCACGGCTGACGCTCAGATCGCTGACGCTCAAGGCGACGTGATCAAGGATATGTTGACGAGAAGACATCACACGAGGCAAGCCTAACGGAATTATTAGGGGTCAGCTTGTGAATTTTTGCAGTTTTGCCGCACTTAACAAGCAGGCGGCTCCGCTGCTACAATTCTGTTAGCGGCGGCGTTTAGAAACTTGCAAAATTCACAAGCTGACCCCGACTACCGCTCGCACGGACTGACCTGCTTCCGGGGCGATCATTCGATAATGCGGCAATAATCAGCGATTTCAGGAGACGTAATCATTACTGGCTCGGTGACACGCTGATGAGAACGAGATGTCCAGACGGCTCTAACCTCACCTTGGTGTGCATGTCGGATGTCCTTGACCAGTAGTGGATGAATTTTGGCGGCAGGCTCTCGTTGGTTGATCTCTCGCGAGGCGTAAGTGCAGGGGGAAATCCCTCGACACTCTAAGTCCGGTGGGAGAACACGATTGATTGCCGCCAAGAAGTCACAAGGCCGCTCGATGATAACCCATGTATCGCCGTCGAAACCTACGATGCACTCCGACGCTTTTCGACGCAGCATACAATATATCAAAGCATCGGTAGAATTGGCTTCGAGCACCGCTTCGGTAATGATCACCGTTAGTTGAAGCGGATCATCTGGTTGCGGGTATGGCGCAAAATTTCGGAGCTGCCGGGGTAGATCGGCATCGGCTGTAACCGGAGTATCAGTTACGGTAAGAGTGCGGCCCGCCTCACGGGAATCTCCGATTTGCGAGCCGAAACGCTGTTCGTCGTGGAATAGACTCGGGGGATTGAGGCGGAGATTGCCCTCGACTGTCAATTGCAGAGCGTTCTGCCGCGATGTATAGCGGAAAAGCGGAGGATGAGGGCACACGAATAGGAGCCTAACGGATCAAAGCTCAGTGACAACCGCAGGCTGTTCGCTGCAGCGCGAGGTTAGGCGTTTCTGGTTCATCGGAGAAATGTCTCGGCAGACTGCCAAATGAAGGTGAATGGAAGCACGAACGCAACCGAGAGGTGATCAATGTCGTCGAACAGGATCGAGTTGGGTGCGACGCCACGGATGCGCATGAGAAATGTCCGGGCTACGGGAATCCACATGTCAGTTCCGACCTTCGATTGTGAGATTCCGGTCGTGAGGTCGCGGCGGAACTCCGACGCTCGGTAATCGACAGCGAGAGAAATCAGGCCAGTCGTAGAAACGAGTGTAGTGCGAAACTGAGAAATCGGCGCGCCCGGCGCAACGAATGGCGCGATGGTCTCCAGCTCGTCATCGCAGACCCAGGCAGTCTCCAACAAGTGATGTCGGCGCGACGGGAAGCAAGCTGAGGTAGCGGCTGCGCATCTGGTCGTTGATCTGCATCACGCGTTGGAGATTCTGGATGCGTCTCTGAACAACGGTCGCGGCCAAGAGCAGCATGAGAACATCCTTGCTAAATTCGAAGCGCATTCGTGCTGGTGGGGACTCCGAGCGACTCTCGATATATTTCTGAAGAAAGCGGCTCTCCTGACGGACTTGGAGACAGAGGTCAGCGAGTTGCACACCGGCAGGCGGGTGCGAGCCGAATATCGAGGAAAATAGACCCACAAGTTACAAGTTGCACGAGGAAGAGGAGGCAAACGGAGTCAGTCCGTGAATTTTGCAGTTTGGGCCGGCGCTAGTTATCGATAAAGCTGAATTGCAAAATTCATGAACTGACCCCGCTCCGCCCTCCGAAGCCAGCCACCCAAGCGGACGAAGGATGCAGATACCCTTTGTTCGTTCGACAAACCCTGATACCCTGGGCCGATGATATTGTTCCAAAACACCCTCAAGCGCGCAAAACCGTTGGCGCTCCTCACCGTTGTCGCGGCAACGCTGCTTGTCGGCCGCAATTCCCTCCTTGCCTCACCCCCTGCCAAACAACTGGTCGAATTGGAGTCGCACATTGAATGGTCCGCAGTCAAAGGTGCCTGGAGAGCTTTGCGCGACGGTTGGGTGGCCAAGACAGCGTCGTGCGACGATGCGGCCTGCGTGGGCGCTCAACTCGCGCGACTGGAGGAGAACATCGAGTGGAAAGCAGTGAGCCCGAAGTGGCGGAGCCGCAGGCCGTTCTGGGTTGAAGAGTGCCAAACCGCCAGGACCGACGCGCAAGTGGCCAATCTGCTTCTCGAGTTGGAGGAAACCATCGGTTGGAAGGCCGTTGACAAGGAATGGAAGGGAATACGTGAGGGTTGGATCGCTCGCGTTAAAGGGGGCTAGCATGGCCCCCAGGTCGCACTCGGCACCAACAACGAGACCGGCCGCACCTCGTTTATGCCGCAGCCACCAGTCCAACTGGTGATGGGACCATTGCCGGGTGCAGGCGGCACTTTCTCCACTTCAAAACCCGCATTGACGATCGTCTGGCCGAGGGTCGCGGGTGCCAAGGGATGCGGCCGGGGGTTCAGTCCGTGAATCTTCACGTTTCTTCCCCGCAACCGCGCCGGCAAGTTTCGCTTGCCTCGACTGCCGGCGCGACTGAGTTCCAAACCCCTTATTGGCCGGCGCTCGCCGTTGTCGTCGTAGTTCCCTGCTCCTTGATCCATCGCTCCACGCGTCCTTGGAGTAGGTCCAGCGGCATCGCACCGCCGTTGAGCACTTGGTCGTGGAAGGCTTTGATATCGAACTTCGGCCCGAGTTGCGCCTTGGCTGTATCGCGCATCTTGCGAATGGCGAGCTGCCCCATCTTGTAGGCCAGCGCCTGTCCGGGCCAGGCGATGTAGCGGTCGGTCTCAGTCTGCGCCACTGCGTCGTTCACGTCGTGGGCGTGCATGTAAGCGATCACCTGCTCGCGGCTCCAGTTCTGATCGTGAATGCCGGTGTCCACGACGAGTCGGACCGCGCGAAAGAGCTCGGAATTCAGCCGGCCATAGTCGGACACCGGATCGCGATAGAAGCCGATCTCTTTGCCCAGTTCCTCGGCGTAAAGCGCCCAGCCCTCGGCGTAGGCGGAGTAATTGCCGCGCCGGCGGAACTGCGGCAGGTCGGGCAGCGTTTGGGCGATGCTGATCTGCATGTGATGGCCGGGAACGCCTTCGTGGTAGGCGACGGCTTCGTCCAGCACCAGGGTGCGCTTGGTGGGGTCGGCCACGGCCACGACCACCCGGCCGGGGCGCTTGCCGTCCGGCGTGCCCGAGACGTAGTGCGTCGCCTCGGCCTTGGCGAAGTCCGGGATCGGTTCCACGGTCACCGGCGCTTTCGGCAGCAGGTTGAAAAGCTCCGGCAGCTTGGGCTCCATTTGGTGGATGTAGTTCGCGAAGTCGTCCACAATCTGCTGCTCGCTGGCGGGCTTCCACTTCGGGTCGCTGTTGATCGCGGCGCGGAAGCCGGCGAGGTCATGGTATCCCTGCGCCTTCGCCAAGGCCGTCATCTCGGTCGTGATGCGCTCCACTTCCTTCAGCCCGATCGCGTGCACCTCGGCGGGCGTGATGGTCACCGTGGTCATGGTCTTCACGGCTACGGCGTAGCGCTGCTTGCCGTCCGGCAGGCTCTCGATGGAGAGCTGCGTGCGGCCGTGCGGGGCGTAGTTGGTCTTGAGGAATGCGACGAACTTCCGGTAAGCGGGAAGAACGGCGTCGTTCACCGCCTGCGTGATTTCGTCGGTGAGCCGCTGCTTGTCGGCGTCGGAAAACTCTGCCGGAAATTTTTTGGTCGGCCGCAGGAATGGGTTCGCAGCGATGATGCCTTCGCATTGGCCGGGCAGTTTTTCGGCCACGAGCTTCGGTGGCATCAGGCCGTCCTTCAGGCCCTGCCGCAGCACCTCGGTCGTCTGGTCCAGCACGCGCGGGATCTGGCGCAGCCGGGCAATGTAGTCCTGGTAGTGCGGCACGGAATCGAACGGCACGCTGAGCGGCAAATCGGCGAGGCGGGTGTGGACGCCGTTTTGCTGGTTGATCGGCATCTCGTAGTTCTTCAGACGGTAGTTCACGTCGCCGAGTTCCAACTGCCGCTCGAGCAGTTGATGGCTCAAGAGATCCTTGTCGCCCATCCCGTCGGTCGGGATCGCTTTGAGCCGCGTTAGGAAGTCGTCGGCTTCCGCGTGCTGGCGCGCGATTTCCTCCAACGAATACTGACTCAGGAGCGCGTTGTAGCGGTAGTCGCCCAGTGCCGTGGCCCGCTCAGGCGCGTTCTTTAGGCCCGTCTGGTAGAACTCCTCGAACAACGCGTTCTGCTTGGCTACGCGATCAGCTACCGGTGCCATCTCTCCAAACACCGAGGAAGCCGCCGCCAAGGTCAGAACAAAACCGCAAGCCAGGGAGCGGATGGGGCAGCCGTTGCGGTATGGACGGGGAGCAGCCGAGGAGGCTGCTGGCTGGAGTGCGACGGTGCGCGGATGATCGGTATTTCGCATCGTGAAGCCTAGCAGAGTGAGCCCGCGGCGCACGGGAGAATCCGGCGATGGGCTGCTTTGGCTTCTCGAAGGTGGATGGCGATCTCCGAGCGCCATTAATTTCGGCGCGGCCGAGAAGAATTATTCAGGCAGCTTCGCTGCATCTTAATGGCGCCCGGAGGTCGCCATCCACCACGAAGCAGCCCCCTACCCGATGCCCGGAAGTCTTATTCCTGCTCGCTGCCGACGGCGATTTCGAGCCGGTCCAGTTCTTGTTCCAAACGATGAAAGGCGTCGTCACCAATCTCGTCGTCCTCGCGCATGGCGATCATTGCCTGCCGCGCTGCCTGGATGGCGCCGCGATGAATTTCGCGGTGCGCGGAGCGCGTGCCGTCGCCGGCGTCGGCCTCCGTTTGTTGATACGCGAGATGGGCCGTGAACTCCTTCCGGACGGCGTCTGCGGCCGGCGAGTTGTCTTTCGCGAAGCTCTCCAGTCCGGCGCGCAACGCGCGTTCGCGGGCCGCGTTCACTTCGCGACCCACCGGATCGTCGTCGCGCAAGTCGAGCGCGCGCAAGAGCGGCTTGAGCGTCAGCCCTTGGAGCACCAGCGTGCCGAGAACGACGGCGAAGGTGGTCAGCACGATGAGGTCGCGATACGGAAACTCCCCTGGCAGCGCCAGCGCCGCCGCGAGCGAGACAATGCCGCGCATGCCAGCCCACGAGATCACCAAGCCGCTGCCGACGCTCGGCCCCAGCATCGGGCGCGGCGGATGAAAGCCGAAGCGACGGTGGCGCCACCGGACGACGGCGTTGAAGGACATGTGCCAGGCGACGCGCACGACAATCACGGTCAGCAAGATCGCGCCGGCGACGGCGAAGTAGCGCGTTCGGTCCGCGGCTGCCAGGCTCTCGAGAATCGGCCGAATCTGCAGGCCGATGAAAATGAAGGCGAGGATGTTCAGCGCGAAAACGACCGTCTCCCACACCGCGTAGGTCGGCAGGCGTCGCTGGGCAGGCGTTCTTTCCGGCGACGTGCGCGCCAGCGTGATCGCGTAGCATACCACCGTCAGGACGCCCGAAAGCCCGACGCGTTCGGCCAGCATCCAGACGCCGAAGGTGGTGACGAATTGCAGAATGATGGCGGTGGGCACGTGCTGCACGCGCGCGATCGAGCGCAGCACGACCCACGCGAGCGCCGGACCCGCAAGGAGGCTGCCTGCCACCGCGAGAAGGAAAGTCGGCGCGACGGCCTTGATGGAAAAAGCGTTGGCCGCAACGGCGCCCACGGCGAGCCGGTAGATCAGGAGCGCACTCGCGTCGTTGAGCAGGCTCTCACCTTCCAGCACGGTGAGAATGCGGTGGGGCGGTTGCAAGGGACGCAGCACGGCGGCAGCCACGACGGCGTCCGGCGGTGCGACAATCGCGCCGAGCGCAATCGCCGCCGTCCACGGGATGGCTGGGAGGAGCGCGTGAGCGATGAACGCGACCGCGGCGGTCGTGAATCCGACCGCGAAGATGACCAAACCGGCCACCGGCACCCAGTTGTCTTTGAGATCTCTGAGCGACGCATCATAAGCCGCATCGAGCAGCACGGGTGCGACGAAGAGCGCCAGCGCCAGATCGGCAGGGACGCTGAACGACGGCGCGCCGGGAAGAAACGCGAGCAGGGCGCCGCCGAGCGCGAGGAACACCGGATAAGGCGCGCCCACACGCCGAGCCGCGCCGGCGAGGATCACTGCCGCAGCGAATAGACCGAGAAGTTGTTCGAATGCGTGCATCGGCGCCGAGGTTTGCGATGTGCTGCGTTCGTTATGGGGCGCTGCGGAGCTCGGTCGGCGTCACGCCCGCGACCCACCGAAGCACCTGCGCAAAATGGCTCGGGTTCGTGTAGCCGACTTCGAGCGCGATCTCAATGCCTCTCGAAAAACCGCGGATGCGCCGCACGACCGCGCGAAATGCTCAATCGTGCGCTGGCTCCGCATTCGCCACCGACCGCACGCGCGCGGCGCACAAGCAGCCGCCGAAGGTGATGATCGAGCCGGAAACGTAAATCCAGAGCATCAGCGCGATGATGCCGCCGAAGGTGCCATAGACGGCGTTGAACCTCGCAAAGTTCGTCGTGTAGATGACGAACAAGTATTGCGCGATTTGCAGGAACACGGTGACGAGCAAGGCCGGCAGCCAGACCAGGGAAAAGGTCGTCTTGCTGGCGCTGCGCGGGGCAAAGCGAAAGAACAGGGCGAAGCCGTAGAAGAGCACCACGGTCGGCACCAGCAGGTTCACCAGGGAAAACAGGATCGGCCCCAGCCAGCCTATGAAGTTGAGGTAGCCCTGCACGGTTTTGGAGATCACGGGCAGGAAGTTGCCGAGGATCAGCGCGGAGAGCAGGATGGCGAACACCTTGAGGTTTTTCAGCGGCATCCGCCACCAAGGCGGCTGCTCCTGTTTCCAGGCGGCGTTGACGGCGCCGACGAGCGCCTGGAAAAACCCGAGCGCGCTCCAAAGCAAGCCGACCAGCGAGACGACGCCCAGGCTGCCGCGCGCGTCGATGACGCCGTTTACGGTTTTGGAAATCGTCCCGTAGTCCTCGGAACTGAGCGGCACATACTTGCCGACGTTCACGACGATGTAGCCGAACGCCTCCTCGCGCGTGGTGAAGTGCGTGGCCAGGGTGACGAGAAAGATGAGCAGCGGGAAGAGCGCGAAAAATGCGTAATATGCGAAGCTCGCCGCCCAGAGCGAGCCGTTGATGTTGTTAAAGACGGCGTAGGCGTTTTTCGCCCACTGCCAGAGGTCAGACAGCGAGAACCCGCGCCGGGCGGTGACGCCCTCCGAAGGCGGTGCCGAGCCGGAGCGCGCGGCGGGAGAATCAGAAGGAGTGAAACCAGCAGCCATGGGGCGCGGGGGTCGGAAGAAAATCTCGCGCCGAGGCGCAGACACGCAAGGGGGAAGGGAAAAACGACGGATTCTTCGACAGAATTAACAGGACTTACAGAATTGGCAGAGACCGGAAAACGGCCTGCCCTCCGTTTTCTGTAATTCTGTTAATTCTGTCTAATAAACTTCCCATGCGTGCTGCGTCTCTGCGCGAGAGAGCCTCCGCCGCAACGCTCGCGAAGCTCACCCTACCCCAACTCCAGTGCCCGCCGCGACTTCAGTAGTTGTCGTCGAAGGCGTTGCTGGCGGCGCACCGACCGCCACCGGCGCAGCGCCGGGACTCGGGTCGCGCCAGACGCCGGCGCCGCCACGCAGGGCGTTGAGATTGGAAACGATCCGCACGTTCGCGGGCAGGTCGAGCGTAACGTGCCGGCTGTTGCCGCCGCCGATGTAGAGCGTATCGAAGTTCGTCAGCACGCGCAGCACGTCGATGGCGCGGCCGACGCGGCGGTTCCATTTCTTCCTGCCGATCTTTGCCATCGCGGCGTCGCCGATCGCCTGGTCGTAGTCTTTGCCGTTTTTGAGGAATGGATGGTGCGAAATTTCGAGGTGCGGGCAGAGCCGGCCGTTCTCGAAGATCGCACTGCCCATGCCGGTGCCGAGGGTGATGACGACTTCGAGTCCCCGCCCCTCGACGGTGCCGAGACCTTGGAGATCGGCGTCGTTGAGCAGGCGCACCGGCGCGCCGAGCCGCTCGGCCAGCGTGCCGGCGAGATCGAAACCGGCAAGCACATCGGTGCCGAGATTGGGCGCGGTGACGATCTTGCCCTCGCGCACAACGCCGGGGAAACCGACGGCGATGTGCGAGTAGCCGCCGCCCGCACCGGTGCGCAACGGCTCGACCAATCCGACGATGGCTTCCACGAGCGCGGCCGGCGGCGTCGGGTGCGGCGTTTTCACCCGCGCGCGTTCGGTGAGCATGTTGCCGTCGCGGTCGAGGATGGCGGCTTTGATGCCGCTGCCGCCGATGTCGAGGGTGAGGATGCGTTGCTGCTGCTGTGACTGCTGGGCGTTGGCGTCGTCGGGAGAGGCGTTCATGGTGGCAAACGGAGAATCGGGGACGGGCGCGGCGTTGCGCGTGGCCGCCGCAGACAACTGCTGGCGCACGCTGGAGTCACGCGTCGGCCGGCGCGAGGTGCCGCTGATAGGCGAGTTGCGCATCGCTGAATACTACGCGCAGCGGCACGCCCGCGCGCTCGGCCGCCGCCCGGCAATCCTCGAATTCCGGCGCGGCCTGCACGACCTTGCCGGCGTGCGTGCCGAGCTTGATGCGGATCGCGCCGTGCAGCGTTTCGACGGTCTCGAAGTGCCGGCTCAGTTTGAGTCGCTGCTTTTGCGCGAGCCGCAGTCCGAAGGCGCTGGTTTCGGCGAAGAGCAAATCGGCGATGCGGCCGACGGCGCCGGGTTCGCAGAGCACGGTTAACACGACGCCGGGCCGGTTCTTTTTCATCTGCGCTGGGGTGATGGAGGCATCGAGCGCGCCGGCGGCGAAGAGTTTTTCGAGCACGGCACCGGTGAGCTCCGGCGAAAGGTCGTCGAGGTTGGTTTCGATTTGAGTGATCGTGTCAGTCTCGTAACCCGCGGTCGGGCCCGCTGCCGGCGTCTCGTCGTCGGCCAGTTCGCCGAGCACCGCGCGCAAGGCGTTTGGTCGGCCGGGGAGCTGGCGGGTGCCGAGGCCGTAACCAATTTTCTCGATTCGCATCCGGGGCATGACGCCAAAGCCTGCGCCAAACTCCGCGACGATGGCGGCGCCGGTAGGCGTGATGAACTCGAACGGCTCGTCGAGCTGCCCGACGGGCGCGACGCCGCGCAGGATTTCCAGCGTGGCCAGCGAGGGAATCGGAAAGCGGCCGTGCGCGCAATCCACCCAGCCGCGCCCGTCGCTCAACGCGCCGACAAACACCTTTTCCACGCCGAGCGCTTCGAGACCGACGCAGGCGAGGACGATGTCGGCGATGGAATCGAGCGCGCCGACTTCGTGAAACCCGATGGATTCCACCGTGGCACCGTGAATCTTCGCCTCGGCCACGGCGACGCGGTGAAAAATGCTCAAGGCGTGTTTTTTGACGAACTCGGAAAGGTCGCTCCTTTCGATGAGCGCGCGGATTTCAAGATACGCCCGGCCGTGCTCGTGGGCTTCCGCGTGATTGTCGTGCGAGTGCTCGTGGCTGTGTTCGTGCTCGTGCTCGTGCGTATGTTCGTGGCCGTCTTGGTGGCCGTGCTCGCAACCGTGCTCGTGCGAGTGCGCGTGGGCATGGGCGTGAACCTGCCCATGTTCGTCCGCAGGCTCGTCTTGGTCGTGAGTGTGGACCGCGCCGCTGTGGACGCCGAATTTCACGCCTTCGACGTTCTGCCGAGTCTTGCGCTCGAAGTGCACGTGCCAGTCGCCGAGCTCGAGCTTGGAGAGTTCCCACTCAAACGTGGAAGGCGGCACGCCGAGGTCGCAGAGCGCTCCGACGGTCATGTCGCCGCTGATGCCGCTGAAGGTGTCGAAAAACAAAACGCGCATACGGGGAAATCAAAATTCCAAAATCCAAAAACCAAATTCCAAGGAATCGGAACTAAAGGTCAGAAAATTTGGAAAAAGAAAGGGACTGAATCACGCGCGTGGAGATATGCCTAACGGAAAGGCTGCCGGGTCGTTTTTATGTTTCAAATGTTTTGGTCTGATTCCTTGGAATTTGGATTTTGGATTTTGGATTTTTCCCCACCCAAACGGTTGATCGTCGCCGCCGCATACGCCGCGCCGAAGCCGTTATCAATGTTCACCACGGTCACGGCGCTACCGCAGGAATTGAGCATGCCGAGCAGCGCGGCCAGACCGCCAAAGCTCGCGCCGTAGCCAACGCTCGTCGGCACCGCGATGACCGGCCGGCTGACCAATCCCGCCACCACGCTCGGCAGCGCGCCTTCCATGCCGGCGACGACGACCAGCACGCGACACGCTTCGAGCCGGTCGCGCACGGCCATGAGCCGGTGCAGGCCGGCGACGCCGACATCGTAGAATTTTTCCACGGAATTGCCGAACGTTTCGAGCGTGACGGCGGCCTCCTCGGCCACAGGTCCGTCGCTCGTGCCGGCGCAGAGCACGCCGACACTTCCGAGCAAGCGCGGGAGCCGCGCGCCCGCGCCGCCCAGGGCACCCGCGCGCCGCGGCCCGCCCCCCCCCCGGAAAGCCACCGCGACCGCGGCAAACTGCTCCGCCGTTGCGCGCGTGGCGAGCATCACGGGATCGTGCTCGAGAATTGCCCGCGCGATGCCGGCGACTTCGGCCGGCGTTTTGCCCTGACAAAAAATGACCTCGGGAAACCCGACCCGGCGCCGGCGATCCGTGTCCACCCGCGCGAAGCCGAGATCGACGAAACCGGTGTCGGATTTTCGGCGCCGGGGCCGCGATGGTCCGCCGCTGAGCTTCCTCGTCATGCCATCGTCGGCGTGTCCTTGGGCTTGCCGCCGGCGCGCAGCCAGCGCATCGGCACCATCTCGGATTCGTGAAAGCCGTGCGCGTGGAAAAAGTGTTTGGACGGCTCGTCCATGCGGTCGGTGAGCAGCGTGACGCGCAGAAAATCTTTTTGCCGCGCGAAGTCGAGCGCGTATTCGAGCAACTGCGCGCCGAAACCCTGCGAGCGGTGCTCCTGGCGAATGATGAGGTCTTCGAGAATGAGCACGAACCCGCCCTCGGCCGTGCTGATGGTGATGAGCAGGTTCACCATGCCGATGATTTTGTCTACGCTGCGCAGGACGAAAATACGGCCGCGATTGGGTTGCTCAAGGATGAGCCGCAGGCCGCGGAGTTGTTTGTCCGCATCTGGCCGGAAGTCGCTCTCCAAGGTGAAGAGATCATGCAGCAAGTCAGCGAGTTGCGGCAGATCTTCCACCGTGGCTGGCTCGATGCGGGTCTCGCTCATTTCGTCTTTCTTCATGACACAAGCCGCGCGAGTTGCAAGAGCGTTCGCGCGCGGTTGACAACCGGTCCGCTCTCGCTAGGATGCACGGCCCGCCGGACCCGGCGACGGGCACCCACGCGCGGGTCGCCGCTGCGTTCCAGATTTTCCCAAGCTTATGAAACCGACTTATCAGCCCAGCAAGCGCTGCCGCAAACGCCAGTTTGGATTCCGCGCGCGCATGAAAACCAAAGGCGGCCGCGCCATTCTCAAACGTCGTCGCCGGCTCGGCTGCAAACGGCTGCTCCCCAAGGGCACCGACATCCAATACAAGCGCCACACCGGCGCATAGGAAAACACGGTTGATGCGGCCGCGACGTGGCTCTCGACAAGCGTTGCAGTGCTTTGTCGGCGTGCTGGTGTGCGTGCTCGGCTCGCTCCCGGCGGCGCGGGCGCAAGAGCCGGTGGAGCTCACGCTGACGAAGAGCACCCCGTTCCAATTGCGGATCCCCGTGCGCATCGTGCGGCTGGATCGCGCCGTGCAGGTCTCCGTCCTCGGCGGCGAGATCGAGTTCCCTGCCTCGGCGAAATTCGACGGCCGGTTGATCAGCATGCAGGCCTACCTTTATGGCCCGCTGAGGGATGGCGGAAAAGAGCGTGTCGCCCTGGCTTTCAGCAGCCCCGTGCGCTACGACCGCGTGATGATTCCGAGCACCAAATTCCACGTGCCGCCCGTGAATCTCGTGATCGCCGTCAACGCCGATCGCGCCGGGCGCATCGAGTCGAGCTACGTCACGTTGGGGTTTACTTACAAAACACGGCGCTCGGTCGGCGGTCAGGAAACGTTTGTGGCGACGCCCGACACGATCTTCAAATCTTCCGCGCCTACCATTCCGCCGCCCGCGGCGACGGCGACTCCGCCTGTGCCAGCCCCGGCGCGTTGATGCTGTTGATGCCATGAATCCGGTGGCGACCGGCTTCCGCAATGCGCCTCCGTTTTCCCAAAGCTGCGCGACTCTCGCGGGCGCGGGAATTCCACCGCGTGCGCGAGGCTGGGCGCTCGTGGTCGGGACGCTTTTTCGTGCTCGGCGTGTGGCGGGATGGTGGCGGCGGCGAGGCGACAGCGAATGCACCGAGTCGAGTCGGGTTTGTGAGCTCCCGGCGGGTTGGCGGCGCGGTCGAGCGCAACCGCGTGCGCCGGCGCTTGCGCGAGATCGTGCGCGCGAGCCGGCCCATCGTCCGGACCCAGTCGGCGTCGTCGGCGAAGTCGTCGCGGCCGTACTCCTTCTCGAACGGGTCGGTGCCGCGGAAGAACGGGTGATTGAACTGGACCAGGGCCGCCTTGCCGTTC
>CAXTRS010000089.1:0-14534 GCA_964246635.1 uncultured Chthoniobacterales bacterium | reverse complement strand
GGTAGTAATCGAGATCGTCGCTGACCCCGCCGCTGGAACGTCATCACGGCCAGCTCGTGGAATCCGTCCGTGCGCTGCTGGCCCTCGGACCGCCGCCAGCCGTGCCCGAGCCGCCGGTGCAGGAGTCGTTCGGCGCGGTGACAAACTCCCTGCCTCCTGTATTGCCGCCAGCTCCTCCGCCAGCCGTGTTGAGCCCGCCTTCCGAGCCTCCTGCGCTTCACGGATCTCCGCTTGTCGAGCAGGCGCCACCGGCTCACATCACCGATGCGCCGTGGTCCCCGTCGGGCGGGCGGCTTTTTTGGCTGGTCGCGCTGACGGGTCTGCTGTCCGGCTTGCTCTCCTCCGGGGCTGACGTGCTCTGGGGGAAGCCATTCGACAACCGATACTTTCCTGGCTTGGGTTTCGGACTGGCGCTGGGAGGCTGGTTGCTGTGGGCCAGGTGGCTGAAAGCGTCCTGGCTGCCTGTCTTGCTCCTGGCTTCGACTCTGGCTTACACGGCCGCGCATTACACTGCCGAGTGCGTGTTCAAAGGGTTCTACGTGGGCAATGCGCCCTTTGCCTTATTTCCCAGTGGGTTGATGAATGTTGTGGCGCGTTTTCCCGATGCCTATTTCTCTCTCCTGCTGGCGATGGCAGGATTCGTGGGTGGCGCTGTCGGCACTTCGCTGCTGGTCGGCGCGCTGGCGCTATTCTGCGCGCCGTTTCGCCGGTGGACGAGCGCGGTTTCCTTGCTGCTGGTGGGCAGCAGTGCTGGCATGGGTCTTTGTGTCCTGTCGATTTTCCCCAAGGTCATCCCTGTTGCGCACGGCACAAGCTGGGCCTACTGCCTGTTCGTCGCCGCCTGGCAGCTTGCCGTGGCTGCCAATGTCGGTGTCGGCTTAAGCCGGGGATTGCAGGGTGTCCCGCTGGCGGGCAGTGCCAGCAGCCTGCGCCCGTGGATCAGGCGCCTTGTCTGGGTCGAAGCCGTCGTCCTGATCGGAATCGTTGCATTCTGGGCGAGATGTCTCGTTGAGAACCGCCGGGAAGAAGTTACTTCCGCCTTGCGGGCACAGCAGAACGAAGCCCGCGGATTGCTCGACGAAGCCTCCAAGGCCAGCCGCCCGGATGAGTGGATGGCGGTCATCGAAAGGACGACCACACTCATCGCGCAGGCTCCCCAGCTTGCCGCCGCCTACCTGAGCCGGGCCGCTGTCTATCAGAAACTCAAACAGCCCGCGCGCGCCATCCAGGACTACGACGCCGCCATCGAGCGCGAGGCGAACAGCGCGCTGGCCTACAACCTCCGCGGCACCGCTTACGACGATCTCGACCAACCCGGGCGAGCCATCGAAGACTATTCGCGAGCCATCGAGCTCGATCCGAAATTCGCGCCCGCTTACTATAACCGCTGCGTGGCCTGCCAGAAGCTCGGCCAGCACGCGCCGGCAGTCCGGGATGGCACCAGAGCGATCGAGCTCGAACCCAACAGTGCCTTCGTTTATCTGGCTCGCGGCCTCGCCCACGATGCGCTCGGCCACCGGCAGCTCGCCATCGATGATTATACCCGAGCCATTGAGGTCGAGCCAAAGCTGGCCTCGGCTTACCTCGCCCGCGCCAAGGTTTATCAAGCCCTCGGCAACCAGGAGGCTGCGCGGCGTGATTCTGCCAGAGCCAGGGAGTTGCAAAAGGCCGCCCCGCCGTAGGGTAACGCCGAATCAAAAACTCCCGAAGACCGCACGGCAGATCAACACCGAGGCGACTGGCCCCACGATGTCCGCCACGATGCCGGCCGGGACGGCGTGGCGCGTGCGGCGAATGCCGACGGAGCCGAAATAGACGGCGATGACGTAGAACGTCGTCTCCGAACAACCGTAAAACGTCGCCGCCGTCAGCGTGAGGAAACTATCTGGCCCGAAGTGCTGGACGATGTCCGTGAAGACGCCGAGCGACGCGCTGCCGCTGAAGGGCCGGATGAGCGCGAGGGGCACGAGCTCCGGCGGGAAACCGACGAGATTGGTCGCCGGCCGCAAGAGCGCGGTGAGGATGTCCAGCCCGCCGGCCGCGCGGAACATGCCGATGGCCACGAGCATCGCCACCACGTAGGGCAGGATGCGGATGGAGACTTGAAAACCCTCCTTGCCGCCCTCGACAAATTCGTCATACACCGGCACCCGCCGCAGCGCCGCGTAGAGCGGGAAAAACAGGATCAGCCACGGCACCGCCAGGACGGAAAGGGCGTCGATCATGCGCAGGAGAAAAAAGCGCGCGGCCTCCTCCGGCGCCGGCGTGCGGCCGATGGTTTCTGGAAACGCCGTGATGACGAACATCGCCAGAAACACCACGCCGACCGCGGCGAGCACGAGTCGCGCGCGAGGCACCCACGGCAGGGTTTCATCCGCGCGTTCCGCATTCTCCACGACTTCCTGACCCTCGCGCTGCCGATCCTCCTTGCCGGTGACGGTCGCCCCTTCATCCGGCAGCGGCGGCGCGTCCGGCCCGACCGACGCCGGATCCTCGACGACTGGCGACAACCGATACCAGCGGCTCTTTTCCAACAGCTTGCAGGTCGCGATGGCGGCGATGTGCGCGACGATCGTCGCCGCCAGGCCGGTGCTGATGATGCTTGTCGGATTTTTCCCCTTCGCCGCCGCGAGGATGGCGATGACGGTGACCGGGATCAGCGTGATCGAGCTCGTGTTGATCGCCAGCAGCATGCACATCGCGTTCGTCGCGACGCCGGGGCGCCGGTTGAGCTTGTCGAGCTCGCTCATCGCGCGCAGACCCAGCGGCGTGGCGGCATTGTTCAAGCCGAGAATGTTCGCCGCCATGTTCATGATGATCGCCCCCATCGCGGGGCTGTTTGGCGGCACTTCGGGGAAGAGCCAGACCATGATCGGCTTCACCGCCAGACCGAGCCGGTGGATCAGCCCCGCTTTTTCCGCCAGCCGCATCAGGCCGAGCCAGAGCGTCATCACCGCGATGAGTCCGAGCGCGAGCGTGACCGCGGCGTTTGCGCTGGAGATCGCGCCATCGCCGACCTCTTTGATTTTTCCAGTGAACCCGCCCAGAAGCACCGCCAGGGCGATGAGCGCGAGCCAGATGAAATTGAGCATCGTCGGTTATTGCCCAATCGACTACGGGCCGAGCTCGTAAAAAAGGTGGCCCGTCCACCTGTTCGCGTTGCCCGTCAAGCGGATGACGAACAATCCCAAACCCGCCGCCAGCGCGAGCCGAAACAAGACTTTGCCGCCCGTCCATTCCGACTCGTCCGGCGGCAGCTCCCGGAAAACCTGGGTTTTCAAAGCGATCAGGCCAACGACGGCAAGAAAATCCAGCGCGACGGTGAGGAGGAACTCACTGCGCCGCGGGTATTCGTAAGCCGTTGTCAACACCCGCCAGAGGAAGGTGGCGATAAGGTAAATCGCCAAGAGGCGGAACACGGTTTTCTTGCGGTTCGTCGAGTCGCTGGGAAGGGTGGGCTGGAAATTGGACATCGGGAGTCGTCTAGATGGAATCAATACTTGTTGCTGTCAGTGGCTGGTTAGTTGCCGACAAACTGCGGGCGGGAAGCACTCAACGATAGTCTGGAGCGAAGCAAGTGAGGATTTTGGGAATGGATTGTCGCCGCCGCCGTCGGTTTAAATCGCTTTGCAGTCCATCTCCACGACTGCATCGGCTTCAATCTCGACCAGCCAGTCGGGGTCGATGAAACGCGCAACCTGCATGATCGTATTGGCTGGCCGCACGTCGCGGAAAAACTCGCCGTGGACCCTGGCGACCGCCTGCCAATCTTCGATCCGCGTGAGTAGAATCCGGGTGCGCACAACCTGGTTCAAGGAAGCGCCTGCCTGCCCGAGCGCCGCCGCAATAATCTCCAGGCAGCGGCGTGCTTGCGCGGCCGCGTCACCGTGCCCAACGGTGCGACCCTCGGCATCCAGCGGCGCCGTGCCAGTGACGGCGATGATAGGTCCGACGCGCACGGCGCGCGAGATGCCGACCGTCGGTTCATAAGGGCTGCCGCTGGAGATGAGCTTTCGCATCGGATCTTCGGAAGTAACTTCGTCAAGGTTTCACGGCAGGCTTGAACACCGTGCGGAAAGCTTTCAACGCCGCCGGGTGGTAGATCGTAGCGTGCTTTTCCTCCGGCATGGTCTCGTGATGCCAGTGAACCGAGGGTGCGGCAGCGCTTTTGAGGATCTCACCGAGCCGTTGCGCGACCTCACCAAGACCCGAGTCACCGCTCGTTGCCAGGTAAAGCGTCTTCTCCCCTTTTGACCAGGCACGCAGCCGCGCTTCCGCCGCTTTGACCAAGGCCTGACGGTTCCACCAGAGACTCGGGTCGAACGCCAGATAAGTATCGAACAAATCCGGTTCGAGGAAAAAGGTTTCGACCACGAACAATCCGGCGAGCGACTCTCCCACGATGGCGGTTTCCCCGGTCGTTCGGTAGCGTGCCTTGACCTGCGGCATGAGCTCATCCCGAAGAAACTTTCGGAAGGCCGCCGAGCCGCCGGTTTGCGGGGCGATCTTTTTGTCTTCTGGATTCTCCGTCGGGCCTGTCATGTCGCGGCGGCGCTGGGTATTCTCGATTCCAACCAGGAGAAACGGACGCATGGTTTCGTTGCCGACCGAGACTTGCACCAAGCCGGCGACATGCAAAAAATCCTCCGCGAGACCTCCGTCGGGCATGTAGAGCACGGGCAGCCGGACGGCTGGCTCCGCGTGGTAGTTTGGGGGCAGATAGACATTGATGCGCCGGGTCTCGCTCAAAGCTTTCGACTCCATCGTGAAGGTTTCGCCAATCACCAGCGGGGCAGTGTTCTTGGCGGTCTCTGTCTGCGCACGCATCCCCGGAACCTGAAAGCTCCAGAGTATCCATAACAAGACCGAGGCGCAGGCAGGCAGTTTAGATTTCATCGCGATCGCGTGACACCAGAGCGAGATACTCTTCCCGACTCCCCCCCGCCAGAGGTTTGAACATGACGGCGATGCTCACAGAGCGCGTCCCCATTTGGACGCCGGTGCGCACTTTGAGCGGGAGGTAACCCAGAGTGCACCAGAACCGCTCCGCGCGAGTATTGCCGACTACCACTCCGAGGCGCAGCCACTTCGCGCCGTTGGCTACTGCCCAGCGCTCCAGTCCGTCGTAGAGGCGCTGCGCGTCTCCCGACCCGTGGCGGGCCGTGGCGACGATAAAGGTGGCAATGTGATGCACCGTCGGGGCGAGGAGATCGGTGATGATGTTTGCCATGGCGGCAAGGGCGCCAGAGTCAGCGACATAGCCGAAGACCCATTTCTTGGTGTAGGACATCTCCGCTGGAAGCTGGCCGGTGATTTCCTCCACGGCTTCGCCCGGCCCCGCCGGCTCTCCCTGTGTCGCCAAGAAGTAGGCGGGATTTTCATCGAAGAAACGCTGCAAGGAGGGCGCTTGCTCCACGGTTAACTCGATCGTTCGCAGTCCGCGAATTGCTGAAGGAAATGGAGTCATGATCGCTACAACGCGGAGTCAGCCATTATCTGGGGAACTGTGGCATGTCCATTGTCCACATCAGCGCGAAGCCGACGATGCCCCCGACGACAGAGAGACAATAGAAGACACGAATCATCGTCGGGTTCTTCGGGTCGCCACGCAACAGGCCGGGATGTTCGACCAGGAACTCCGCTCCGCGGCGGGCAAATATCCAGTAAAAGCCGAGCAGCCAGTCAGCGATGACGAACGCAAACCACGCCAGAACATACGGATCACCATCGCGCGGACGAAAATAGCAAAACATGTCTGGCACCCCGCCAAACTCGATCCCAACGGCCATGACGAGCCACGGCAGGTTGCCCCAGAAGAGAAATCCCCAAAAGAGGCGCTGGTAACCCTCAGCTAGAAGCGGTCTCTGCTGAATGTAGCGTCGCGAACGGTATTTCAGAATCAGGGCATTCGCAGTCGTGACGACGACAAAAAGGAGCCACACGTGACGCAGAACCGAAGGAAACTGAGGCTCTTTCATAAGACAGACGCAAATAACACCTGATGGAGTCAAGTTCAGCGACGAGCAGGGGCGCGGTCAACCATGACTTTCCCAAGTGGTGCTAATCGCCTCGCACGTTCGCTACAGCGCCAGGTCAGGCGGCAGATCTTTCGGTTCGGTGCGCGGCGGCGGCCTTCTGCTGCCGGCGACGGAGGACATGGCAGAGACAGCTTGCGCGCGGGCTTCTGGTGAAGCGCGCGAGCACCCCTCGTGAAAGATGGCTGGTCCCACGCGAGTCAACACGGCCAGCAGGACCGCGGCATGGCGGTCCACCTGCTCGGAGAGGCACGCAGTAAACTCGATCAAAGCTCCGATCGCTTCGCGTTCACCGGCCTCAGCCTGGCGCAACTGCAGCGCGTAGGCAAAGTGCGCGCGACGAGCCGCGGCGACCAACTCGACATCGACCGGAATACCCACGGGCGAATTCCGCCCGTCCAGCCCCTGGCCCGCGGCGCAAGCAGCCGCAGCCACCCAAAGCGCGAGAAGCAGAAAAAGAAAACGGCGCGGCATGGCGGCAAGCAGGCGCAGCCGCCTGCCGCAGCCAAGCTCAGCGACAGACCGCGGCTCAGTCAAGTGCTGTCATCCAAGAAAGAGGCCAGCCGCCGCAGCCTGTTCGCGGTAGTGCATGGTTGGACTGTAGCCAGGCATCAAAAGTTTTTGCTCCAGACTTTCCGTTCGAGCCGGACAAAGTCCTGACCTGGCTTCCAGACCATGACTTTCGTTGCGCTTTCGCCTTCAACATAGCCGGCGCCAGGAAGCAGGCTGAAGCGTTTTGCGAGCATGAGGCCGCCTCGGATATGGCGCGTATGGGTGGTCTGTCCGTTCGCGAAATCTCGGAACTCCAGCGGAGCGGGAGAACGGAAATACCAATAGTCGTTGTCCTCGGCTGCGAGGGTAGAGCGCCCCGGCGGGAAACGCAGACCGTGCGCCCGCTGCGGTGAATCATACAAGACCATACGATGAGCAGGCTAGACGATTTGTTCTACTTCTTGGAAGACGAAGGGACGGACGTGGCAAGCGAAAAGAGCTAGACGCCAGTAGCGCTTCGCGGCTGCGCCGGATCACGCCACTTCGCGCACGAGAACATCGCCCTTCTTCGTGAGCATTTTAATGACATTGGCGGAATGCTCAAAGTCTTCGGGAAAATTGAACTCCAACAAGTCGGAGGCACGAGAAAAATTGCCAAGCTCTCGACATAGTTCGGCGGCCATCAAGCGGTCTCCGGGATCGGACTCTTCGAGCAGCGACAGCAACTTGTGCAGGTTATCGCGATCCATCTCAGCTTTCGACGTTCGCCGCTTGCCGTGGCGCAGCGGATCGTTCAAGGCCCACCAGAGGCGCGTTCGGATGTAACGTTCCTTCGCTGGGGTAGAGGCGATTCCGCCTGCCAATGCCCGGTTGTAACCTTTGATGGTCGGTTCAACGGCGAAAGGAACATTGGCAAATTCACTGGCGCTCTCCCAAGGCACTTCTTGGCCGAACTGCTCACATTCATCAGTCCAGAAGAATTCGCCGTTCCTCGGCAGACGCTGCAGCCACGGTTGATCCGGCAGCATCGGAGCTTCGCGCTTGCCATCGGTCCAATACCGCGCACCGAAAGTATTACCGGAACTGAGCGTCTCAATCTTCACCAGTGTTCCTGTTGTCGGAATTTTTAAAACAACCGTCGGTCCAGGTAGCATGATAGGGGATGTTAGTGATCTAACGGAGCCAAGCTCGGCGACAGCTCTTGGCGAGGACAGAAGTTACCATCGAAAGAGGACTCGCCGCCAGTAGTTGTTCGTTGCAGTGTCGGGTGAGGGGGCGTTCAGCGGCGGCGAACACCGAACGACGGCCGCTTCCGGTGGTGCCGGACCCCAAGGGCCCGCACCGCTTCGCCGACGATGCGGAACAGGAAATGGTAGGGAAAACGCGGCAAGTTGGCGCGGCGGAGACCATGCTCCCGAGTGGCGAACGAGCCGGGCCGCTCCGCCGCCCGAAGGATAAGCTGGCGCAACTCGCGGTAGAATTCGTCCGCCAGCGCCAGCCCAGCCGCACTTCGGTCATACTTCATGATCGCCCGCACATCGGAGGAAACCTTCGGGTGCAGGATAACTCGCATCAGGACCGGAGGGCGCTGACCCGCTGGTCGAGTTGCTCCAGGCTGATCCCGATCTGAGGACTCGCGTCCAACTCGGCGTCGCGGCGCAACGCCTCGGCCATACCTTCATCCTCATCGTCAAGAACGGGCGGAAGCGACGTGCGACTGGGCTATCTGGGCGCCATCATGGCAAACGAAATGCCCTCAATGACTACCCGATCCGTAGCGGGATCAACGGAGCGTAGCCGATAAAAGCCGGGTGCTGTGGTGCCGTCGCGCAGCGTGAACTCTTCACCCGGTCGCGCGAAGGCGAGCCCATCTTTGTGATGGGTAAGACGCACCGCAACTCTGCGAGAGGAGGAAATGGAAACCAAGCGCAAGCCCTCTTCGGCGCGATGCGACGGAGAGAGGGTGATCGGGTAAGGTTCGCCGACGCAATAAGCTTGGGGCTGCCTCGTGGCACAGCTCGCAAATGAAAGTAGAGCTATGCTGAGAAGAAGTGCTGAAACTCGTTTGGGCATAGCGGACAACGTAGCAACGCCTAATGACTCTAAGCTCAGCGACAGGCCGGGGCGGGACAAGGGTTGAATTCAGCAGAAGACGCCACTCGCCCCGGCCTGTTCGCTGGAGCGCCGGGTTAGGCGTTGCGGTCATGGCGGATTGACGTTGCCAGTGTCCGGATTGGCCCCGTGAGCCAAGAGCACACGAGCGACGGGGCTTTGAGGGTTGCCCCGCGTCTGCCAATAGGGCGTGATGCCCCACTTAGCCGCAAAATTTACGTTCGCACCATGCTCGAGGAGGAACTCCGCCAAGTCGGCGTTGCCGGTAGCAACTGCGCCGTGGAGAGCTGTGCCCGCTCCGTTGGCATGATTTACGTCCGTGCCAAGCCAGACAAGGAGCTTGGCGGTGCGATTATCTCCGCGCCAAGCTGCTTCGCGCATCCAGTCGCCTCGCTTGAGCAGGAAAACAAAAAGTGCCAACCCGCAAAGGGCGCAAGCGAGTGCAAGAGCCATCCAAGGAACCAGCCGCCGGATATGAAAAGGCATAATCGTCGTCGTTCGGACTAAGGGCGAGCCACGCCTAACGAGATCCAAGATCAGCGACCGCGCGAGCTACAAATGACGTTCGCATATTCTCAGCTCTAGGCACAAGGACGTTCCGCGGTTCGCGGCACCGCTGGGTGAGGCGACGGCTTCATTCTTCACCATCAAAATAATCCACCGGCTCTGAGCGCACACACCTGCGCTCGGGGATCGGCACACCCCACTTCTTGCTGTCGGGCTGATAGTAGGAATCTCCAATGGGATTATCCGCCACCACGTAAAGGAGCATGTCCTCGGTCGTGCCATTGGTGATCTGGTGTGGCTCGCCCGGTTTGAAAATAAAGGCGTCGCCAGCCTCAATCGGAGTCGTCCCCTCTTGATGGCGGACGCTGCCGCTGCCTGCAATCACATGATAGAATTCCCACTGTGCGCTATGGGAATGAAACGAATAGGGAGCTTTCCCTGGCGGAATCCGCAAGATCTCGACATCGAAGGGATGCCGCTCATTGAGGTCGGTAGACTTGGGCTTGCGTCCCAACGCCTCCGAAATCTCTTTGCCCGCACCCACGAACTTTCCCTTCGGTGAGGACCAGGTGAGCTCTGCCATCTTTGTGGTATTGACCTTGTGCATAATTGAAGTCGCCTAACGGACTCAAGTTCAGCGACAGGTCGAGGCGGGACAAGGGCAAAATCACAGATGACGCCACTTGCCCCGACCTGTTCGCTGGAGCGCCGGGTTAGGCGTTGCGGTCATCTAGAATGAGTCGGCTCTGCGCCGGGAAACCACTCCGTGTGTTGGTCGCCGCCGCGCCCCCAATAGGTCACGCGCTGTCCGCGCAGGAAGGCGATGTAGCCCTGCACGCCGGCCTGCATGGCGCGCCGGGTAAAGTCACGGTAGTGCTGTCCGTGACGCTGGCTGTCGAGAATCGCCGCGCGCAGTCCGACGGCATCGAAATCGGCAGCGACTGCGGGCAAATCTTCATAGGGGATGGGTGTGGTGACGACCTCGCCAGCGACGCTGTAGAAGCTCTTGCGCAAGGCAACGTAGTCCACGTGGTAATACTCCACGCCAGTTTCGATGAGTCTGCGCACGACCTCTGGGAAAGGGATGGAGCCCTCAAGCGTGGCGCGAGCAGCCTCAGCAATAATTTCGGTGTTCATAGGTGTCGGTTTCAGTGTGCGCGAGTGCCGCCTAACGACCCTCAAGCTCAGCGACAGGCCGGGGCGCAGCAAGCGTGGAATGCACAATCGTTGCCACTCGCCCCGGCCTGTTCGCTGCAGCGCCGGGTTAGGCGGCGGATCACAAATGCTCCAAGCGTGGCTGAAGGACAAGTAATTCGCCCAACCAATCGGCGATTTGTCCAAAGACTTCGGATCGATGGGTGTCGAGGAACAGGTTGTGCAGAAGGCCGGGAAAGAGCCGAACGCGACGGAGCTCAGCGCGAACCCCATCCGAGAAGGCAGGCTCCCAAGGAGCAATGCGATCCGATGTTCCGTGAAGAAAGAGGGTTGGAAACTGGACTAAAGAGGAACGCAACCTCAGCCGCTCGATGGCGTTGAGAAGTTGGAAGGCGAACCCTGCCCGCATGACCTGATGAAAGAACGGGTCGCTGAGATAAGCAGTCACGCTCTGGGCATCCGCCGCAATGGAGGACAGGTCGAGCTTGGGACGTAGTGGGAGGCGGGGAAACCACCGGCCGAGATGCTTGGCCGGTGACAAGGCAAAGCGTGACGCACGGACGGCACCAAGGGGTGCTGCTGCTGCCACCACGCCCTCGAGGGAAATGCCGGGCAACTGCGCAGCCTCGAGCGCGACCAATGCACCCATGCTCAGACCGATCACGGCGAGCGTTGTGCGTGGGTAATCTTGCCGCAGCGTCGCGGTGACTGCCTGAGCATCATCAACGAGTGCCGACCACGTTGTGACGCCGCGATTTTTGGGCGCGATGGCCCCGTGCCCGCGCTGGTCATAGGAGACCACGCCGAATCCCCGTGAGCTCAAGAAAGCCGCCAAGAGCTGATAGGGAAGCGCGCGCCCATGGTCGCCGAAGCCATGCACCACGAGCGCGAGCTTTCCCGAACCATCGGGACGCGACCATGAGTAGGCCGGTATGCGTCCGCCGTCGAGTGCTCTGATATCGAAAGGCTTGGGGTTCACGGCGCTTGTTCTGGCCGCCTAACGGAGCTAAGCTCAGCGACAGAGGCTTGGTCAAGCAAGACGTGAATAGGAGAAAGGACATGATGGTCAGCCTCTGTTCGCTGGAGCGCGTGATTAGGCGCCGGGTCACGGATTAAGGTAGAGGATATCCCATGGCTGCAGCACGCGGTCAGACGACGGGTCGCTCACGAGACGGTTGAGGTCGATCTTCTCGCTCTTACCGCAGCGGATGAGGTAGAGTCTCGGGTTGGCCAAGCTAGTGATGCCGCCAGCCGCAATGATTGCCTTAGAAAGGATCATGCCTGCGGTGTAGGGGATCGGCTCCGGCTTGTTGAACTTGCCCACTAACAAGACTCGCTCAGATAGTAGCTCCGGCGTCGGCGGCGGAGTCTGCGAGAGAAGCCGCACAGTAAAAAAGAATGAAAACAGGAGAAGCATCAGGTGCACTTTCATGGCAGGAACGGCGAGGTGCCTAACGGAGCACAAGCTCAGCGACAGAGGCTGGCGAGGACAGGCTAAACTACGGAACCAACCCCACCGCCAGCCTCCGTTCGCTGGAGCGCGTGGTTAGGCGCGGGCGTTGAAGGCCTCATGGTAGGTGACCTCCCCGTGAGGCGGTGAGCCGGTGAAGCGCAAAGCCATGAAAGACTCAGGCGGCGGCCCCGTGAAGGTCAGATCAGGCGTGGCCGCAAAACCAAAGCGCCGGTAATACTCGGGCGAGCCAAGCACGACGCAACCGTGTGCGCCGCGCTCACGCAAAAGCGCCAAGCCGCTCTGAACCAAAGCCTGTCCGATGCCTCTGCGCTGATAGAGCGGCGTGACTGAGACCGGACCAAGGCCATACCAGTCCACCGAATCGTCGGCAACGGTGACTGGCGAAAAAGCAATGTGACCGACAGGCTGACTCTCGATCTCGGCGACGAGTGACAAGGAAAGCATGCCCTTCTGACGAAGGCTGGCGACGATGAACTGCTCGGTATGGCTGCTATGCTGCGCGGTTAGAAACGCTGCCACAGTGATATCAGCAATGGCCTGTATATCGGAAGGAAGCTCGCTTCGAATGGTGAATCGCTGATGCATGGGTGGCAAAGAGCGCCTAACGGACCTCAAGCTCAGCGACAGGCTCTGCGAAAACAAGGTCGGAATTCGGGAAGGACGCTAATCGCAGAGCCTGTTCGCTGCAGCGCCGGGTTAGGCGGCGTGGTCACGCGTAAAATGAAAGCGCGAGAAGGGCCGGCTCGCCTCTTTCAATCCGACGATAATTGACGAAGGCAGAGCACTCGATAAGCGCGTCGTAAACCTCGGGACATCGCTTCTTGAAATCCTGCGCGCCGGAAATACAAAGCGCGACCATATCGCCGGGTGCCACCTGCACCGAAGTCATGCCAGCCTCGGGCTCGTCAAGATACGTCATGCAGTCGTTCCAAGCGTCCATGTTCCGACCGTAGAAGCCGGGGTAGCCGAATGCCTCTGAGAAAACATCGTGGAACGAGTTCCAGTCTGAAATTCTGCCGGCGTCAATGTGAACGCTCTTCGTCATACGCGCGGAGCCGCCTAACGAGACCCAAGATCAGCGACCGCGAGACCTGTAAAACTCTCCATGCAACAGGAACTGTGGATGGCAAACACGAAAGGCACGGATGTCACGCTATCTCGCAGTTCACTGCATCGCATGGTTAGGCCTTTCGTAGCTCCCAGCGCCAAATCAGACCATCTTCAGGGTGCATGATTTCTTCGTGCTTTGTGAAGCCGCACTTCTCGAGCACTCTGGTGGAAGCATTGTGCTCGGGTAACGTGTGTGCGCACAGCGTGCGAACGCAGCCGCTTGTGAGTGCGCGTGCGATGAGCTTCTCAGCCGCTTGTGTGGCGAAACCGCGGCCCCGGTAAGAGGGCGCAATGCCATACGAAATCTCGACTATGCCGTCGGAAGTCGGCGGCCCGCCAAAACTGCATAGCCCGATGAGGATGTTTTCTGTGGGATGGACTATGCCGAATCCGTCCATCCATGGGTCGGCAACGGTCGAAGTATGAAGCCGCTCCAGAAATGCTTTCGATACTTCGGTTCCAGTGACGAAGTCGCGCACACCTTCTGCAACTGACAAGTGGAAGCGGCACTCGTAAACATCGGAGCCTTCTCGCAGTGCTCGGATGTGCTCCAATGTGTGCGGAAGGAGCGTAATGTTAGCGGCAGGCATATTGATACGCGCGTGTGGAAGAGGCCTAACGGAGCACAAGCTCAGCGACAGGCCGGGGCGCAGTCAAACGTGAAAGACGAAATGGAGCCCATCGCCCCGGCCTGTTCGCTGCAGCGCCGGGTTAGGCGGCGGCGCGCAACAGTCCGGCTACAAACGCCAACGCCGCCGCGAGCAGCAACAGGTGGGCTGGGAAAAACCCGCCCCCGATAAAGCTGTAGAGCAGCATCGTCGTGGCCGCCGGCACCAAGGCCAGGAGCGCCACCACCGCGCCGGAGGCCAGCGTGGGCCGGGCAGCCACGAGACCAAACACCACTGCCAGCGTCAGCAGGGTCATGGAGTCAATGAGCCAGAGCGCCTTGAGCGACTGGCCGAAAAAGGCAGCCAGATTGGAAGCAGCCACGGCCGCCCGCGTGCGCGCGAAGGCAGAGGTGTGCATGACGGCACCCAAAAGGAGCAGGGCTGCGGCACTCGCCAGCAACCAGCGGGGAAGAGCAGGGTTCATCGGAGTAACAAGCGAAAACTGTGAGTCGCCTAACGGACCTCAAGCTCAGCGACAGGCTCTGCGGCAGTCAAGCGTTGCTTTCGGAGGATGCCGCCCGCAGAGCCTGTTCGCTGCAGCGCCGGGTTAGACGACTTGGGATCAGCGGCCAAACGCTTCTTTGATCTCAGGAAAGTGCTTTCGTCGCCTCAAGGGCATGACCACTTTGAGCGCGTTGGCGAGCACCCAGCGGCGATCAGCGTCTGACTCCTGCTGGAAGTGATGCAACAATGCGGCTTCGGCACTCGGCCCGGCGTCCTTGACGGTGAGCGCGCGAATGATGTCCTCCCGTATCCGCGGATGGTGAGGCAGGTCGAGGTGACGAACCAGCGTCTCATACAGCTCGGGATAGGGTGCCGAGGTGTTGACCAAATCATACACCGAGGCGACAGCGATGCCTGCTTGGCAGAGTTCGCTTCCCAACTCTGCTTCGTCTGCGTTGAGGAGTTGTTCGAGCGCCACGAAGCGCTGCTCGCGCTCCCGGCGTCGGGCTTGGAGATGAGAGTCCGCGTCGCGCCTGT
>CAXTRS010000088.1:0-14617 GCA_964246635.1 uncultured Chthoniobacterales bacterium | reverse complement strand
GGAAAAAGGTGGGCGAGATGGCCCAAGGTTGGACAACGCAGCCGGGATTCCCCTTTGTGACCTTCGAGTTCAAAACCGACCCCACGAAACCTCAGGAAGCAACAGGAACGTTAGTGCAGAAACGCTTTTCGATTCATGACTCAACGGCTGTTCCATATGAATGGAAAATTCCAGTGACGATCGCAAGCCTCGATCCTTCGGTCACTCCACAGACCTCAACTGCCAACGGGGGTAAACGATTTGAGCACGTTTATACCGAGCTACTGGATGAAGAGAATCCAATGACGGTGACTGGCGACGAAAAAAAGAAAGGTTGGTTGGAAGCTCTTGGTGTGTTGAATGCAAACGAGGTCGGCTATTATCGAGTTCAATATATTCCTGAGTGGCAGGAAGAAATACTTTCCGTGTTGGGGGCGCTACCCGACGCTGATCGCCTCAACTTGCTCGGCGATGGATGGGCACTCACAGAGGCCGGACGCCAGGCGATCAAGCAGTATTTCAATCTTCTCGACGCCTTACGGACAGACACTAACACCGCCGTATGGGAAGAAATTCTTGTCCGCTTGCGGACTATAGACGCACTACAATTTGGTCGATCGGGCCGCGCGGCGTTTCAGCAATACGCGCGGGGATTGCTCCGGCCGCAACTCGACCGGCTTGGTTGGGAGGCGAAGGCGAATGAAGGTGCGCTCGATCCCGTGTTGCGTGGTGAACTCATCACGGCGCTCGGGCTGTTTGGTGAAAACGAAGTGATCGCGGAAACCGGGCGACGGTTCGAGGCGTTCCGCAAAGACCCGGCTGCGCTCCCCGCCGACTTGCGGCCGAGCGTTTTCACGGTTGTCGGGCGTTATGCGGATGCGGCGCGCTTCGAGCAGTTGCTCGAATTCGCGCGCCAGTCCGTGCAGACCGAAGACAAGCAGATGGCCTACCACGCGCTGGCGGGCGCGGCCGACCCAGCGTTGGCCAAGCGGGCGCTGGCGCTCACGCTCGATCCCGAGGTGATGTCGGTCAACGTGGCGGTGCGCCACGCTTTGCCGGCGGCGTTTCGCGGCGAGCAGCGCGAACTGGCGTGGGCGTTCGTGAAAGAACACCTCGACGCGTTGCTCGCACGGCTGCCGAGCTTTGATCAGAACAAATTTTTCAGTCGTTTTGCCGATCCGCTGTCCGATGACGCGCAAGCCGATGAGATCGAAAAGCTGGCGGCGGCACGTCCGCAGTCCGCGGGGTCGAAGGAAGTCGCAAAAACGGTCGAGGCGATTCGATTGCGCGCGGAGTTCAAAGCGCGCGAACTGCCACGCATCGACGAGTGGATTCTCCAGCGCAACGCGAAAGATCGGCCGCCGGTGCCGTGAATTGACGCGCCACACTGCGTTCTTTCCTTCTGTCATCCTGAGCGGAGTGTAACGGAGCCGAAGGACCTCTTGCTGACAGTCTGTTTGGCCGTCGCTCGCGCTGGCAACATCGAACGCCTTTGTCAGCAAGAGGTCCTTCGACTGCGCTCCTGCGTCGCTCCGCTCAGGATGACAGGTGGAAAAACGACACACGACGACTGCGGGATGCACTGCGCGCTTGCGGCTTGCTTCGACAGCGCACTCCGCGTTATCGCTGTGTGCCTTTCCGATGAGCCGCTGCACCTACTCGACCACTGAACAATCCGGCCGCACGCTCGACGTGCTCACGGACGAAACCGCCGGCGTCCGCCTGATGGTGTCGCGTCTCGGCGCCGAGCCGGTCAGTCTCGCGCGGCGCGATGCCGCGGGGAACTGGCGCGGGTTTCTTTGGCGCGATGGCGAGCTCTCGAAACCCACGGAAGGGTGGGGCAATCATGCTACCGTCATGGGTTACTACCTGCACCGGCTCAAGGACGAACGCAGCCAGTATCGCGGGCGCGAGATTCGCGGCGGCACGCATTCCTTCCTGCGGCACAAGACGTTCCCCCAGCCGTCGGTCGGCGCGGCGTCGCTGACTTACGCGATGGACCCGGAGATGTATGAGCCGCACGAATATCCCTTCCGCGTCGCGCTGCGGCTTACCTATGGACTGGAAGCCGATGGCGCGCTCCGGGTGCGCTTCCATTTTTTGAATCGCGAGCCGGACCTGAGCACGCACGTTTCGTTCGGCTTGCACCCCGGTTTCGCGGTCGCGTCACTGGCCGACTGCGAGGTGCAACTCCCGGCCGGCCGCTACGTGCGCCAGCTCGCGCCGGGGAATTTCCTCAGCGGGGAAACGCAGACGATCGAGCACGCCGGCGGACCGATGCCGTTCGCGAAGAGCGATCTGCCCGGCTCGTTCCTGCTCGATCTCGGCGTAATCCCGGCGGCCGAGCGGGTGTTCACGCTGCTCGACGAAGCCGGCGGCCGACGCGTGGCGGTCGAGTGCGCGCAGGCGCCGTATCTGACCCTCTGGAGTGACGGCCACGACTTCGTTTGCATCGAGCCGTGCTGGGGTCTGCCGGACCACGCGCAGCAGCGGCCCTTCGAGGAGAAACTCGGCCTCGAGGAAATCGCCCCGGGCGGCGAACTGATGCGCGAGTTCGCCATCCGCGCGGAGCTCACGCCGTGACGTGACCGGCGTTCGACGCGGACGCGCTCTAGCTGGAGCGACGACCGTTGGTCGGGGCGCGGATGCCGAGTTTCTCTTCGGCCAGGTCAGCCGCCTCGCTGCCGGCTCCGCCCGCACTGAACGCACCCAACGACGGCCGTTCGCCGCCCGTCGCGCCAACGACGCGGCGAGTCGCGCTGGCAGTCGTCCCGGAGGCCGAGAGGCGGCCGGGCATGACGAAGCCGGCGCCCCAGCCGGCGTGGTTTTCCCGCGGGCGCAGCGGTAGCACGATGTTCACGCAAGTGCCGCGGCTGCCGGGGTCGAGCTCGATGCGGCCGCCGTGCGCGAGGATCGTCCGCTGCGCGAGCGGCAGGCCGAGGCCGAGGCCCTGGGTTTTTGTGGTGCAAAACGGCGAGAACACGCGCGGGCGCAGCTCCGGGTCAATGCCGGGTCCGTTATCGACGATGGCGAGGCGCAGGCCGCCCTCGCCGGCATCCGACCCTTCGGTGTCGAAGTGAACGACATCGACGGTGATCACCGGGATGACGCTTTTGCGCAGCGCGGCCTCGACGCCGTTGATGAACAGGTGCTTGAAGCATTGCGTCAAGGAGCCGGGATCGCCCACGATGGCCGGCAGCGAATGCATGCTCGCGGCACCGGTGCGCGGGTTGAATTTGATGCGCGCATCGGCCTCGGGCATTTCCTTGAGCACGATGTCCTGCGCGGCCTTGAGCACGTCGAGAACGCGGAGCGTTTCGCGCACCGGCCGCGCGTCGCGCTCGGGCGGGTTGGCAAAACGTTCGATAAGATCGAGCAGCGATTCGAGCCGGCCGATTTCGCGGTCGATGAGGCTGCTGAATTCTTCGCGAAACTCGGGGTCGTTGTGGCGCTGCGGCAGCAGTTGCGCGAAGGTTTTCAGCGCCACGAGCGGGTTGCGGATTTCGTGGGCCAGGCCGGCGGAAAGATCGGCGCAGAGCGTCTGGCGCTCGCTGACCTCGGTCTGCGCGCGGGCCATGAGCTGATCGGTGACGTCTTCGATGAGCGCGAAGACGCCGAGCGAGCGGCCGCCGATATGCATGATGTGGACGTTGGCCGAGAACGTGCGCGCGGTGTTCGGCGCTTCCCAGACGAGCGGCGCGCCGAGCGGATCGCCCGCGAGCGCGGAATGGACGAGGCCGGCGATGCGGCTGTTGAGGTCCTCGATGATCGGCGGCGGCAGGCCGCGGCGGCGGTTGGCGAGGACGGGGAAAAGCCTCTCGGCGCGCTCGTTGGCCCAGCGCACCACGCCGTCGGGCTCGACGGCGATGATGGCGGCGGGCAGCATCTGGAGCAGCGTTTCGGTGAGCGTTTTTTGCAGCTCGACTTCCTGATACAGCGTCGTGTTTTCCAGCGCGGTGGTGACGTGCTCGCAGAGCAGCGAGAGCGAATGAAAGTCGATGCCGCGTCCGCCTGATCCATCGAAGGGGCTACCGGTGAAAATCCAGCCGACGAGCCGGCCGCGCAGGCGGAGCGGAATCAGAATCTACGCGCCCAGCAGAAAGAGTTCGCGGCCGAGCCACAGCCCCCCGGCCGCCGGCCAGCCGCGCGCCCGGCTCGGATTGCATCTCGACCGAGCGCCGCGAAACGGGCTGCGCGTTGCGCTCCAGCCAGCGGGCCAGCGGATCGTCGGCGGAAAACTCCAGCCCGTAATCCAGGCAGTAGCGGCCGGCCTTGAGCTTGAAGGACTGACCCTCGCGCGGGCTATAGAAAACTCCGACGCGCGTGACCATCACAGAGCTCGCCACGCCGTCGATGATTTTCTCGAACAACGGCTCGAGCCCTTCGTGGTGCCGGGCCGGTTTGATAAGCTGCTGGAAGCCCAGCGGCGTGCGGCCCACTCCGGGGTCCGCGAGCGCAGGCGCGCTCTGCGTGTTCACGCGCGCCAGCTCGAGGCGCAGCATCTGGTTTTCCTGCATGAAGACGACCCGGTCGAGGGCCGCCTCGGTGATGGTCCGCAGAGCGCGCAAGTCGGCGGTCGCGGCGACGTCTTCGACGCGATAAAGCTGCGCGTCCTCGGCGGCGACAAACGGCGCGGAACCCGGCGTGCCGAGCGCCACGGTGACGACCCGCGCGCGCGACGGCCCGGCGAGCTCGGCGACAAGATCGCGCGCCGCGGACTGGCGCAGATCGAGGAACAGGAGCACCGGATCGTCGCCGGCAAGCAGCGCGCGGAGTTTGGTCGGCGCGGCGACGACGAGCAGGTAGGCGCGATCGCGCAACAACCCGGTCAACTGGCGACAGAGGACACCGTCGTCGGAATACACCAGGCAGAGCGGAAGGGCGGAAATAGCAGGGTTGGACAGCGTGGAATCGGACACAAAGGAAAGCGGTTTTCGTCGCTGCTCCTGGCGCTGGCAGGGGCAACGGCGAAATTGGAATCAACCTACCAAGTGAAGCGCGGGATGGGGAGCGATTCCTTGCGCAATTTGCAGCCGCAGGCAGAAAGAACTGCCGCGGCCGAGATCGCTCGTCGCTTCGATGAAGCCACCGTGCTCGCGCACGATGGTGTGCGACACCGACAGGCCCAAGCCGGTGCCATTATCCTTGGTAGTAAAGAACGGGTCGAAAACGTGCGGCAGCATCTCGGGCGGGATGCCGGGGCCGTCGTCCAGAACTTCGGCTGCGATGACCGGTTCGGCTGCCTCGGAAACGTCGCCGGGGAAACCGCGTTCGAGGCGGGTGCGCACGGTCACGTTGCCGCCGCGAGCGGCGAGCGCCTGGATGGCGTTGAGCAACAGGTTGAGGAAGACCTGCCGCAGCATGTTGTTGTCGCCGAGAATGAAATCGTTTTCCGCGTCGAGCTTGTTGTGGAGAGTCACGCGATTCTTGCTCGCCTGCGGCTCGACGAAGCGCATCACGCCCTCAATGGTTTCGTGCAAGTGCAAGCCCGCAAGGGCGGGCTTGCTCGGCCGTGCGTAGTTGAGAAGCTGGTTGACGATGTGCTCGATGCGCGAGATTTCGCCGCCGACGAGTTCGTGAAAACTGGCGCGAAACTCCGGGTCGTCGTAGCGCTTCGGCAGGAGCTGCGTGAAGACGCGCAGACTCACGAGCGGATTCTTGATTTCGTGCGCCGTGCCGGCCGCGAGAGTGCCGATGCTGGCGAGCCGTTCGTTCTGGCGGATTTGCTGTTCGAGCCGGCGCAACGCGGTGCGGTCGTTGAGCACGAGGATCGCGCCAGGCGCCTGGCCTTCGATGCCGGCGAGCGCATCGGCTTCCTCGGCGGCGAAGGGCAGGCAGTTGACGAGCAAGTGCGTCTCCTGCGCGCTCTCCTCGTGCAGGAGCACTTCCTGGTCGCGCGCGGGTTTGTGGTCGGCGATGGTCGCAGAAAGATAGCGTGATACCGGCGCGGGCAAGTCGCTCACGTTTACCGCATCCAGCCGGGGCACCTGGAGGATGCGCTCGGCTTCGCGGTTGAAGACGGTGACGCGCTGCGCGGCATCGACGGCGATGACGCCAACGGTGAGGTCTTCCACCAACGTCTGAATGTAGGCCGCGGTGCGCCGCGCCTCGGTGTAGAGCCGGCAGTTGTCGATGGCGACGGCGAGCTGGTCGGCCATGACCCGGAGCGCGGTCAGCCCCGGCCCGCCGTAAATGCGCCCGCCGCGCCGCGGACCGAGCAGCAGCAGCCCGGTGAGCTCGCCACGGCGGCGGATGGAAACGACGACGTCGAGCTTGAGCGCGCGCAGGCGTTCGCGCAAGCCGCGCCGATAGGGATCGGCGAGGTAACGCTCGAGGTCTTCCATCGCCAGCTCGCCGACGCCGCGCTCGACGAGGTGTTGCACGATGGAGTCCTCCTGCGACAGGGTCAGTCCGCCGCTGGCGCTCTTCGGATAGCTTTGCTCGAACAGCCCGCCTTCGCGCGACATCACGGCCACGAAATCCGTGTCGGCAATCTCGGCGACCGTGCGGGAAAATTGCTGAAGCAACAGCGGCAGCGACGAAACCGACTGGATGATTTCATCCACGCGGACGACAGCATTTTCAAAATTCAGCCGTGGCGGAATGATCTTCGCCGCAATGCGCTGCAACATGCCGCGGCCAGGCGTGGCAAGCAGCACGACGGTGAACGCACCCGCTAGTCCCGGCCAGAAATCTGCGTTGATGCCCAGCCGCTCGAACAACCACTGGCTGGCGAACCAGACGGCGGTAAAAATGATGCCCGCGTAGGCGAAGAGAACCAAGTAAGACAACGCGCGCTGGAGAAACGCGCGCACGTCCAGGATGCGATGTGACGTGATGCCGTAGCCAATGATCAGGCTGTAGGCCAAGACTGAAAACGGAGTGTAGGTTGGCAGCAGGAGGATGAGCCTCGGATCTTGCAGGAGCCAGGGTAGGAAGCTGATGAACAAGCTGCCCAACAACAGGGTGAGATAGCCAAGCTGAACAAATTGTAGTTCCACCCGACGCAGGCCGTGGGCGCGTTTGCCGACATAATCGCTCCACATCCGCCAGCAGAGGAACGCGCCCGAGACGATCAGGAAGATCAGCCCGGCGTTTCCGCCAATCCGATTGTAGAGCGGCACCGGAAACTGAATGTCTCCCGAGACCGTGTGTATCCTCGGGAAGAAGACCCCCCGGATAAAGTAGGGGCTGCCGCAGAGAACGACGAACAAGGTGCTCGCGAGCAGCCAGTAGCGAACATTCTTGAGAATTGCAGTCCAGCCGCGATCACCGTGCGCCACGGCTGCACGCAGCAATTCGAAGGCGAGAGGGAAAAGAGCGCCGGCCACCGAGCAGAGACGACCCCAGAAAATTGCCGGTCCAGCCGTGGTCGAAAGAAAGGCAAGCTGTCTGGTCAACAACCACGACCCGATGACACAAGACTGAATCAGGAAGCAAGCATTCGCCGGCCGCCGCGGATTCGTCAGGAAAACGATAATCCCAAGCAGAAGGTCGCAAGCCAGCGCGATGTAGAAAGAGTCCGAGCGCGCTTCCATGCAGCAAAATCGTTCATGATCGGCACCGGCTAGGTGCGATGCTGTGGTGGCGGATTGGCGACGAGCAGGCTGCTGTTTCCGCCGCCAATGCCGTGCGCGTTGATGAGGGCGTGGCGCACGTGCGCGCGCCGCGGCACATCACGCACATAGTCCAGGTCACAGAAAATATCAGAGTGCTCCCAATTGCAGGTTGGTGGGATCATGCGGTGGCGATAGGAAATGGCGAGCGCTACAGCTTGTAAAGCACCTGCCGCACCAAGCGAGTTACCGATCGTTCCTTTGATCGAGCTGACGGCAATCTGATACGCGCGCTGGCCGAACACCTTCTTGATGGCACGAGTTTCGCAATGATCAAAGACCGGGTCGCCCGGTCCCCACGCCGAGATGTAATCGACCGTCTCGAAGGAACACGAGCCGTTGTGCATGGCGCCCAGCATAGTGGATTCCAAGCCCGAGCCGGGTAGGTCGTCGGCATAATCCATACAGGTGTCGTAACCGACGATCTCCAAATAACAGTCGGCATCGCGCGCTCGGGCCGACTCCAGGCTCTCGAGCACGAGCACGGCGGCGCCTTCGGCGATCACACCGCCACTGCGCTCGCGATCGAACGGCCGGCCGCCGCGGAGCGGTTCGTGATTGTGCGTAGACAACATGCCGCACGCCGCAAATTCGGCCATCGGTGTGCGCGAGATGGGAGCGTCCGCGCCGCCGCACAGCGCCAGATCGACGTGACCGCTGCGCACCATCTGGAACGCCTTGCCGATGGCATCCAAGCCGGCGGCACAGGCGGAGGAGACGCCGAGCGCGAGGCTCTGCTTGGCGTCAAAAAGTTTGTTGACCGAGGACGACGTGGCCTGCGGAATACAGGAACCGACCAACTGACGGCTGGCGTGCAGCGGACCGTGCTTTTCGACCAACAACGCGGTCTCGGAAACCATTTCGCAGGAGCTGGTCGCCGCGCCGATGATCGTCGCGACTGTCTGCTGTTTCAGGAAGGCCGCATTCAGCCGAGCGTCTTCGATTGCCTGCATCGCCGCGACGACTCCGAGTTGGGTTTGACGCGACATGCGCCGCGGTTTTAAAGCAAGATCAATGACTTTCGCCGGATCGAAATCCTTCACCTCTCCGGCGATGCGCGACGACATCCCGGAGGCGTCGAAACGCGTCACCGGCCCGATGCCGCTGCGGCCGGCGAGCAGACTTTCCCAGAGTGCTTCTTTCGTGAGACCCGCCGCGGATAGCGCACCCAGGCCGGTGACTACCACGCGCCGGCTTGGGGAACGGCGCAAATCCATAATGGGCGGCGACTATTGCCCAAATTGTTCAGAGGACAACCGATTATTTTTAGAGTAAACGTTGCGCGCAATCCGGGTTTTCCCCTACAACACCTCGATTCGTGCATGATGGTTTTTAATCACAACGGCGGAATTGTGCGGGTGCGCACGGCGGAGGGCGTCGGCGTGCCCGGCGAAAATAAAGCTGCTTTCTCGCCGCCCTCGCGCGTGCTCATCATCGACGACGACCGCGGGCCGCGGGAGAGCGTGCGCTTTATCCTCAAATACGATTACGAAGTCCACACTGCCGCCAGCATGCGCGAAGGCATCGACCGCATGAAGGCGGCCGCGTCCGCCGGCGGCTTCGACGCCATCGTGCTCGACGTGCGCATGCCGGAGCGCAGCGGCATCGAGGGGCTCGACGACATCCGCAAATTGGATCGGGATGTTTCGGTCATCATGTTCACAGGCTACGCGACACTCGACGTGGCTTGCGAAGCGTTCCGACATCTCGCGAATGACTTCGTCGCCAAGCCGCCAGACGCTGACGCGCTGCTCCTGGCAGTCGCGCGCAACGTCGCCGCGACCCGCGCGCGCCGCCGCCAGAGCGCGGTGGCGCAAGAGCTCGAGGAGATGAACAAACGGCTCTCCGTCGAGATCGAGCAGAGCCGCACGCTCGCCGCGCTCGGCCTCGCCAGCGACGAGCTCATTCACGACATGAACAGCCCGCTTACCGTGCTGACCTGCTGCGTGGAAATGCTCCAAATGCAAATCTCCCGCCTGCCGCAATCGCCCAACCGGCAGTGGGACGAAATGCTGCACTACATCCAGACGATCAAGAACGCGATTGGCCAGTGCGTGCGGCTCGCGGATCTCTGGCGGCAGACGCGGCAGGAATCCTCGGCCGAGCGCGCGGAGGTGTCGCTGCACACGTTTTTGCAGGAGAACGCCGACGCGCTGCGGCCGGTCGCGGCCGCCTCGCAGATTTCGCTCGAGCTCGACCTCTCCGCGCTCGACCCGGGCGCGACTGTCGAGATGGACGCCACCCAGATGGCGCGCGTGGTTCACAACCTCGTGACGAACGCGATCCGCGCCTGCGAAGGGTCGCGCCAGGGTTGGGTGCTGCTGCGCGGCCGCTCGGCCGGTGCCGGAGCGTGCGAATTTGATGTTGTCGATAACGGCTGCGGCATCCAGGCCGAGCAGCTCGAGGGGATTTTTCAGCCTTATTTTTCGACCCGCGGCGCCGGCAACGGCCTGGGCCTGGCGATCTGCAAACGCATCGTCGAAGACCACGGCGGCTTCATCAACATCGAGACCGCGCCGGGCGAGGGTTCGACCTTCACGGTGCGCCTGCCCGGAAAAATGTAGGCCCGGACGACCCGACCTTGGGGCCTAACGAACGCCGGCGAGACGCATCCCGGCGCTCGCTCGGAGCCGTTACTACAAGAGGGAAGGATGGTTCTTGGATGAAGCCATTTGTCAACTTTGATGATCTCGTAGAGCTGGCCCGCGAGCGCAGTCCGTTTTATCGCCGCTTGTATCGTGATCTGGGTCCGCAGCCGGCGCTGGAAGAATTGCCGGTGGTGCGGCAGGATGAGTTTTGGGCTGCGCACGATCGCGATCGGCGCGAGGTGCTCACCGACGAACCCCAGGACGGGGTCGTGCTGAGCAGCGGCGGCAGCACGGGACGGCCGAAATTTTCTTATTATTCGCTCGCCGAATGGCCGGGCAACACACGGCTTTCCGCGCTGTCGTTCGAGCACGTCGGGCTGCGCGCCGGCGACCGGGTCGGCAATCTTTTCGGCGCCGGCGAGCTGTATTCGTCGTTCATCGGCGCGACGTTTTTGCTGCTTTCCTACCGGCCGGGCGTTATGCAGTTCCCGCTCGCGACGCACGCGCCCGACGCGTTTATCGTCGGCTTGATGCGCGACTTCGGAATCGACACTTTTGCGGGTGTGCCCTCGCGGCTGTTGCGGCTCGTCGATTTTATCGAGCGGGAAAAAATCAGCGACGTGCAGATCCGCCGCCTGCTGTTCGCGGGCGAGCCATTCTTCCCGGCGCAGCGGGCCTATGTCGAGCGCCGTTTTCCCGGCGTCGAGTTCCGCTCGGTGGGTTACGCCTGCGTGGATTCCGGCATCATCGGGATGGCCGACCCGGAATGCGGTCCAGGCGAACACCGTTTCATCGATCCCGCCGGCATTATGGAACTGCACGACGAAGCCACCGGCGAGCCGATTCATGCGCCGGGCGTGCCGGGAAGGGTCGTCTTCACCAACCTCGCGCGCACGCTCATGCCGATCATCCGTTACCCTGTAGGCGACGTCGCACAATGGCTCGAGCCAGCGGGCACGCCGAACCGCAAATTTCTGCTCCTCGGCCGCAGCGAAGAGGCGGCGCGCGTAGCGCACGCGAACCTGCACGTCTCCGATGTGCGCAAGCTGCTCGAGCCTTTCGCGGCGCGGCTCGACCTCGCCGATTTTCAGATGCTGGTCACGCACGAAAAGCGCCGCGACAGACTCACGCTGCGGCTGGCTGCGGGCGCGCGTCGCGAAATCCGCGCGGCGGCCGAGCCGGAGATCATCGCCGCGCTGGATCAGCAAAAGCCGCAACTCAAGGACATGGCAGCGCTGGGCACGATCCACCCCATCGCCCTGGACTGGGTCAGCTCGGGCGAGCTCATCAGCAATCCGCGCACGGGCAAGATTCGCACCGTCGTGGACCAGCGCATGTAGGACACAAGGCTTGCGCGGGGGACGATGCCTCTGCTTGCGCTGCATCGTGAGGCTATCGCCGCACCGTTCAGAGAAAATGGAGCGTTAAGTCTGGCGGATGGGGGGGGATTCGAACCCCCGGTGCCGGTGAAGGCACACACGCTTTCCAGGCGTGCACAATCGACCGCTCTGTCACCCATCCTTGCGACGCACAACTTCACCAGGAACGCGGCGAAGAATTCGGACAATACACCGGCCGCTCGCGCTGGCAACGCACGGTCAGCGGCCACGGGCGCAAGTCGAATGATTGAGCCACTTCTCTAATGACAGGCCGTGCGCTGGTTAACCCGGCGCCTGGTCGAGCGCTGTCTTCGCCGCGGCCAATTCCGCCTCGATGGCGGCCTGGCGGTCCACGAGCTTTTGCAGCTTCAATTGCAGCCGGTGCAACTCGATCGTCGCGCGGTTGACGTGGCCGCGCATCTCGGTGGTTTGCGAATGGTTTTCGGTGAGCTGGAGCTTCAGTTCTGCCTGGCGCTTGGCAATCTGCTCGGCGGATTGGCCCTCGAAATTGACGGTCGGCGTTGCCGCCGGCGGCGCGGCGGCCTCAGGATTGCCCGCGCGCGGGCTGACAGGAGGAGCAGCGCTGCCGGCCGCAGCAGGCGCGGAGCCTGCCGCCGCGGCCGGCGAACGCCGGGGCACGGTGACATCTTTTCCGCAGTGCGAGCAAGCCAGCGTCATGCCCGCGCCTTCCTGATCGATCACGAGTTCGCCCGCGCAGTGCGGGCAATCGAAAACGATGTCGCGCTCTGTGACGACAATGGGTGAGGGCGGGCTGCTGCTGGCAGCGGCGGCGCCGCGGGCCGCCTTGCCCTGCGCAGTGCCGGCAAGCTCGCGCGGGGGCGGGGGAGAAAAGGCGCTGGAGGAGAGCATGGACAGAAGCGAAGAGAGCGAGCGCGGAGATTTTTACGGTAAGCGCTCGAAGGCAAAATGGAAGTGGAAAATCGACGGTTCCTTGCACAAGCCGGAGTGACCCAAGGAGCAGTAGTGACAACGAGTCGCACCGATGTGACACACGCCGGCGAGACCCGAGACAGTGTGTCGCTCTAGGTGAGCCTCAATCAAACGTTGAGTTAACATAACCAGTTGCATTCCAATAAAATATGAAGATTGCTTTGTGGCGGAACGACTGCTGCTAAAAGGGATTCCCTTTCACTTATGGCAAAAATTATAGTCATCGATTTAGGAAACACAAAATCCTGCATGGACGTCATGGAAAATGGCGAGCCGACCGTGCTGGAAAATTCCGAAGGCGCGCGCACGACGCCATCGGTTGTTGCTTTCTCAAAGACGGGTGAGCGTCTGGTCGGCCAGGCGGCGAAGCGTCAAGCGGTGATGAATCCGCAGAACACGGTTTTTTCCGTGAAGCGCTTCATGGGGCGCAAGTTTGATGAAGTCGGCGAAGAGCAGAAACGCGTGCCTTACAAGCTGGTGAAAGCCGGCAACGGCGATGCGGGCATCCAAGTGACGGTGAACGGCGAGGCGAAGACGTTTTCGCCGCCGGAAATTTCCGCGATGATCCTCGGCAAGCTGAAGGCGGACGCTGAGGCGAAGCTGGGCGAGAAAATTACGCAAGCGGTCATCACAGTGCCTGCGTATTTCAATGACTCGCAGCGCAATGCAACGAAGGACGCCGGCAAGATCGCGGGGCTCGAAGTGCTGCGCATCATCAATGAGCCGACGGCGGCGTCGCTCGCTTACGGGTTGGACAAGAAGAGCGACGAAGAGATCGCGGTATATGACCTCGGCGGCGGCACGTTCGACATTTCCGTGCTCGAAATTGGCGAAGGCGTCTTCGAGGTGAAGGCGACCAACGGCGACACGCACTTGGGCGGCGACGATTGGGATAACCGCATCATGGATTGGATCATGAAGGAGTTCAAAACGGACTCCGGTATTGATCTGTCCAAGCAGGCCGACTCGGTGCAGCGCATCAAGGAAGAAGCCGAGAAGGCGAAGATCGCGCTGTCGTCGGCGCAGAATTACGAGATCAATCTGCCGTTCATCACGGCGGACCAGACCGGGCCGAAGCACATTCAGAAAACGCTGACGCGTGCGAAGCTGGAACAGCTCACGGACGATTTGTTCGAGCGCACGATGAAACCGGTGCGCGACTGCTTGAAAGACGCGCAGGTGTCGGAGAACGACATCGACGAACTCGTGCTCGTCGGCGGCATGACGCGCATGCCGCGCGTGATCGAAACGGCGCGCAAGATCGTCAACAAGGAGCCGCACAAGGGCGTGAACCCGGACGAAGTCGTCGCGGTCGGCGCGGCCATCCAAGGTGGCGTGTTGAAGGGCGACGTGAAAGATGTGCTGCTCCTCGACGTGACGCCGCTGACACTGGCGATCGAAACCGCCGGCGGCGTGGCGACTCCGATGATCCCGCGCAACACCACGATCCCGACCCGCAAGTCGCAAATCTTCTCGACCTACAGCGACAGCCAGCCGGGCGTCGAGATCAAGGTGCTGCAAGGCGAGCGCCCGCTGTCGCGTGACAACAAAAACCTCGGCACCTTCCACCTCGACGGCATCCCGCCAGCACCGCGTGGCGTGCCGCAGATCGAAGTCACTTTCGACATCGACGCGAACGGCATTCTCCACGTTTCCGCGAAAGACCTCGGCAGCGGCAAGGAGCAGAAAATCTCCATCACCGGCTCGAGCGGTCTGACGAAGGACGAAGTCGAAAAGATGCGCCAAGAAGCCGAGTCCAATGCGGAGGCCGACACGAAGGCGAAGGAAGCGATTGAAACCCGCAACCAGGCTGACTCGATGGCGTATCAGTTCGAGAAGCAGCTCAAGGAACTTGGCGACAAGATTCCGGCCGATAAAAAAACGAGCATCGAGGAAGCGATCGCCGACGTGCGCAAGCAACTGGAGGGCAACGACACTGACGCGATCAAACGCGCCACCGACGAGTTGCAGAGCCGCTTCCAGGCGGTGAGTGAGGAACTCTACAAGCAAGCCTCGGCGCAAGCTGGCGCGGCCCAAGGCGGCGGCGCGGAAGCCGGTGCCCAGCAGGGAGCAGGCGCAGCCGCCGGCGGCCAGCGCGGCGTAG
>CAXTRS010000087.1:9439-14685 GCA_964246635.1 uncultured Chthoniobacterales bacterium | reverse complement strand
CTGACGGCTTGGCGCGTGGCTTCGCCTCGGATTTCTCCGTTGGCTTCGTCCTGGCGGGGGGCGTGGCCGCCGGGGCCGCAGCGGCCGTGGCGGCGTCCGCAGCCTTTTCGCCGGGGCGATAGGGCCGCGGGTCAAACTCAAACACCGGGACCTCGCGGCCCTCTTGCGTCGGCAGCGCCGCGGCGTTGGGATCGAGCGGCGGCCGTTCCGTGGCTGCGAGTGTGTCTTTGTCCGATTCGAAAGCGGGTCGCTCAGGCGGGTGATCGGATTTGAAATCGTCCGGCGTGCGGACATACGACGATTTGGTCGCCGGCTGTTCCCCGGTCGGGTCCGAGCGCTCGATGGTCAGCCGGATCGGCGGCAGGCTCCGCGCCTCGAGCGAGCCGGCGGGCCAGAGCGAACTCAGCGTGACGACCGCGGCGATGCCAAGGCCGTGCACGAGCAGCGACCCCACCACGGCCAGCAGGATCTTGCGGCTGGAAGGCAGCGCCGCGGCAGCAGCCAGCCAATGATCAACGCGCGTGAGCGCGCCGAGGAGAAACGGCGGCAGGCTGCCGCGAATGCGCTGTTTCCAGCGGAGACTCCAGTCGGTGGCGCGCAGGGGCTGCGGACGGAGTTTCATGCAGGAGAAGGCGTCGAACCGATCATTGTCTTCACCGCCGCCCCGCGGCCCTGAGTGACATCGCGCGGAGCGCTGACCAGGAATCTATCGGACAGCAATCGGCCGGCGTCATCAAATAACCTATCGATCATCTCACGCAGATCAGTGTCCTCGCCTTCGCGCCGGCACTCCTGCCTGACCGGCTCCTCGCCGCCCACGCGAAAGTGCAGCACGAAGAAGCGACGCGCCAAGGCATCCTCGCCGGAAATCCGAACCGCACTTGGGTGGACAAAGAGTTGCGCGCAAAGGGCGTTCTCCAGGTGGTGAAGACGGAGATCGGCTCTTGGCCGATTACGAATTTCACGCTTGGCGCTTAGGCTCCAGCGCCGTCGCACGACCTTCGATTAACTCGGAAAAATCCGCCACTGTGTCCAGTCTCGCTGCTCCTCAGGTTTCTCGTGATGTCACAACCGACGATGCTTCTCCGCTGCCAGCGACGGTGCGCGCCTACCTGCCGTGGCTCGTGGCGGTGGCGTTGTTCATGGAGACGTTGGACACCACCATCGTCAACACGGCGGTCCCCACGATTTCGCAGAGCCTGGGGGTCGAGCCCCTGACCCTCAAAGCGGTGCTAACCAGCTACACGCTGAGCCTGGCTGTCTTTATCCCGATCAGCGGCTGGATGGCCGATCGTTTCGGCACGCGACGCGTGTTTTCGCTGGCGATCATTTTGTTTTCGGTCGGCTCGCTGCTTTGCGGCGTCTCGCTCAACGTGCCGATGCTGGTCGGCTCGCGCATCCTCCAGGGAATGGGCGGTGCGATGATGATGCCGGTCGGCCGATTGGCCATGATCCGCGCGTTTCCGCGCTCCGAATTGATCACGGCCATGAACTACGTGGTCATGCCTGCGCTCATCGGGCCGCTGATCGGCCCTTTCCTCGGCGGAGTCATCGTGCATTGGCTGCCCTGGCGGGTCATTTTCCTCATCAACCTGCCCTTCGGCCTCGCGGGACTTTGGATGGTCAAGCGCTTCATGCCCGATTTTCGCGAACCCGGCGCTCCGCGGCTGGATCGCGTCGGCTTCGTGCTCTTCGGCTGCGGCATCGCGCTGCTCTCCTACGTGCTGGAGGTCTTTGGTGAGCACCGCCTGCCGCCGCACCAGATCGCTTTGCTGCTCGCGTTATCGATTGTCCTGCTGGTCGCCTACGGCTGGCACGCTCGGCGCGTTTCCGCCCCGGTGCTCGCGCTGCGCCTCTTTCGCATTCGCACCTTCAATGTCTCGGTCATCGGCGGCTTCGTCACCCGCCTTGGCATCGGTGGCATGCCCTTTCTCCTGCCGCTGCTTTATCAAATCGGGCTGGGTTACCCCGCCTGGCAGGCCGGCTTGTTGACGGTGCCCCAGGCGCTCGCCGCCATCGGCACGAAAACGATCAACCGTGACCTGCTCGCGCGCTTTGGCCATCGCAACGTGCTCGTGGTGAACACTGTCCTGCTCGGCCTGACGATCACGCTGTTCCAATTCGTGGCGCAAGGCGCCCCGGTGTGGGCGATTCTGCCGTTGAGTTTCGCCCAAGGATTCTTCTCTTCGATTCAATTCACCAGCATGAACTCGCTCGCTTACGCTGACGTGGACAACCGCGACGCCAGCAAAGCCAGCAGCATCGCCAGCACCGCCCAGCAGATGTCACTCTCTTTCGGCGTGGCCTTCGGGGCACTGCTCGCCACCTGGTTTCTCGGCCACGTCAACCAGACCGATCCCGTGCAGACCATCCCCGCTCTGCACAAGGCGTTTCTCACCATGGGCGCGCTGACGATTGTGGCCTCGGCCATGTTTTGGCGGCTGCGCGACGACGACGGCAATAACGTGAGCAACCGCACCCTCAAAGTCGCCGTCGAAGCATCGTGAGCCACCGAGTGGACGAGAACACGAGCACGAACCCGCCGCCCAGCCCAATGACGTGAATCTTGACCGACAATAACGCCACTGCTGCTTTGGGCTTCTACTGCGTGGTCGCTGCTCCATGAGCAGTATCCTGAAAATCCTCGTGTCGGGGGGTTCAATTCCCTCTCCATTCACTTCACTTAATTTCGTCTGAATCAGAACGTTATGTGCCTAACTGAGTAAGGTATTGTCCTCTTCCTTGAAACGAGGATTCGGCAGAAAAACGAAGGCTTTGAAAGGAATTTTGTCATGGGGCGTCATGTAGGTAGGTAAGTCAGGGTAATCACATACTTGACGCAGAGCGGGAAAGAAATCGGCCAGCCACCGCCCTCTTGGCGAGCGTCGCCCTCGTATCGTAGTCGTGACGGTCGGCCCATTGTCGCGGCGGTGCGTCAAGTATGTAATCACCGCTGGCGCGGCGAAACAGTCGGTATTTGGCTTCGGGCACGGTCGTTCTCTCCTTCTCTGGTGTGGGTTGCCAGGGAAGAGGATACGAGACGATCCGCAGCCGCCGTTAGCGAGCAGTGGGCGAGTAGTGCCGGGGTAGCGGGCACCTAGTGGCCCTCTAGCGAAATAATGGGCAATTTGCTGGAAGTTTTGCTGGAACTGAGGCGTTTTTCGGCCTTCTAATTTCCGCAAGGAGCTCGGCTGCAGCAGCTTGCACATTGGTTGCGGGGGTAGGATTTGAACCTACGACCTTCAGGTTATGAGCCTGACGAGCTACCGGGCTGCTCCACCCCGCGATTTGCGAGGGCACACTCTCCCTCGGAGGCGCACGGAACGCAAGCGAAATCCCGGCGAATTTCCTGTCGGTCGGTGAAAAACGTCCATCGACGCTCGGCTGGTTTCGGTGTAGGGCGGGCGCGCAATCGTCACGGAATTTTCCCATGAAAATCGTCGTCGCATACTCGGGTGGGCTGGACACGTCGGTCATCCTTTCGTGGCTGCGCGAAACCTGCGCCGCGGAGATGATCGCCTTCTGCGCGGACATCGGGCAGGAAGAGGAACTCGACGGGCTCGAAGCGAAGGCGCTGCGCACGGGCGCGAGCCGTTGTTTTGTCGAGGATTTGCGCGCGGAATTTGCGCGCGATTTTATTTTTCCGCTGATCCAGGCTGGGGCGATTTACGAAGGCCAGTATTTTCTCGGCACCAGCATCGCGCGGCCGCTCATCGCCAAGCGCATGGTCGAGATCGCGCGTGAACAGGGCGCCGATGCCGTCGCACACGGAGCGACGGGGAAGGGGAACGACCAGGTGCGCTTCGAGCTGGCCGCGGCGGCGCTGGCGCCAGGGCTGGAAGTCATCGCGCCGTGGCGGCAGGAGCGTTATCGCGCGCAATTTCCCGGTCGCGCGGAGATGATCGCTTACGCGGAAAAGCACGCTATCCCGGTGTCCGCGAGCGCGGCGAAGCCGTATTCGACCGACCGCAATTTGCTGCACATTTCCTTCGAGAGCGGCATTCTCGAAGACCCCTGGTTCGACGCCTCGGCGCCGGAAAATCGCGAGATGTTCAAGCTCAGCGTGTCGCCCGAAGACGCGCCGGACCGACCTGAAACCGTGCAGCTTCGTTTCGAGCGCGGAAACTGTGTCGGGCTGAAACTCGACGACCCGAAATCCGTCTTGCCCGAAAATGTCTCGCTGGACGCTGGTGGAGACGCAACGCTCGATCCGCTCGGCGTCATGCTCGCGCTCAACAAGCTCGGCGGCCGCCACGGCGTCGGCCGGGTGGACATGGTGGAAAACCGGTTCGTCGGCATGAAATCGCGCGGCGTTTATGAAACACCGGGCGGCGCGATTTTGCACTTCGCCCATCGCCAGATGGAATCGCTGACGATGGACCGCGAAGTCATGCACCTGCGCGACTCGCTGATCCCGAAATACGCGACGCTCGTCTATAACGGCTTCTGGTTCGCGCCCGAACGCGAAGCGCTCCAGGCGCTCATCACCGAGTCGCAGCGCAACGTCACCGGCGAGGTGCGCGTCAAACTCTACAAAGGCAATCTCATCGCCGCCGGCCGGCGCAGCCCGGTGAGTCTTTACAACCCGCACCTCGCCACGATGGAAGCCGACCCAACGCAGGCTTACAACCAGAGCGATGCCAGCGGCTTCATCGCGCTCAATGCGTTGCGCCTGAAAGTCGCCGCGCGTGTGCAGGGCGCACGTGGTGAACAACAGGCGGATTGACCGCGGGCGGGGGCTCTGTTGAAATCACCCGACCATGAGCATCGTCCAGGAATTCAAAGAGTTTATCAACAAAGGCAACGTCGTCGATCTGGCGGTCGGCGTCATCATCGGCGCGGCCTTTGGCAAGGTGGTGACTTCCGTGGTGGAGGATGTGGTCATGCCGCCCATTGGCAAGATTCTCGGCAATCTGGATTTCAGCAATCTCTACTTGCCGCTGAGCGATAAGGTCACGCCGGGCCTCGGCCTCGCGGACGCGAAAAAGCTCGGGCCGGTGCTGGCTTACGGAAACTTCATCACCGTTCTAATCAACTTCCTCATCATCGGCTTCTGCATTTTCCTGATCGTCAAAGCGCTGAACAAAATGAAGCGCCGCGAGGAAGCCAAGCCCGCGAAAGTCGCCGAGGTGCCGGCGGATGTCGTGTTGCTCACCGAAATTCGCGACCTGCTGCGGTCGTCGGCTCGTCCTAGCGAGGGTGCGGCGCGCGAAAGCGAGTCGCCGCCGACACGGTCGGCGTAAAAA
>CAXTRS010000087.1:5064-9429 GCA_964246635.1 uncultured Chthoniobacterales bacterium | reverse complement strand
GCTGCCAGCAGCGCGCCCTGGCGTCCCTTGACCGTTTTCCGGGTTGGCTGGCTCAGTAGCGCGGCACCGCAGGATCGATCTCGAGCGACCAGCGGTCGATGCCGCCGGCGAGGCTCCGGGCGTTGCGGTAGCCGAGCGCGCGCAGGATTTCTGCCGCGCGGGCGGAGCGCATGCCGTGATGACAATAAACCACGATCTCGGCGTCCCGATTTTCACCGAGGCGCGCGGCGGCTGCGCCCGGCAGTGTCGGCAGCGGGATCGGTTCGGCGCCCGCGATCTGGTTGAACGCAAACTCGTCGGGATCGCGGCAATCGATGAGTCGCACGGGGCCATGCCTGCCTTCACCGGAAAGCAGTTCCTGCGCTTCCCGCGCGCCGATTTCCAAAGGCGGCGATCCCGAGCTGTCCGACGAGTGCGCCATGCGGGCGAGGGTTCGCTGCTAGCGCGTGATCTTCACCGGCGTGCCGGTGCCGCAGTTGTAAAAGAAATTCTCCGCCATGGTCTCCGGCATGCGGATGCAGCCGTGGCTGGCGGGCACTCCCGGCAGGTAGCCGGCGTGCATGCCGATGCCGCCGTGGACCCGCAGGAAAAATGGCATCGACGCGCCGAGATACACGGTGCCCGGCGGCTTCGGCGTCTTGCCGTTTTCCACGTCGCGCACGACCACTTGCTGGGTCACCGGATCGACGTAGTCGCCATAGACCGAGGAGCGGTGGTCCTTGTCTTTTTGGATGACTTTGTAGGAACCCGCCGGCGTGTCGTAGCCCTCGCGCCCGGTGGAAACCTGCGCCACGCCGACCAGAGTGTCGCCTTTGTAAAAATAAGCGCGCTGTTCGCCGAGCCGGATTTCGATCGAGGGCGAGCCTTTGACCCCGTCGCCGTCCCAATAAGAAACGGCGTCGGCCGCGGCGCGATTGGAGTCCACGTTCGGCCGGTAGTAATAGCGCGAATCGCGGTCGGAGAAACGGGGGTCGCCCGAAGAGCAGGCGGCCGTGGCCAGAGCCAGCAGCAGCGCCGCGGCAGCGAGGAGCGAAGAACAGACTTGGGTCATGGCAGGAAAAGCAGGCATGGAGCAGGGGTCTCGGAAAATGGTGGCTAACAAAGTCAGCAACCCGCGTTCCGTCAACCGCGCAAATAAATTCCCGCTTTGCCGGGAGGCGCAGGCTCTGCTATGGGGAAATTCCAGAAGCGGGCGCGTGGCAGGGCCGGTTTTCGACCCCGCGGGCGCGCTGCCCGCGGCGAGAGCCGGACCGGGCGCGCGCCGCAGAAAATTTTCCGCCGTTTTTTACCGCACATGCCGACTTACGAATACCGTTGCGAGAAGTGTCAGAAAACCTTTGAGGCCGTGCAGTCCATGAAGGACGAGCGCTTTACGATTTGCCCGGAGAGCCTTTGTCAGATGGAGGGCGGCTGGGGCCGGGGTGAAGTCAAGCGACTGCTCGGCACCGGCGCGGGGCTGATCTTCAAAGGCTCCGGCTTTTACATCACCGACTACCGCAGCGAGGGCTACAAGGAGGCGGCCAAAAAGGAAGCCGGCGGGGCCGAGAAAAAAGCCGCGCCCTCCGAGAGCGGCGGCGGCGAAAAAACGAAGACGCCTGCGGCAGCCCCGGCAGCCTCGACGCCCGCTGGCGGCGGAAGTGGTGCGTCTCCTGCTCCCAAGGCTTCTGGAGCAGCGCCCTCTTCCGCTTCTTCGGCGCCGAAAAAAGCCGATTGAGCTGCCCCATCTTCGAATCACCATTTATTACCCCTCACTTTCCGACGACCATGGCCGCCCGCACGCCCGCCGCACCGCCCACGCTGCTCTGCAAAGAGTGCAAGTTCGAGAACGAGCCCGAACGCGTGTATTGCCACAACTGCGGCGCCAAGCTCGACCGCAGCCTGCTGCCGCCCGAAGCCGTGCCGACGCGGCGCGACCCCGCGGAATTCCAGCGGCAAGTGCAAAAACTCATGCAGCCGTCGCGCGTGCGACCGATGGAGGTAGTGAAAAACTTCCTGCTCAGCCTCGTGATCGGCGCGATCCTCGCCGCGCTCGTGGTCGCCGCGCGCGAGCCGGCGGACGTGCCGACCTTCAAGCAGGAGCAGATCGACAACGCCCGGCAGATTGACGCCGAACTGCAATCGCTGATCGACGCCCGCGTGGTGCGCTCGGTCGCTTACAGCGAGAACGACGTGAATGCGTATCTCAAGAACAACGTGCGGCCGAAGAAAAGTCAGGACAGCGTGTTTGGCCTCAAGTTCGAGCAGATCTACGTTCGCTTCCTCGAAGGCAACGTGTGCAATGTCACGCAGCGGATGTCGATTTTCGATTTTCCGCTCTACTTCAGCGTCGCGAACCGGGTCGATTTGAAGAGCGGCAAGCTGACGACGGTGCCTGTCGGCGCCCGCCTCGGCCGGCTGCCGCTGCCGGCCGCGCTGGTAAAGCCGCTCGACACGCTGTTCGCGCCAGCCTGGGCCGCGGAGAAGAGCGATAAGAAGCTGGTCGAGCAAATGGGCTCGGTGGCTTTCCGACCCGGCCAGGTGCAGCTCACGACCTCGGGGCTTTGAATTTAGTCACTGGCGGTCCAGCCAGCGAATCGCTGGGATGAGGTTACCAGCCGCGTGCTCAATTCCGCTTGTTTTAGCCCTGGCAGGGGCGACAGAGCCATAGCCCACGGCGTGAGCCGTGGGTTTCGATAGGAAAAGGGACCCAGCCCCTGCCGGGGCTGGAACATTTCCAATGATCATTTCCACGGCTCACGCCGTGGGCTATAGCTCTGTCGCCCCTGCCGGGACTTGCTGAAATGAGTGGCGCTCTAAAGATCGCGGTCGCGCTGGCAGTTACCTGCGCGGATTGTCCATCTTGGGGGCAGATCCTCGCGCCGCCGCTGCCGCCGCTGCGCCGCAGCGTGAGCGCGACGCGGCAGTTCGTCGTTTATGCGCACGACGGCGCGCGGCGCGCGGCGCTGAGTCAGGCGGCCGAGGAAACCAAGGCGGCGCTCTTGCGGCTGCTCGATCTGCGCGACGACTGGCGCCTGCCGATCGTGCTGCACCTGGTCCGGCCCATCCCTGGGTTGCCGGGGGAAATTCGCCCCAGCCGGCTCGCGCTCGCCCAGACCGGCACGGGGTTGAAAGTGCAGCTCGATTTGCGCCTGGGCGGCGGTTCGGCGGGCGCTGACGCGGGCGCCGCGCTCGTGCGCCCGCGCGACGAAATCGTGCGCGCCCTGCTCCTCGAAATCGCCTATCGCGACCGCCCCGAATTGCCGGCGGGCCGCGCCTTTCAACTGCCCCCGCCGTGGCTGGTCGAAGGCTGCGCGGCGGCGGTGGAAAACGCGGCGCTCGCCGGCGAGACACCCGCGGCGGTGTCGTCTCCAGAGACTCGCTCGGCGATGCGCGTCGCGGCGACCACGCTGAGCAGCAGCGCGGGTGGTCTTTCCGTTGAGAGTTTTCTCAGCCGCGACCCCGCCGAACTCGACTCCGCCTCGCGCGGTCTGTATCGCGCCTGCGCTTTCGGGCTGGTGCATCTGCTGACCCACGAAGTGTCGGAAGGTCGCGCGGGTCTCACGGCGTTTCTGCGTGCCCTGCCCTCGGCACAGGGCGACGCGCAAACCGGGTTCGCCGCCTTACGCTGGGGCTTCCCCAGTCTCGGCGACGCGCCGGGCGATTTGCAGCGCCGGTTGTCCGCGGTCTTGACCCGGCTTTCGGCCGGGCAGGGAGCGTTCGAGATTTTCGGGCTGGAGGAAACGGAACGCCGTCTGGCGGCATTGCTCGAACCGTCCCACGCACCGATGGCTGCGCCGGCAGGTGACAAAACGAAAAAAACGCCGGCGCCGGTGCCCGGAGGAAGCCAGGATCGGGTCTATTCGCTGGAGGAGTTCCCGAAATTTCTGAAACCCGGCAGACGGCACACGCGCGAAAACGCCGCGCGGCTCGGCAATACTCGCGCGGCTCTGCTCGCGCTCGTGGCGCAGGCACATCCTGCGTATCGAGAAATCGTCGCCGGCTACGAAGCCGTGGTGGCGAATCTGAGCCGCGGCGCGTTCGACGGAGCCGCCGCCCGCCTGCGCGCGCTGGCCGCGGCGCGTGCGGAAGCGCGCACCCGCCAGGAAGCCGTGGCGGATTATTTGAATTGGTTCGAGGCCACGCAACTCAACACGCCGAGCGGCGCGTTCGAGCCGTATTTTCAGATGGGCCGCAACCTCCGTCAGCTCGCCCCGCGGGGCCGGCGCACCGACACGATTTCGACTTACCTCGATGGGATCGAACATGAATTTCGCTGAGTTGTCGCGGCGTCTCGATCCCGGATAGCGACGCCCCGCAGTCGTGGTTGGGGTTGGTAAATTAAGGAAGGGGGGGGGGGGGGCGGGCCGCCGCCCGGGGGCGCGCGCC
>CAXTRS010000087.1:825-5004 GCA_964246635.1 uncultured Chthoniobacterales bacterium | reverse complement strand
GGGGGGGACCCCCGTGCGCCCCTTTCCCTTTCCGATTCCCAGCCCGCGCAACGAAAGCGCGCCACTGCCCGCCACAGGTGCAAGTTGACAACTTCGATCGCGAACCGTATCGGTGCGCAGCCTTCGTTCGAGATGGCTGTCCGAGAAGGAGATGTTCACTCTGACCGCACGCGAACAATGCCTGCTGGCCGCCGTGCTCTTCGCGGCGGTGCTCGGCGCAGCCGTCAAACACTGGCGCGACGCGCGCCGCGAGGAGGCCCGATCCGCCGCGAGCGCGACGATCGCAACGCCGCGACCAGCGCCCGCCGGCCGCACGGTGGCGGAACGCTGACCGGCGAAAACGCGGGGAAAGCCACGCGCGCGACCCGCGCCGAGAGCGATTCCTCCCTACGGAGCGCCAGCCACCCGTGCGCCGCGTCCGCCGTCGGCCAAAAGCGCTCACGTCCCTCATGCAAAAATCCGATTTCTCCGATTGCCTCGACGCCTTGGTCGCGGCCGACCCGCGCTTCGAAAAAGAGGCCTATCTTTTCGTCCGCGAGGCGCTGGAATTCACCCTCAAACGGCAGGAAGCCGCGAGTGGATCGGCCCGCAAAGCGCAGAAACGCAGCGGCGGCAGCAGCAGTGGCGGCACGGGTGGAACGAAGGACGAACCCGAGCGCCACGTTGCCGGCCAGCAGCTCGCGGCAGGCGCGCGCGACCTCGCGCTGGCGGAATGGGGGCCGATGGCGATCACCGTGCTCGCGCACTGGGGCATTCATTCCACCGCGGATATCGGCGCGATCGTTTATCATCTCATCGACGCCCGCATTTTCGGGAAAAACGAAGGCGATTCGCCCGAGGACTTCGCGGGTGTTTTCGACTTTCACGAAGCCTTTGTGGCGCCGTATCGACCGGCGGCGGCGGCACGCGCGCCCGGCGACATCCTGGCTGCGACGAAATCCGCGCCGCCCTCGCCCTTTGCCCAGTCCTGATGTAGCTTCCCGCGCTCGCTCGATGGTCCGGCAACACGGTTGACTATCGCAGCGGCTTTTTCCCCCGTGCCGATTTCGCTCGTTCCGCCAACTATGACGACGGTCGATTCTTCTTCCCCTGCTTCGTCCCAACGCACTGCCGCCGCCACCGCTTCGTCCGAACCGATCGGATTTCCCCTCACCACCGCGCGCGTTCACCGGCTGCCCGGCGGGCTGACCGTCATTTTGCAGGAAGACCGCAGCGCGCCGGTGGCCAGCCTCCAGGCGTGGGTCGGCACGGGCAGCATCCACGAAGACCGCTGGCTCGGCGCGGGGCTTTCGCACTTGCTCGAGCACATGCTCTTCAAGGGCACCCCGACGCGCAACACGAGCGCCATCGCGCAGGCGATCCAGGACGAAGGCGGCTACATCAACGCTTACACGTCGTTCGACCGCACCGTGTATTGGATCGACGCGCCGCGCGCGGGCGTGCCGGTTGCGCTCGACGTGCTCGCCGACGCGGTGTTGAACTCGACCTTGCCCGCGGACGAGTTGCTCAAAGAGCAGGAAGTCATCCGGCGCGAGTTCGCGATGGTGATGGACGATCCCGACCGCGTCGCCAGCCAGCAACTCTTCGCCACGGCGTTTCGCGAGCATCCGTATCGCCATCCCGTCATCGGGTATCTCGACGTGTTCGACCAGCTCACGCGCGAAGACGTGCTCGCGTATTACCACGCCCGCTACGTGCCGAACAACATGTGGTTCGTCATCGTCGGCGACGTGGACGGCGCGGCGATCCTCGCGCAGCTTGAGACGATTTTCGCGGACCATCCGCAGCGCGCGTTGCCGTCGTTGTTCATCGCCGCCGAGCCGCCGCAGATCGGCCGGCGCACGGCGCAGCGCGATTTCCCCACGGAGCTTTCGCGGCTCACCGGCGCCTGGCACATCCCGGCCGTCACGGACCCCGACGTGCCAGCCCTCGACGTGCTCGCCACCGCGCTGGGCGAGGGGCGTTCCTCGCGGCTCTACAAGCGCGTGCGCGAAGGGCTCGGCCTGGCGCACTGCGTTGCCGCTTACACGTATCTGCCCGCGCAGCCCGGCGTGCTCGGCTTCGACGCCACGGCCGAGCCAGCCAATCGCGACAGGGCGGCCGATGCGATCCTGGGCGTCATCGCGGACATCCAGCGCGCAGGCATTTCCGCGCCGGAACTCGAAAAAGCGAAAAAAATCATCCTCAACAACCAGCTCGGCGCGCTGGTGACGATGCGCGGCCAGGCGAGCGACCTCGGCTCGAACTGGCTGCTCACCGGCAATCTCGATTTTTCGCGCGATTATCTCGCGGCGATTCAGCGCGTGAGCGGCGACGACATCGTGCGCGTCGCGCGGCGCTATCTGGGCGGAGATCAACTCACGCTCACCTCGCTCGATCCCGAGGGTTCGACGCAGCGCTCGGTCGCGCTCGGGTCTATTCACGAGGCCGGCGAGGTGCAGAAGTTCGAGCTTTCCAACGGCCTGCGCTTGCTCGTGCGCGAGGATACACGCCTACCACTCGTGAACATCGACGCCGTGTTTTGCGGCGGCCTGCTGAGCGAAACGGCGGAAACCAACGGCCTCAGCCGGCTCTTCTCCCGCGCGTTGCTCAAGGGCACGCAGAACCGCACGGCGGAGGAAATCGCCGACGCCATCGAAGCCGTCGGCGGGTCGATCGGCAGCGAGGCGGGCAACAATTCGGTGAGCGTGTCGCTCGAAGTCATGCAGCCCGACCTCGGGCTGGCGCTCGACATCCTCGCGGACATTCTGCGCCACGCCGATTTCCCCGAAGCCGCCGTCGCCCGCGAGCGCGAAGTGCAACTCGCCGCGATCAAAGCCGAGGACGAACATCCCACCTCGGTCGCGCGCAATCTTCTGCGCCGTTACCTTTTCGGCGGGCATCCTTACGGCTTGCGCCACAGCGGTTCGCCGGTAGCCCCGGCGGGAATCACGCGCGCGGAGTTGCTCGATTATCAGCGACGCTTTCTCGTGGCCGCGGCGGCGGGGCGCCGCCCCCGCCGTCCGCGCGCAGCTCGAAGCATTGCGCGCCGACCTCCCCGCCGGCGCGCCGGCCTTCCCCGCGCCGGCCGCGCCCGCGCCACTCGCGAACAATTTTTTCGCCGAAGACCTGATGGACAAAGAGCAGGCTGTGCTGATGATCGGCTACCGTGGCATCACCGTGCGCGACCCCTCGCGGCACGCCGTCGAGCTCATTGACGAAGCGTGCAGCGATCTCGGCTCGCGCTTCTTCGTTCGCATCCGCGAAGAACTCGGCCTCGCCAACTTCTTCGGCAGCTCGCAGATGCCGGGACTCGTGCCCGGCGTCTTCAATTTCTACGTCGGCACCGATCCGCAAAAGCTGACCCTCGTGCGGGCTGCCTTCGAGGAGGAAATCGCCCGCCTGGCCGCGGACGGTCTCGACCCCGCCGAGTTGGCGCGCGCGAAAAAGAAGCTCATCGGCAAACAGGCCATCGCGCACCAGAGCAACGCGAGCCTCGCCTTCACGGTCTCGCTCGACGAACTTTACGGTCTCGGCTACCTGCACTACCGTGACGTGCCCGCCGCGATCGACGCGGTGACGCTCGCCGAAGTCCGCGCCACCGCCGGCCGGCTTTTCCGCAACCAGCCGGCGGTCGTTGCCGTCGTGCGTCCGCCGATGGAGCCGGTTTCACCCTGACCTCAACCTCTCCTCCAATCCCTTATGGCTGAAGTGCAAAAGAGCGCCCACACTGGCGAAATGGCCGCCCGGTTCGTCGAGTTCGTGATGATGCAGGCGCAAAACGCGTCGCTCTTTCTCGGATTGACGCCGAACCCATCGACCGGCCGGGCCGAAGTGAATCTCGACCTCGCCCGCCTGTTCATCGACCAACTGGCGATGATCCAGGAAAAAACGCGCGGCAACCTTTCCGACGAAGAAACGAAAATCCTGCGTAACGTGCTCGGCAATCTCCAAATGGCGTTTGTCGAGGCGTCGCAGAAAGGCGGCGGGGCGACGGCAGGCGCGGCACGTCCGCCGATCGCAGCTTCCGAGGCGGATGAGGGATCTGCCGCGGTCGCGGAATCAGCGACCGACGAGGCGCCGCAACCTGCTGCGCCCACGCCGAGCGCTGCCGAGGCCGAGGAACGCGAATCGAAGAAACGGTTCACGAAAAGTTACGGCAGCTAACTGTAGCGGCGGTCTATGACCGCCCTTTTCCAG
>CAXTRS010000087.1:0-815 GCA_964246635.1 uncultured Chthoniobacterales bacterium | reverse complement strand
CCCCCCACACCGCCCCCCCCCCCCCCCCCGCTACAGCCAGCCGCCGCGGCACCGTTCCATTCCCATGCCTGAGCTTCAGACTCCCGGCGCGCTCGCGCCGCTGAAAATTGGCGAGCGCGCGACTCTCGGCGGCGGGGGGCTGCCCTTATTCATTCTTGGGCCATGCGTGATCGAGGGCGAAAAATTTCTCTGGCATCACGCGCGCGAAATCGCGGCGATCTGCGCAGAAGCTGGCGCGGCGTTCGTTTTCAAAGCCTCCTACGATAAGGCCAACCGCACTTCGGGCCAGTCGTTTCGCGGCAGCAGCGATGCGCGCGCCGGCTGCGAATTGCTCGGCGCGATTGGCCGCGAACTCAGCGTGCCGGTGACGACCGACGTGCATTCGCCCGCAGAGGCCGAGCTGGCGGCGGAGTGGATCGACGTGCTCCAAATCCCGGCGTTCCTTTGCCGGCAAACCGATCTCATCGAAACCGCCGCGCGGACCGGGCGCGTGGTCAACGTCAAGAAAGGGCAATTCCTCGCGCCGTGGGACGTGAAGCCGATCGCGGAAAAATTGCGCGCGGCGGCCGCCGCAAAAGGAGCGCAGGCGCGCTTCTTTTTCACCGAACGCGGCACCACCTTCGGCTACAACAACCTCGTCGCCGACATGCGCTCGCTGGCGTGGATGCGCGAGGGCGGCTTTCTCACCGTCTTCGACGCGACGCACTCCGTGCAACGGCCCGGCGGCGGCGGCGACCGCACGACCGGCGACGGCGCGCTGGCGCCCGTGCTCGCGCGCGCCGCGGTCGCCGCCCGCGGCGCCGCAGGGTTTGTTT
>CAXTRS010000086.1:0-14723 GCA_964246635.1 uncultured Chthoniobacterales bacterium | reverse complement strand
ATCTACATCAGCGAAGTCCACACGAACGACTCGCACCACGAATACCAGTTCGATGTGATGCGCGGCCTCAAATCGCGCGGCGTCGCGTTTTCCGCCGGCTGGGAAATGTTCGACGTTTCCCAGCAGGACCTCCTCGACCAATGGCAGCGCGGCCAGCTCGCCAGCGAGGCGTTGCTCGAGCGCGTGGAATGGCAAAAACACTGGGGCGGTTTCTCGCAGCTCTACGAAAAAATGCTGCGCTGGAGCCGCGACGAACGGGTGCGCGTTATCGCGCTGAATGCGCCTCGTGCCCTGACCTCCAAGCTCGCGCGCGGCCAGTCGCTGGAAGCTGCGGATCGCGCCTTCGTGCCGACCGGGTTTCGCCCCATCCCGGGTGGTTTCGAGCACTTCTCCGAACAGATGGCGCAAAACCCACATGCCGGCACGGCGGGCGGGACCAATCTGCAAAATTATTATCGCGCCCAGTCCCTGTGGGATCAGACCATGGCCGGCCGGATCGTCGAATATTTGCGGGCGCAGCCGGGCGGCAAAATCGTCGTGCTGATCGGCCGCGGACACGTCGAGGGCGGCTACGGCGTGCCCGCGTATGTGCGGCAGAAGATGAACGCCAAACAGCTCGTGCTTTATCCCGGAGAGTCGTCGGCAGAAGGGGGTGGGGCACGGTTGGCGCGGATGGATGAATCGCGCAGCAGCCGGCGGCAACAGACGAGGAAGCCGGGGCAGCGCGGCCGTGCGCGCATCGCGTTTTTGACGACCGATTAGGTTAGGACGCGGCCGCCGTCTCCGTCGGTCGCGGTCACGATTCGGCGTTGGCGTCCGCTTTTTTCCCATGCGCAAGACAGGTAAAAATTCTCCCACAGGCGGCAGCAGCGGAAGCGGGGGAGAGGAGGGGGACGAATCTGCGGGCAGCGGCGGCAACAGGACGTTTGTGGGTTCCCTGCTGGTCGCCCATCCGAGCCTGCGCGATCCGAACTTTCGCCGGGCCGTGCTCTACCTCACCGCGCATACCGCCGAGGCTGGCGCGTTTGGGTTGATCTTGAATCGCCCGCTCGGTCGCACCGCGGCAGAGGTCCTGCCGAATCACGACGCGCAGGAAGTCCTCGCGCGCGTGCCAGTCTATCTCGGCGGACCTGTTGGGCAGGATCAGCTCAGCTTTGCCGAAGTCGGCTGGACAAACGACCCGGCGCGCGCGGGCAAGGGCGCGTTGAAATTCCGGCACAACCTTTCGCTCGAAGAAGTCGGCGGGCTGCTCGCGGACGAACACGACGTGGCCGGCGGCAGTCCCCATTCCGCGCGTCGTCTGCGCGCCATCGTCGGCTATGCTGGCTGGGGGGGCGGCCAGCTCGAAGGGGAGATCGAGCAAAATGCCTGGGTGCTCGTGAAGCCGCAGCGACGTTTTTTCGATCCGCCGCCAGCCGTCGAGGAAAAGCTCTGGTTCGGTATCATGAGCAGCCTCGGCCCTGCGTTCAAACTGCTCGCCGCAGCGCCTGACGACCCTTCTTTGAACTAGGCGAACGGACGCGAAAAAATCGCCTATTTTTCGGAGATGCAGCGCGCGCCGGCCGCGCTACACTGGCGCATGATCATCGGCGTCCCCAAAGAAATCAAGCAGCAGGAAAACCGCATTTCTCTCCTCCCGGCTGGCACTTACCAACTCACCAAGCGTGGCCACCAGGTCCTCGTCGAACGCGGCGCGGGCGTCGGCTCCGGTTACCCAGACAAAGATTACGAAGCCGCGGGCGCGACGATGATCGACACGCACGCGGAGGTGTTCGCGCGCGCCGATCTCATCGTCAAAGTCAAAGAGCCGCTGCCGGAGGAATACGGCCTTCTTCGCAAGGGCCAGCTCCTCTTCACCTACCTGCACCTGGCCGCCAGCCGGCCGCTGACCGACGCGCTCGTCGCCAGCGGCGTCACCGGCATCGCTTATGAAACCATCGAGGTGAACCGCCGCCTGCCGCTCCTCGAGCCAATGAGCGAGATCGCCGGCCGCATGTCGATCATCATGGGCGGCTACTTTCTCGCGAAACACGAAGGCGGCGCGGGCGTGCTGCTCGGCGGCGTGCCCGGCGTCTTGCCCGGACGTGTCGTGGTCATCGGCGGCGGCAGCTCGGGCGTGAACGCCGCGCGCATGGCGACCGGCCTCGGCGCGGACGTGACGATTCTCGAAGTCGATCTCGAACGCATGCGTTTTCTCGACATCACGATGCACAGCGCGCACACGCTATTTTCGAGCGAGGCGCACCTCATCGAGCTGCTGCCGAAGGTCGATCTGCTCGTCGGCGCGGTCCTCGTTCCCGGCGCGCGCGCGCCGAAGCTCATCACGCGCGACATGCTCAAAATCATGCGACCCGGCAGTGTGTTGGTCGATATCGCTATCGATCAGGGCGGCTGCGCCGAGACCTCGCGCCCGACGACGCACCATGATCCGATCTACGTCGAGGAAGGCGTGACCCACTATTGTGTGGCCAATATGCCCGGCGCCTACGCGCGCACCGCCACGCAGGCGCTCAACAACGTGACGTATCGCTACCTCGAGCTCCTCGCCGACAGCGGCTCGCTGGCGGAGGCGATCGCGCGCCAGCCGGCCCTGCGCGGCGGCATCAATGTGTTCGACGGCAAAGTCACCAACAGCGCGGTGGCCGAGGCGCACGGGATGGAATACAGCGATCCGAAGTCTTTCGTCGGGTAAGCATCCGGCGCTGCGTGAACCGCGCCGTTCGCGCTTCCGTCATGTCGGAAACATCGCGTCCGAAGCTGCTTCTCATCGGCTGGGACGCGGCCGACCTGCCGACGATCCACACGCTGCTCGACGCCGGCCGCATGCCGCACCTCGAGCGGCTCATCAGCCGCGGTGCGCTCGGTGCGCTGGGCACGTTCGCGCCCACGTTTGCGCCGCTGCTTTGGAATTCTGTCGCCACCGGCCGGCGGCCCGAACACCACGGCGTGCTCGGCTTTCACGAACCGGCGCCGGACGGCCGCGAGGCGCGACCCATTTCACGCTTCGCGCGGCGTTGCCCGGCCGTGTGGAATTTCCTCGCCGAACGCGGATTCAAAACGCATGTGGTCGCCTGGCCTGCCAGCCATCCGGCCGAGCCGCTGCCCGGCGTCGTCGTTTCCGATCGTTTCGCCGATGCCACTGGCCCCGCCGACGCACCGTGGCCGCTGCCGCCGGGCGCGGTGCATCCAACGGAACTCGTGGAGACGTTCGCCGAATTGCGGCTCCATCCCGGCGAGTTGTCCCCCGGACAGTTGCGAGAGTTCGTCCCGGATATCGAGCGCTCAGAAGAAGTCGCGACCGATCCGCGGGTGCTGCGGCTCGCTCACCAAGTGGCGAAAACGGCCAGTGTCGGTTTCGCCGCTGGCTACGCCTTGGAGAACGAACCGTGGGATTTTGCCGCCGTTTACTTCGGCGGCCTGGAGGGAATCTGCCGCGACTTCATGGAGTTTCACCCGCCGCGCCTCGCTCACGCAGCGGAGGAGGACTTTGCGCGCTATCGACACGTTGTAGAGTCGGCTTACGCGCTGCTGGACGCCACGCTCGGCACGCTCGTCGCGCAGGCAGGCGAGGACGCCACGGTGCTGCTCGTCTCGACGCACGGCTACCTCGGAGACCATCTCCGTCCGACCGTGGCGCGGGACAAGCACGCGGTTCACGCCGCCACGCACCGTATGCGCGGCTTCGGATTTCTCGCGGGGCCGGGCGCGCGCGCGGACGAACTGTTCGACGGCGGCCACATTCTTGGTGTTACTCCGACGGTCCTGACCCTTTTCGGTCTCCCCATCGGCTCCGACATGGCCGGTCGGCCGTGGACGCAGGCGCTGCGCGATGGTCAGTTCCCGGCCGTCAGCTTTGCCCCGAGTTGGGAGACCTCGCCGCCGGCTGCCGCGGCCGAGACGTCGACCATCGCGGGCAGCCCGGCCGACCTTGCTGCACAGGAGCTCCGCTACAATCTCGGCCTTTGCCACCTGTCCGCTGGCCGTCCCGCTGAGGCGCTGCCGCTCTTGGAAGAAATGCATCGCCGCCAGCCCGAGCGCACCGGGCCCGTGCTGCAGACACTTACGTAGGTTACGTGCTCAACGGAACAGAAACCCGGCTAACGAGTCAGGCCGGTGGCTCAACCGCCACGTTCACGGGCACTCCTCAGGTCACCGTCGCCGCAGGATATGTTTTCGGCTTTCGCCTCGGCGTGAATTACGTAGGCGCGGCAGCTTCACGATCTCCAATTTCGCCGCGCCGGTGCCCGAGCCGTCGATCAGCGCGCTGGCCGCCGCCGGCGTGGTCGGGCTCTTGGGGCTGCGTGCGGCCCGGCGTCGGCGGCGGGTGACGAAGTAACTGGCGGTCTTTCCCGCTTACGGGTCTCATGCCGTGCCGCGTTCCGGTGGTCAGCGTGCTGATGCCGGTGTTCAACGCCGGGCCGTTTCTGACGCTGGCGATTGAGAGCCTGCTCGCGCAAACGTGCGGCGATCTCGAATTGATCGCCGTGGATGACGGCTCGACCGACGCCAGTGCGGAACGGCTGCGCGAATGGCCGCGTCGCGACCGGCGCGTGCGGTCCTTCTTTCAACCGGAGAACCGCGGCATTCCACTCACCCGCAACGCCGCCCTGGGCCATGCCCGCGGGGAGTATATCGCCTTCCTCAATCACGACGACATCGCGCTCCCGAGCCGGCTCGAAACGCAACTCCGCTATTTGCGCGAGCATCCCCACGTCGGACTGCTCGGCACCGCCATCGCCAACATCGACGCCGCCGGGAACCCGTTGAACGTCACACCGATGCCGGAAAGCGCGCTGGAAATCCGCTGGCTCGGACTGCTCGATTCGCCCGTGCGTCAGTCCTCGGCGATGCTCCCGCGCGCGGCGTTCGAGCGCCACGGGCTGCGCTACGATCCGGCGTTCGTGTCGAATTCGGATTACGAATTTCTCACGCGAGCCGCGCGCGTCGTGCCCGCCGCAAACCTGCCCGAGCCGCTCGTGCAGTATCGCAAACATGCCAACAACACCTCGCGGACGCGCTGGGACCTCTTTGTCGCCAGCGGCGCGCAAATCGCCGAGAGAAACATCCGCGCGGAGTTGCCGAGCTTTCCGATCTCCCTCGGCGAAATCGCCGACATCCGCTCCACCATCCTCGGCTACACGCTGCGCGATGCCGGCCGGCCACTGGCCACCTTGCGGCGCGGAGTGGAGCGTTACCTCGATTTGTTCGCCGCCTTCGCCGAACGGCACCACGGCGATCCGGCACTGACCCAGTTGGAGACCTCGCTGGTCGAAAACGGCCCTGCCGCGCTCGCCCTTGCTCCGCCATGAAAAAAGATTCGCAAACCGTCAACGAGCACGGCGAGCCCGTCGGCCCGCGCATCGACGGCCTCGTCGTCCGTCGTCTGCCGCCGGTGGAGGACGCGCGCGGCGACATCGTCGAAATCTACCGGCCCGCGTGGGGAATCCATGCCGCGCCGCTGGTCTTTGTTTATCGCACGAGCGTGCGGCCAGGGGCGATCAAAGGGTGGATTGTCCACGCGAAGCAGGACGACCGCATCGCCATCCTGAGCGGCGTGCTGTTGTGGGCGTTTTTCGACGATCGGCAAGGCTCGCCCACGCGTGGGTTGCTCAACGTGCTGACTTTCAGCGAACGCCACCGCGCGCTGTTCGTCATTCCTCAGGGCGTCTGGCACGCCGTGCAGAACATCGGCACCGAAGAGGCATCGTTCCTGAACATGCCCACGCGGCCGTATAACCACGCCGACCCGGACAAATACCGATTGCCGATCAAAAACGATCTCATCCCGTTCGACTTCTCCGGCACGAACGTTGGCTGAGTCAGAGCGGTGCAGGCGCACGCGCGAATCGGCCGCCCGCGGCAGAAAATGTCGTTTGCGTCGCGCAGGGATCGGCCGTAAAAACGCCGCTTCGTTTTTTGCGAATCCATGTCCGCCGCCGCGTCCTATTCGCCGCCAACCCGGGAACTGTTCGATCGCTACGTCCTGCCGACCTACGCGCGATTCCCGCTTTGCCTGGCGCGCGGGCAGGGGACCCGGGTGTGGGACGAAGACGGATGCGAGTATCTCGATTTCGGCGCCGGGATCGCGGTGAATTCGCTCGGGCACGCGCACCCGCGGATTGTCGCGACGCTGGCTGCGCAAGCGGCGACGTTGACGCACGCGTCCAATCTGTATTTTACCCGTCCACAGGGATTGCTCGCCCAGCGCATCACCGAACTCGTCGGTCTGCCGGGCCGCACGTTTTTTTGCAACAGCGGCGCGGAGGCAAACGAAGGACTCTACAAACTCGCGCGGAAATTCGGCAACACGACCGGCCGCGGCGGGCGCTTCGAGGTCATCACGTTTCACGAAGCCTTTCATGGTCGCACGCTCGCCGGTCTCGCGGCGACCGGGCAGGAAAAAGTGCGCAAAGGGTTTGACCCGCTGACGCCCGGTTTTGCAAAGGCGACGTTCAACGATCTCGCTTCCGTCGCGGCGGCGATCACGCCGCAAAGCGCGGCGATTTTGCTCGAGCCGATCCAGGGCGAAACCGGCGTCGTGCCAGCGTCGCCGGAATTTTTGCGCGGCTTGCGCACGCTGTGCGACGAGCGCGATCTGCTGCTGATGTTCGACGAAATCCAGTGCGGCTTCGGGCGCACCGGCGACTGGTGCGCGTGGCACTCGCTCGGCGTGCCGGAGGTGCAGCCCGACGCGGTCGCTTGGGCGAAGGGCATCGCGGCCGGTTTTCCGATGGGCGCATTTTGGGTCAGGGGAAAAAACGTCGCACCGCGCGAAGGCGGCCCCGCGAGTTTGCCCGATCTGCTTGGTCCCGGAAGCCATGGCACCACGTTCGGCGGCACGCCGCTCGGCTGCGCGGTGGCACTGGCGACGTTTGACGTGATCGCAAAGGAAAACCTGCTCGCCAACGCGAGGGCGCATGGCGCCGAGTTGCGCGCCGCCTTGCAGGCGCTGCGCTCGCCTTTGATCGCGGAAGTCCGCGGCGTAGGTCTGATGGTCGGCATCGAACTGGACGCGGAAAAAGCTGCGAACTGCGCCGCGTTCAGCGCAAACCGCGATCGCGCTCCTGCCTTGCAACTGGTGGATCGCTGCCAAGCCGCCGGCCTGTTGCTTGTGCCATCGGGAACACATCGCGTGCGCTGGCTGCCGCCGCTCAACGTCTCGGCGAGCGACATCACCAGCGCCGTCGAAATCTTCGCCCGCGTGCTCGACGACTTGAGCTGACGCGACATGAAAAACCTGCTCAGCCTCGAATCGCTCACCGGCGACGAAATCCGCGCCGTCCTCGCGCTAACCGCGGAGATGAAAGCCACGCGCGGCCGGCACGCCGCGCACCCGTTGCGGCACCAATGCTGGGGCATGTTGTTTTCCAAGTCCTCGACCCGCACACGTGTCAGCTTCGAGGTGGCCATTCGTGAGCTTGGCGGCGACGCGCTGTTCTTCAACGCGAACGATCTCCAGCTCGGCCGCGGCGAACCCATCGCGGACACCGCGCGCGTCATGGGCCGCATGTTGCACGGCGCAGTCATCCGCACCTTCGCGCAAGGCGACGTCGAGGATTTCGCGGCGTTCAGCGGTCTGCCCACGGTCAACGCGCTCACCGACGCCGAGCATCCCTGCCAGGTGCTCGCCGATCTTTTCACCATCGGTGAGCGGCTCGGCGACTGGCGCGGCAAGACGATCTGTTTTCTCGGCGACGGCGCGTGCAACGTGCCCTATTCCTGGCTCTGGGCCGCTGCGCGCCTCCAGGGCGAATTTCGTTTCGTGATCGCTGCCCCGCCTGCGTATCAGCCGCCGGTCGACTTGCTCGCGCGCGTGCGCGCCGCCGGTGCGGAGGTTCAATGCGAGACCGACCCAAACGTGGCCGCTTCCGAAGCTGACGTGCTCTATACCGACGTGTGGGTGAGCATGGGGCGGGAAGCTGAAAGCGCCGAACGTCTCGCGCGGCTCCGTGGCTTCCAGCTCGACGCCGCGCTCCTCGCGCGCGCGCGCCCCGACGCCATCGTGATGCACTGCTTGCCTGCATACCGCGGCCAGGAAATTTCCGCGGACGTGCTCGAAGCCCAAGCGGAGACCATCTTCGCCCAAGCCGGTACTCGGCTGCCCACCCAGAAGGCGATCTTGAGTCTGCTCGCGGCGGGTCGTGGCGCGTGAATCTCCGTCCGATAACGCAGGGGCGCACCTCCGCGGTGTCCGTGACTTTGTCTTTGCGCCAGACGATCATCGCCCGCACACCAAATTATTCGGACGCCCCGGAGGTGCGTCTCTACTTCCTGAAAAGCCCACCAGTGAAACGCTTCCTGCCGTGCCAACATTGGACGCTCGGCAGAACCCGCGGACCGTATTTAGGACGGGGCGCGAAGTTCCTCCGAATCTCGTTGCGAGGAGGCGCGAATTCTCTAGACTGCCCGTCTTTCTCCCCGCCCGCGTTTCCCATTTTCAACCCCGAATTTTTCCATGTTGCTCCCCCTTGGCGACTTCCTGCTTCTCAACGGTGTTAAAATCTCGCTCGTCCTTGCCGTGGTCGGGCTTTTTGCCGCCGGTTATCTCATCCGCCTGATCCTGGCCGCGCCCGCCGGCGACGGCCGCATGAAACAAGTCGCCGCGGCGATTCAAGAGGGCGCGCGCGCTTATCTGAACCGTCAAATCGCCGCGGTCGGGCTGATCGCGGCGATCATTTTTTTGGTGATGCTCTATCCCAAGGGACTCGCTACGAGCGTTGGGTTCCTCGTCGGCGCGGTCTGTTCGCTGGCCGCCGGATACATCGGCATGCGCATCGCCGTGCTGGCCAACGTGCGCACTGCCCAGGCCGCGAGCGTGGATCGGCACTCGGCGTTGCGCGCCGCCTTTAACGGCGGAGCGGTCACCGGCTTGCTCGTCGTCGGCCTGGCGCTGCTTTCTGTGGGATTGTTTTACACCGTGGTGCGCAAGCTCACCGGCTCCGATCACACAGCCATCAACTCACTTGTGGGACTGGCGCTCGGTTCGAGTCTCATCAGCGTTTTCGCGCGCCTTGGCGGCGGCATTTACACCAAAGCGGCGGATGTCGGCGCCGACCTCGTGGGCAAAATCGAAAGCCATCTCGACGAGGACGACCCGCGCAATCCGGCGACCATTGCGGACAACGTCGGCGACAACGTCGGCGACTGCGCTGGCATGGCGGCCGACGTGTTTGAAACCTACGCCGTCAGCCTCATCGGCGCGGTGCTCATCGGATCTCTCATCGCAAAAAACACGCTGGTTCCCGGCGGTCCGCTCGTGAACGCGCACTCCGCGATCGTGTATCCCTTTCTGCTCGGCGGCATCTCCGTGCTCGGCGCGATCCTTGGCATTCTCGCGGTGAACCTTCGCCGCGTCGCGCCTGGCCGCGCGCTGCTCGAAGGCGTGGCGGTCAGCGGGATCATCAGCGCGGTGCTCTACATCCCGGTGACACTCGCGCTGTTTCCCAACGGCCTCGTCATCAACGGCATTGTCCACAGCGCGTGGGCGATCTACGGCGCGGCGATGGTCGGCTTGGTGATGACCGGCGTCATCGTCGGCATCACGAACTACTACACCTCGACCGAATACGCGCCGGTGCGCAAGATCGCGCTCGCCAGCGAGACCGGCCACGCGACCAACATCATCGCCGGCCTCGCCATCGGCCAGCGCGCCACGGCGCTGCCGGTCATCGCCATCGCGGTGGCGATCATGGTTTCCTATCAGTGCGGCGGCCTCTACGGCATCGCCGTCGCGGTGATGAGCATGCTCTCGATGGCGGGCATCATCATCTCGCTCGACGCCTTCGGCCCGATCACCGACAACGCCGGCGGCGTCGCGGTGATGAGCGACCTGCCCAAAAGTGTCCGCACGATCACGGACGAGCTCGACGCCGTGGGCAACACGATGAAAGCCGTCACCAAAGGCTACGCCATCGCCTCCGCCGGCCTCGCTGCTCTGGTGCTCTTCGGTTCCTACGTCGAAGAATTGCGCGCGCTCTACATTCTCCACGGACGCACCGATACCGGGGCGCTGCTGTCGTTTTCCCTGAACGATCCCAAGGTCATCATCGGCCTGTTCCTCGGCGGCCTCCTGCCCTTCCTTTTCAGCGCGATGAGCATGGACGCCGTTGGCAACGCGGCCGGTGCGGTCGTGCGCGAAGTGCGCCGCCAGCTCGCCGCCAAACCGGGCATCCTCAAAGGCGAAGACACGCCGGAATACGGCACCTGCGTTGACATCGTTACTAAAGCCGCGCTGAAGGAAATGATTCTCCCCGCGCTCCTGCCGGTCATTGCCGTCGTGCTCGTGGCGGCCATTCCGGGGTTGGGTCCCGTCGTGCTCGGCGGCATGCTGGTCGGCACCATTGTCACCGGCCTCTTCCTCGCCATCGCGATGACCAGCAGCGGCGGCGCATGGGACAACGCGAAGAAATACATCGAAGAAGGTCAGCATGGCGGCAAAGGCTCCAGCGCCCACGCCGCCAGCGTGACCGGCGACACGGTGGGCGATCCCTATAAAGACACCTCTGGCCCCGCGATCAATCCGATGATCAAAGTCGTCAACGTGCTGGCGATCTTGGTGATCGCGATCTTTTTCTAAGCAGCGTTGCGTTTGCTCGCATTGTCGCGATCAGATAATCGGGTTGCGCCTACTCCTTGTTAGGTCCATGAGCATCCACACCCGCCCAGTGCGCGCCGAGGACGGCCCAGCGATGCTGGCGGTGCGCGCGGCCACCCGCGAGAACCCCTTTAGCCTGGAATCCCTCGCTGCCGCCGGCATCAACGCCGAATCGCTCGCCCGTGATTTAAAGGCTGGCACGCTGGCTGGCTGGTTGAGTGAGACCGATTCCACCGGGGAAGTCGTCGGCTTCTGCCTGGCCAACTTGCCTGAGGCCGAACTGTGGGTCCTGGCCGTGCTGCCCTCTTATGAAGGCCGAGGCATTGGCCGCGAGCTGCTTGCCCGCACCGAGACGCTGCTCTGGGCGGCAGGGCATTCGTCAGCTTGGCTGTGGACCTCGACAGACCGTAGTCTGCGTGCCTATAGCCTCTACTTGGCCGCGGGCTGGCGGGAGGAGCCTGAGCGTGGCGATGGACGGCTCTACCTGCGCAAGACGCGGCCCAATCCGGCGCCGCAGCGAACAGCTCCTGGCGGTAGTGCCTCTCCCGAAATTCAATCGGGTCCTCGCCAGTAGGTGCCGCTGAGCGTGCTGCCGTTAAGCGTTACACCATCCGTTTCGCGATGAACATGACTATCCTGTTTCTAGGCGGCCTTGTGTAACGCCGGACCGAGTGCTGCGGCGAGTGCTGCGGGAGTCACTGGCACTGCTGCCGGCCGCCTCGCTTCGCTTGCACTCAGTCGCCTTTCTGTAGCCGACGGGCCGCCAGCACCTGTCACTGAGCTTAGGTCTGTTACAGCATTCCCATGAGCTCGCAATCCATCGAATGGCTCGACCCATGGTGGCCAACTGCGGCGTTCGACCTTGCATTTCATGAGGAATTTCTCAAGCAATTGAAGCTCGAACTTCCTCCCGGACACGCGCTCTACGGCCTGCCGGTCAAACTGATCGCGCGGGGGAATGGGGATGATGCGTTATTCGAGATCACTGATGGTTCGGAGCGGGTTGCGGTAGTCCACCTGACCTGGTCCAAAAGCCAGGAACGATTGCCGTGGCCAAGAGCCGCGATTTTTCGCGACATCCAAGAATTTGTTCGGCAGTGCATGCTTCCTGACCACGAGGATTTTCAACATCCATCACCGCTGCCTGAGCACCCTTCGCCGCCTGAAAATCTCCGCGCCTGAGCCCGCGCCGCCGCGAGCGGCGGCATCACGCCCTGCGGTGCAAGGTTGGGACTCAGGGGATAAGCGGCAGTTCGACGGCAGCCTGCGGACGCGGCGAATCCGAGTCATTTCCTTCCCGGACAGTTTCGGTTTCCTCCCCAGCCTCGGCGATGCCCAACAAGGACGAAACCGGGTTGGCCTCGCCGGCCGGCAGTTCCTGCACGCCGCGCAATTTGCGCGAGATGGCGCGCGAGCGCACGTCCACGTCGTCCATCTTGTTCGCGGCTTCCTGGAGTTTCTTTTTTACCGCGCCGAGCGCGTCTCCAAACTTGCTGAACTCTGTCTTCACCTGTCCAAGCACGTTCCAGACTTCGCTCGAACGCTTCTGAATCGCCAGCGTGCGGAAGCCCATTTGCAGACTGTTGAGCAGCGCCGCCAGCGTCGTCGGGCCGGCAATGACGACGCGGCAATCGCGCTGGATCTGCTCGACCACGGGAACGCGCCGCACCGCCTCGGCGTAAAGTCCTTCGGTGGGTAAGAACATGATGCCGAAGTCGGTGGTGCGAGGTGGGTTGATGTATTTCTGGCAGATATCCTTTGCGCTGTTTTTCAAGCGGGTCTCCAACCCTTTGATGGCCAGCTCAGCGGCGTCCGGATTCGCGGTTTCCTGGGCTTCGAGCAGGCGATGGAAATCTTCCACCGGAAACTTTGCGTCGATCGGCAGCCAGACCGGCTCGTCGCCGTTGCCATTCTCGGCGCGGCCGGGCAGCTTGATGGCGAATTCGACGATCTCGTCGCTGTCTTCGCGGGTCTTGACGTTGCGCGCGAACTGGTCCGGCGTCAGCACTTGTTCGAGCAGCGCGCCGAGCTGCACCTCGCCCCAGCCGCCGCGTGTTTTCACGTTGGTCAGCACGCGCTGCAGTCCGCCAACATCGCTGGCGAGTTGCTGCATCGAGCCGAGCCCCTGGTGGACTTGTTCGAGCCGCTCGCTGACGAGCTTGAACGATTCGCCCAGCCGGCGTTCGAGCGTGCTCTGGAGCTTCTCGTCCACGGTGGTGCGCATGCGTTCGAGTTGCTCGGCGTTGTCGGTTCGCATCTGGCGCATGCCGCCATCGACGACTCCGCGCAGGGTCTCCATCTTTTCGGCGTTCGACTCCGTGAGTTGCGCGAGCTGGCCGAGGAGTGAATCGTTGAGGCGTTGCAACGACGCGGCGAGTTCTGCACGGTGCGCCTGCGCGTGGCCGCCGGCCTGCTCGCGCGCGAGGGTGAGCAGCGATTCCACGGTTTCGCGCAGCGTCTGCAAGGCGCCGCCGAGTTCCTGGCGGGCGAGGAGCGCCGAGTTGGCCGTGTCTTCACGGTGTCGTCCGAATTCCTCGCGCAGCACGCGCTCCGCGCGTTCGTGGCTGCGGTCCAGCACGTCGAGTCGCACGTGCAGCGGCGAAAGGTCGAGCGCCAGCGTGCGCGGGTCGCCGCTCTCGCCCTTCGACCTGCGCATTTGCACGATCAGCAGTGCCAACACACAGACGAGCAGGATGAGCACGAGACCGAGGAGCAGGGAAATCATAGTGCGACGATGGGAGACGACCCGAAGCGCCGACGTGTATTGTAAACAACGTCTGCCTGCGTGCGAGATTCCAATTGCCCGGCGCACGCTTTTTCTGCGCTCACGGTCGCCGCGGAAAAAGCCTTGCCGCTCGCGACGGACATGGGCAGCTTGACGGCGGCGAGGGATCGGGATTGCCTCGCGCGCCGAATGTGGTGCCGGATATGAAGACGCTTTTTCTTACCAACGAATATCCGCCGCACACCTACGGCGGGGCAGGGGTTCACGTCGATTACCTTTCGCGCGAGCTGGCCAAATTCATGGAGGTGGAGGTGCGCGCGTTCGGCGAGCAGCATGCCATTCTCGAAGGCGGCCGACTGCGCGTGCGCGGTTTTCCGAAGGACACGAGCGGATTCGGCTGTCCGCAGCCCTTGCGCTCTGTCTTCGGCGCGGCGAGTCGCGGCGTGGATTGGAACGCCGCCGGCATCGACGCGGATGTCGTGCATTGCCACACCTGGTATAGCCACCTCGGCGGGATTCTGGCCAAACTCAATTACGGGTTGCCGCTCGCGCTGACCGTGCATTCGCTCGAGCCGCTGCGGCCATGGAAACGCGAGCAGCTCGCCGGCGGCTACGATTTTTCCTGCTGGGTCGAAAAGGCGGCGATGGAAATGGCTGACGCCGTCATCGCGGTCTCGCAGGAAACGCGCAGCGACGTGCTGCGTCTCTTCGACGTTGCTCCGGAGCGGGTTCATATCATTTACAACGGCATCGACCCGGCTGAATACCGTCCGGCGCGGCCAACCGATCCGGCGGTTAGAAGAATTTTGCAGCGCGAGGGCATCGCACCGGATGTGCCTTACCTGCTCTTCGTCGGGCGAATCGCGCGGCAGAAAGGCATCGTGCATCTGGTCAATGCGATTGACTACCTTGACCCGGGATTTCAAGTTGTCCTCTGCGCCGGCGCGCCAGACACCGCCGAGATCGCCGCCGAAATGAAAGCCGCCGTCGAACACGCGCGCAAGGCGCGGCCCGATCTGCGGATCATCTGGATCGAGCGCATGGTGGACAAGCCGACCGTGCTCGCCTTGTATGCCGGCGCCGCGGTGTTCTGCTGCCCGTCAATTTACGAGCCGTTTGGAATCATCAACCTCGAAGCGATGGCGTGTGAAACCGCCGTCGTCGCCAGCGCGGTCGGCGGGATTAAAGAAGTGGTCGTCGAAGGCGAAACCGGGTTTCTAGTGCCGCTGGAGCAGATGAAGGAAAGCCCGTTCGAAGCGACGGACCCGGAACGATTCGCGCGCGATCTGGCCGCCGAACGCCTCGCCGGTCATGATGTAATAGAGCGCGGCCTTGTGCTGCATAACCTCGGCGACGGCGCGCGTCACGTTGCCGGCGGGAATGATGCCCCAGTTGATCTCGCTC
>CAXTRS010000085.1:0-14829 GCA_964246635.1 uncultured Chthoniobacterales bacterium | reverse complement strand
ATCCTAGACCGCGCGGGCCAGAAGGGCACGGGAAAATGGTCGGCAATCGAGGCGCAGAACCTCGGCGTTCCCGCCTCCGCGATCGAGGCAGCGGTCGGCGCGCGCGTGCGGTCCTCCGTGCAGGCGGCGCGCGCGCGCGCGGCCAAGCGCCGAGCTGGCGCAGCAGATTCGCGCGGGCGCTGCGCGCTTCGACGTTCTCCGGCCACAAAGCGAGCGCGCGATCGCAGGTTTCCAAGGCGCCGTTGCTCTCGTCGAAACGCGCGAGCAAACGCGCGAGCTTGCGATACAGGACCGGGTCGCGCAAATCGCCGCGCACCGCCTGGACGTAGGCTTCGACGGCTCGACGCGGCTCGCCGCGCGCTTCCAAAATCTGGCCGCGGAGAAAATGGGCCGGCGCCGCGTGCGGGTCGGCGCGCAGCGCGCCCTCCACGGCCTTGAGCGCACGGGAAAAATCCCCCTGCTCGGAATACGCTCGCGCGCGGGCAAAATAGGCCAGCCCGCGCTGGGAGTCGTCCGCACACGCCAGCGCGTGCCGCGCATCGCGCAAGGCCGCGCCGAACTCCCGGCGATCCGCGTGCAAATTCGCCCGCGCGGCCAACGCCTCGCCGTGCCGCGGCTGGAGCTCGAGCGTGCGGTTAAAATCCGCCAGCGCCCCGGCCGCGTCGCCGGTGCGCAGCCGCGCCAGGCCCCGCTGGTAATAGGCGGAAAAATCCTCCGGCTGCGCTGCGATCCGCGCGGACAATCGCTCCGTCGCGCCGGGGTCGCCGGGCAGCGCCGGGGTCTCGTGCGGGAGCGAACCGCCCGGTGCGGGATTTTCTTCCGCGCGTCCGCCCGCTCCTCGCAGCGTGGCGAGCGTCACGACCACGATCCAGACGAGGGAACCCAAACCGGGCGGACGCACAAAAACGGCTCTCATGGAAAACTGCACTTCTCCTGCGCGCCCTGCCGAGGGTCGCGCGTCGGCAACCCGCCCGCCTATTTCCCAATCGCCAGCCGGTCCGCCAGCCGCTTCGGCAGGCCGGCGGCGATGATCTTTTCCTGCGCGGTGCGGATGTCGTATTCGAGCCGGCGGAGCTCGATGAAATTTTTGTCGATGTGGTAGATCACATACGCCGCGCGCCAGTCGCCGTCGCGCGGCTGGCCGACGCTGCCGATGTTGATGAAATAGCGTTTGCCCATCTCGAACTTCAGCGTGTCGAGCGGCAGGCTCATCACCGCGCCGTCGCGGATGTAGGCCCGCGGTGCGTGCGTGTGGCCGAAAAAGCAAACGCTGGTGTGCTGATACGAAAACGAGGCGCTGGCGTCGAGCTGGTTGAAGACGTAGCCCCACTTGTGGGGCGTATCGAGCGTCGCGTGGACAATCGTGAAATCGCGCACCTGCCGCACGAGCCGCAGGCCGTTGAGATACACTTTCTCTTCGTCGGTCAGCTGCGCGCGCGTCCAGTTCAGCGCTTCCTTCGCCAGCGGGTTGAACCCTTCGAGGCTCTCGCCGCCGGAGGCTTCCTCGTCGTGGTTGCCCTTCACCACCGGGCAATCGAGCCCGCGCACGATGTCCAGGCACTCATGCGGGTTGGCGTTGTAGCCGACCACGTCGCCGAGGCAGACAAAGTGCGTGCAGCCGTTGGCGCGGGCGTCGGCAAGGACGGTGTTGAGCGCCTCAAGGTTGGCGTGAATATCTCCGAAGAGGGCGAAGCGCATGGTGATGAGCAGAACGGCGAACGGGTCTTAAATCTAATCGGTTAAGAGAAAGAAGTCAGCGGGTTTTGTCCAACCTTTGTTCTGCGGGCAGCGCGATTTTTTCTTCCAGCTCACCGAGCAGGCGCACCAATGTCGGCACCCGTTCGCGTTCGCTCAAGTCATAATAAAAGCGCAGCAGCCAGTAGGCTTCGCGTTCGTGGCCTGGGCACTCCGCGAGGCGAAAGGCAGCGAAGCGTTTTTCGTAGCCAAATGCCCGCGGACAGCCGGCGGCGCGCGCATACGCGGCGGCGGCGGCGCAGGGATCGTGGAGTTTTTCGTAGGCGATGAGCGCGAGGCGTTCGTGCAGCGCGCGGGCGTCCGGGTTCTGGGCGATCCCGCGCTCGGCGTAGTTTTTTCCGAGGAGAATGTATTCGCGCTCGGCTTTCTGGCGGAGCGCCGCACGCGGCTGGGCATGCACGTCTTCGCGCGCGTGGACGCTCGCGTTCCAGGCCATCTGCCAGGCGCTCGCGTCCCAGAATTCGGCGTTGCGGGGCTGCAGCGTCGTGGCCGTGTTGCAGAGCAGATTCACGCGGCCGTATTCGACACGTTCCCACGCGGAAAAAGCGTCGAGCCAGACGAAATCCGCCACGACGGAGCGGAACCCGCTGAGCGCGGCGAGAAAACCGAGCTGGCCGAGTTGTTCGCGCAACTGTGCGCCGACGGTCGCGACGCCAAAGCCGGCGGCGTGTTGCGCGGCGGTGAGCCGGCACTCGGCGGAGAAACGCAGGCTGCCCCACCCGACGATCAGCCCGGCGGCGAGCAGCCACGCGGCCCAGCGTCGTCTGTTGCTTATGCGCAGCGCGTTTTTCATCAGAGTTCCTTGACGGAAAAAATGCACTGCGCGGCCAGCAGATAAATGACGCAATACAGCGCGCCAAACCCGAGCGTCTGCGCCACGAGCGCGGCCGGCAGCGCGACGCCGGCGACGGTTTCGTCCACGACGTTAAAAAGCTGCAGGTCGGGAAACACGAGCACGAGCGCGCCGAGGAAGAAGCGCACCCCCAGCGAAGCGTCCGGATGCCCGGCGAGCCAGGCGTCGCGCGCCGTCGCCTGGAAGTGGCCGATGAAATACGCGGCGGCCGCCACGACCGTCGTGAAAATCGTGGACGTGGCAAACGTGGAGATGAGCAGCGTCATCGCCGCCAGCAGGCAACTCTTGGCGTAAACGACGAGCGTCACCGCGCCGAGCCCGGGCGTGAACGCCGCCGCGCGCAAATCGCGCACCTGCGCCGCCAGCGCTTCCGGCGCGAGCCCATTGCTGGCCGCGAGCCGGAGGGTTTCGCGCTCGACGATGCGCTCGCGCAAAAACAGCACGCCGACGAAGAGCGTCGCCATGATCGCAAGGCTCAGCGCGAGCAGGAAAACGACGCCCAGCCATTTGCCGAGCAGATACTCGAAGCGCGACATCGGCTTGGCCAAAACGGTGTAGAGCGTGCGGTCCTCCGTGTCGCGCGGCAGCAGCCCGGCGGTGGCGAGAATCGCGAGCAGACTGCTGAAAATCGACATCGCGCCCAAGCCGACATCGCGCAGCATTTGAAATTGATCGCGAAACACGAGCTCCGAAAACACCAGCGGCGAAGCGATGAGCGCCAGCGCGAAGATGACGACGAAATAAAAAACCTTGAGCCGGACCAACTCAGTAAACGTCACCCCCGCCAGCGCGGCCACGCGACCCGGAGAGAACACGCGATAGCGCCGCTTCCCCGCGAGGAGATCACTCGATGGCGAAGGCGTTGCAGCAGGCATGGACTGGGAAGCCAATGCCATTTCCGGCCGAACTGCAATCTCACGCGCAGTCGGCCAGTGGGCGACTTTGGCTTTTCGCAGGTGGATGGCGACCTCCGGGCGCCATTATTCGCGGCGTAGCCGCCTAGAAGAATCCCAAGCAGCTTCGCTGCATCCTAATGGCGCCCGGAGGTCGCCATCCACCTACGAAGTCGCCCGCTGCACGCTGTCATCTAATGTTACGAGGCCTTCCCCTCGCCCTCTTTTGACCTCTTTGTCACGTTCAGAAAGTATTCTTCCAAGTTCCGCGTGACCGCGCGGGTTTGCACCACCCTCGCCTGCGGCTCTCTCTCGACGATCAGCCGCGCCATGTCCGCGAGCAACTCCGGCGACACCCCTTCGAGCACCAACTCGACTTGATCCGGCACGCCGGTGAGTTCCTCGAGCCGCCCTTCGCGCACCAACACGCCGCGGTCGAGAATCCCCACCCGATCGCAGACCTCCTGCACTTGTCCGAGCAAGTGCGAGCAGAGCAGCACCGTCAGCCCGCGCGCCTTGCAATCGAGGATCAACGCCTGGATGTCCGCCGACCCGCGCGGATCGACCCCGGCCGTCGGCTCGTCGAGCACGAGCAGCCGCGGCGCGCCGACCAGCGCCTGCGCCAGCCCGATGCGCTGAAGCATGCCCTTCGAGTAAGTCCCGAGCCGCCGGTCCGCCGCGTCCTCCAGGCCGACCAGCGCCAGAAGCTCGCGCACTCGCTCGCGCAACGCCGCGCCGCCCCCCAGCCCGCAGAGCCTCGCGTAGAAATGGAGCGTTTCGGCACCCGTGAGGTGTTTGTAAAAATAGGCGTTCTCCGGCAGAAACCCCACCGCCTCGCGGCTCTCGGTCGTCCGGCTGTCGCGTCCGAAAATCGCGCTCCCGCCCGCGCTCGGCGTCACGAGGCCGAGCAGGCATTTCATCGCCGTGCTCTTGCCCGACCCGTTCGGCCCGAGCAGGCCATACACTTCGCCGGGCATCACCGTCAGCGAAAGGTCGCGCAACGCCACGACGCGCTCCCGCTTGAAAGGGACCGGAAAAACCTTCGTCAATCCTTGGATCTCGATAGCCGGCAGCGGTGCCGTTCGCGACGGCGCGGAATCCGTCTCAGGCGCGTTCCTCATCGACCCATCGTTCCCACTGCTGTGGTCGTGGTTGTTGTGGCGGCGGCAGCGGCGGCATTTTCGAGTCGCGGCACGATGTCGGCGACCACCACGTAGAGTCGCGACGGATTTTCGGACGCCGCCGCTGCTGACGCCGAGGACGGTTTCTCCCTCCCCTCCGCGGCAGATGGCGGTTGCACAAACTGACACGAAATCGGCAGGTGCCCGGTGATCAGGACTTCCGTGCCCGTAGGCTGAACGGTCACCTCATACCGCCGCCCGGCTTCCACGGCGCGCACCTCCGTCCGAAATAGCACCTGCGTGCTGCGGGCTGTGACGCGCTCGAGCGGCATCTCCCCGCTAGCCGCCTCGACCAGCAAGGTCTTCGGCTCCGCCTTTTCGCCCAGAGTCCAGGAAAGCTTCGCCGGCGTGATGCGCACAAGATCGGGCAGGTGCACCACGAGCGTCAGCCGCGCCACGATTTCGCCCGGCCCCTCGCGCGCCGCCTCGCGGGCTCGCACGAGAATGCGTTTCTCCTGACGCCCCGTCCGCTCCGCCGCGGTGAAGCGCGCCAGCACCTCGCCGCTCTTCCCCGGCTCCGCCGTCGGGACTGTCGCCATCGCGGCCGTGCAGCCGCAGTCGGGCTCCACGGAGACGATTTCCCACGGCGAGTTTCCTGCGTTGGTGAACGCGAAGCGGGCTTCGAGCCCAGCCGAGCTGCGGTAAGCCTCCACCCCGGGCCGGAGTTCCACGCGCTGGCTCGCCCAGGTCAGCGGACAGGCGGTCCCACTAACGACAGAAGCATCCGCACGAGGTTTCCCGTCAGCGGCAGCGCACTCGGAAAAAGCCATCCCTCCCGCGAGGAGAAGTCCGACAATCATCAAGCCCGACCCGCGAGTCAGGGTCGCTCGCGCGAGAAAAATTCTTGGCCGCATCGCGGCAACAGTAAACCCACCACCGCGCCGCTGCCAAGCCTCGGCAGTGGCTCAATCTCGCCGCATCATGGCAGCAGAGGCAGGCCGCCGCCGAGAGAATCAGGCGGAATGTGACAGAAGGAAAAGGGGAGCGCGGGCTTCCAGCCCGCCCTTGCCGGCATCCTGTCGGCGAGCTTGCCCAACTTCACCGGCATGGCTCGCCGCCACCGCCGGCCATGTTCCGAGCTTGTCCGCCGATGTTCGGAACATGCCCGCCGAAGTTCGGAACTGCGCCCGCCATGCTCCGAACATGGCTGGCGATGTTCGCGAACATCGCCGTCGATGTTCAGAACATCGACGGGCAAGCAAAAAGCATCGTCGAGGATGTTAAAAACATCGCTGGCGATGTTCAGAACATCGACGGCGAAGCGAATAACATCGGCCGCGATGTTATTAACATCCCCCGTTTTTGGAAAAACCTCCTCGCTGGCAGCCGGTTACGGCGGAAGTCAGGCGGCGGCGCCCCCGGCGCTCGCTTCCCCTGCCTCGTGCGGGGGCGTGCGCCCCTCGGACCGGGCGGCCTGGTCGGCGTCGCGCAGCAATTCGGCCAGCCGCTTGGCCCGATCCTCGTAGGCCGGATTGTGCTTGGCGGCATCCTGGATGAGCTTTTTGATTTCCAAGGCCGTCAACACCGCCGCCGAGCCGTCGTCCATGACGGTGTCCGACAGATCCGAGGCCACACCGGCGAAGAGATCGCGCAGCGGACTCAAGTCGCGGGTGCGTTGGAAGCGGGCCTCAAACGCCGCCACGTCGAGGCGGGCCGGAATGAGTTCCGGGGCTCCTTTGGCGTCGGTGACCGCCTGCTCGACAAAGGCCAGCCGCTTGCGACCCATCTTGTAGCTCTTCTGGCGCGCCGCGTCGGACAGGGACTTCAAAAACGGCAGGAGCGCGCGGGCGTCCTCGGCAAGCTGCTGGAGCTGGGCGGCAATCTCCGGGGTGAGTTCTCCGCTGACCGGAGGGTTGCCGCCCGTCGGAGACACGGCGGCAGCGCGGGCGCGGGATTTGGCGGGGGTTTTCTTGGGAGTATTAGGCATGGCTGTGTAAACGTTAGGGTTGAGGGCGGGAGACAAATAGATCCCACCCATCCATGGATCGAAACCAGCCGTCTGTCTGGTTGCCCCACAGCGGGCCGGTAGTATGCGAAGGAGGGGAAAACGCGGTGAAAGGCAAAAGTGCCGATTGTGGATCCTGCCATTTTTCACAGCCCGGCCCAGCCAAACAGCCCCCCTTCTGCCGGCGCGGTGCCGAGGGCGCTTGAAAACGCGTAAAATTTACGAACTGCCCCCGGGTGCCCCGGCGAGCCTTGCGCGCCTCGCTACCGCTTCAAGTCGCTCGCAATCTCGGTGAACTGCGCCATCGCGGTTTCCAAGTCTTCGGCGATCTCCAGCGCGATGACGCGCGGATCGGGCAGGTTGGCGGAATCTTCCAGGCTTTCGTCTTTGAGCCAGAGCCGAGCCGCGGGGAGGCGAGCGATACAGACTGCTCGGAGCGCAGGGCGGCAGCCCGAGAAAGCGGGAGCGAACGAGTCAACAGCACGTTGGCCTTCACCACTTGTGCGCAGAAGATGCCGGTGGGCAGGCGCAGCAGCGTGTGAATATCAGCCTGTTCGAGCAGGTCGCGATGATCGTCTCGGCCGGCGCCGGTTCATATGGATGGAGCTTGAAGATTAATAGTTGAAGGGGAAAATGCGGGAATCTCATGGGTTTGCCACCGCTCACGCAATTCGAACGCCGAAAACTTGGGAGATTCGATACTCCACGTCCCTTAGCGCAGGCGATAACAGACTGGGCGGTCAGAAATGCGTCTGATCGCGTGCTCGAGCCGAGTGTAGGAGGGGGTGTTTTTGTGCAAAGCGCAACAGCACGTCTGCTCGAGCTCGGCGCACTCCACATCGAAACACAGATTGTCGCCTGCGATGTCGATCAACGTGCATTGGACGAAACTGCGAAGAACGCCACGCGCCGACCAGCTCGTATGGTAAAGGGTAATTTTCTTGAAAGCGGTGTCGGTGAGCTGGGGGAGGATACGTTTGATGTGGTCCTAGGCAATCCTCCTTACGTGCGCTTGCATGCAATGACTTCAGAGTCACGAGAGAAGGCCCGAAAGAGCCTCCCGGAAGCAGGCCTTTTGGATGCGAAAGCAAGCCTCTGGGCTTATTTCCCAATTCACGCCTTTAAGTTCGTCAAAACTGGCGGTCGGATGGCATGGATACTACCAGAAACGTTGCTTCATTCGAATTACGGCAAGCAGTTACTTCAGTGGGCTGGCACCAATTTCAACCGTTGTATCATCGTCAGTTTGCGGGAGCGTTGCTTTCTGGCAGACGGGGCTAAGGAGCGTGTAGTGCTTCTCCTCCTCGACGGCGCAGGAAAAGATGCTACGCGAGAGATCGAAATGATCGAGCACTCGAACGCCGTCGAATGCATTTCAGGCCTTGCCGACATAGCGTCGCAGACCGCCGATGCCTTTCCAAAGTTGAATGGACACGCGGTTCCTCATCTCCTTAACTGCGCCGCAGTGGATGCCGCCCAAGCGTTTGAATCCTGCCCCGATTTGAAAAGATTGGGAGCTTTTGCGGACATCAAGATCGGCGTAGTCACTGGTGACAATTCCTTTTTCGTCATGAGTGAACTCCGACGGAAGGAGCTAAAGCTCAGGTCCAATCACTTCCTAACGATCGTCAGTAAATACGCTGATCTCGGGAACGGCTTCCAAGTCACAACCAGCCATGCGACAGATGACTTGAGTCGAAATCTGCTGTTATATCCAAATCCGGAGAGTAAGGATAGGCAGTTGGCCAAGTATCTCGCCGCATACACCCGTGATCGAATCGATACAAATCGAACAATGCAGAAACGATCACATTGGCAATGTCCATTACTCGGGCAGACCCCCGATGCCTTCCTTCGCTACATGGGCAAGGATGGACCACGCATCATGCTTAACACAGCGAAAAGTTACTGCACAAATACGATCCATGGCGTCTATTTCAAAAAAGAAGTCATCAAATCGCGTCGCCAAGCGTTATGCTTGGCTTTGCACTCGACTTACAGCCAATTATCTGCTGAATTCGAGGGACGCCAATACGGTTCTGGCGTGCTGAAGCTCGAGCCTTCGGAGGCTCGTAGGCTCTGCGTCGCAGCCTCGGCATCGGCTTTGACCGAGCTCAGCCGAGCCTGGCGTGATCTAGCTAGACGGGCGAACAAGCAAGGATGGCAGGGCGCGGTTGAGGAAATAGACCGCATCATCTTAGAGCAATCTCCAGCACTTTTAGCCGCCCTGCCGTTACAACAGGCCAAAGCGGTTCTTGGAAGCATCCGGCAGCGCCGGATGGGAAGGATCATCTCCGAGGAGGATAAAGCGCTGCGATAACACTGCTATTATTTCGAATAGCATCGGCCATATTCACTATAAATGGCCCCCAAAGCGCCTTTTCTGCTGCGGCTACTAAGTTGCCCCACCATTGCTCCTCTACAAAGCGTTTAACGCTTTCGCAATCATAGAACTCTTGAAACGCCGCATGCCAAAGAAGTGCCGTGCAGCAAGGCAAGCTTGGCCAGCGGGGCTTATCTATCGATTCGTCCCAAGACGGTTTGAATGATCTTTTTCCGAACGCTAGGCGACCACCGATCTGAATGTGTGGCGAAGGCTTCGGCTCAGAAGAATTGAGGTCGAAGTCTAAGTCGACATGAAGCTTTGTTTTGCAATTATCACCATCAGTAAGAGCGATGAAATGCGTCACTTGGCAGTCTTCGGGCTGTCGGCTTGGTCTCAATTGGCTACCCAAATGCATCTGATCGATGCCGAAGCGCTTCGCTCCGGTCGTAACATCAAAACTTACAACCACATCTAACGGATAGTCTTCAGGTGAACGGCAAAAGGAGGTCGCACGTTCTAGAGCTTGGTAGATAGAGAGATTCTGCACACCATCAAAGTAGCCCTTCATTGAGTTGAGCTTAGTAAAAAACTCTTGCTCAATTTTTGCGATGAACTTGTATTCACGCTGATTGTTAAACCAATCAGCTCCGGTTTTCTTCCTGCTCATAGGTTCGCATTAAATTTAAAATGTCGTGGAGCTTGGAAGCCTGGTGGGGGGTTTGCATCAACCTCATCAACTATAGTATCTCTCCAGAGTGCAGTAACCCGTTTATCGAGTTGCCTAGAATTCTTAGAATCTTGATCAGGGAATGCAACACATTCAGGAAGGAACGAGTTCCTACGACGAGGAACGGCAAACATTGCAAGTCGATTTTCTTCGGGTATGTCAAACGCTGCCAACAAATCGCTTCGTGACGCTGCGGTTGGGCCTACGAGGGTTCGCTCGATGATCTTTTCTGCAGCGCCGCGCAGTAACGATACCCACCATCTCGGACGCTCATCGCATACGAGAAAACCTTTATAGCGAGCAGCTTCAAAATGCTGGTGCCCTGACACAGTGCAAAAAGCGTTCTCGGTAATACCGAAGTAAGTAGCGGTTTCAAGTTCATCAAAGAGAAATCCCGGTCGCCCTTGTAAGTCATGCCAGATCCAGCGTGCGGCGGCGTGAGGTGTTTCGGGATCCCATTTTTCGCGAAGAAACGGCGGTATAGTCGAGCGAAGCAATTTCTCGGCAGCAGGAGGTGCCTTCAGCAATTTCACCATGATATCCACTCCGGATGAAGTGCTCATTTTACGAAAATTACTCCAGACTGTGCGATAGCCCTGAAACAAGGCCGTTAGCTGTCCTAGCGGAGGATTCGATATCAATTCTCCGCGTTTGAAGAATGCTAGAAAATTCTCCATTCTAAATCTTGGAATTGATGATTCCTTTTCACTGCTCAGTCCGATGATTGGTATGCAGGGTTTCTGCGCCCGTAGGTGCGCGGCCCATGTTGTGCCGTATTCGGTATTGCCGTTGCTCCCGACTTTAATAAGCTGATAGTCCATCAGCACGCCGTAAGTAACATCTACTGGCATTGCATTCGCTATCTCCTCAAATTCTTCGAATGAAGATAAAGTTTTGATCTCCAACCTTACATTAAGCCCGTTTTCTAAGCACTTTTTACTTGCCCCTTCAGGAACTTGGCGAATCCTTGTCTTTTGCGCGTCGTCAATCCAAAAGAGTAATTTCTCCATGGAAATCAGGGAGTTTTAAATTCGAGATGCAAACAAGTAGACCATCCTACCGATGGTTCTTCAAACGTGGCAGTTCCATCGTGCCGTTCCAACACGCCGCGCACTATCGACAGCCCAAGACCGGAGCCTTGGCCCAGCAGTTGCCTTTCATTTTGATCAAGCTTTTCTTCTAGCGCATCATAAAGTCTGCCGGACAGGTCAGAGACGAGTGGCATGAAGGCCGACGTTCTTTCTCGTTCGGTTATTCCGATGCCATTGTCCTTTATATCAAGGCACACTTTCTTGCGGCTTTGATAGCCATGGAACTCGATAAGTGATTTCGATGAACCTCCAGCAATCACGGCTTTAATGGCGTTTGACAAGACGTTGAGCAGAACTGCCGCGAGCTCTCCCTTAAGCATTGGCCCCACTAATAATCCTTCCTCTATGCGCTGTATTATTTCGATGTCGTAGGTATCGCAAACACGCTCGAAGCGGACGATAGCACGATCTGCATTTAGGGCGAGATCGAGGGTAGTTGCCTTGGCCTTACGATCGAGAACTCCCATGTCTTGGGTCAAATCTGCAAGTGCTTCCAAACTTGCTTTCGAGCCGGTGAGTGCCTCCAAGACCTGTTTGCATCGGTCCCTAGTCTGCCCTTTGAATACAGAGAGCCCGTCGCGCAGCTCAGCGGCCAAAGAGTCAAGAGTGGTAGCGAGAAATTGAACCTCGTGGTGGTATAGCAGGCTAAGAGTTGCAGCTGAAGCCACAAGTTGGAGGCGAACGACATCCAAGCGGGTCGCCTTGATTTCAGCTTCTAACAAGCCAGCAGCACTCGCGAGATCATTGACCGCTTCCGTAGTGACAGCGGATGGATCTTTGCGCAACTGCTGGATTCCATTTCGCAGTATCTTAATCGCAAAGTCGCCTTGCTCGCTGGCCGGGATGGGCTTACCTGAACGGGATCGTTCGAGCTCTTTCCGAAATCGTTCAGCCTTGACCCGTTCTCGCTCCTTTACCGCAAAGTCACGCCAGATCATCGCCCAGTTCACACAGTAGCGAGCAAAGAATCGAAGCTCATCAAAAGTCGCGCTCTCCACGAATCCCTCGCGATTTGCCTTCTGTTCCAAACCTTTTTGCTCCTCACCAACTTCAACGCTGCCCAAAAACGATTTTGCTGAGAGGATGTTCAGCAGCACTCGTCCAGGATCAATCCCAAGTGTTCTGCTTCGTAGCTCCTCAACAAACGCCGTCAACTCCTCGGGAGCACGACCAAACCTACGCGCTCGGTCGCGCTCAATCCTCAGCCAATCGTCCCCGGGATCGCCGTAGGGGAAAACCCGCATCCCTCTATGGCGAACTTGCACACCGCCCCAGTCGTTAAGAATTTCATTCAGTTTCCCGAGTGGCACGAGTCTCTCATCACGGTTCCAACCGGATTCCTCAACGAAGATCGCCAGCTTCAGTGAAGCATGTTTAAGGTGCTTCAATTTAACTCCACTCTCATGCGTTTGGTGTCCTACAGGAACGTTCGCCTCAATCACGCAATGGGTTTGACCACGTTTGTCAACGCAGCCCGTTAATAGAGCCCAACCCGCGTTCATGAGCTGTTCACGCAGATCAATGGCATATTCTCCCTTTCCTTCATCAACAAATGCTGCAACTTCGTGGCCATGCTCGAGACTCGGAGCATCGAGGATAACCCGGAACCCGGGATCCACCTCATAACCTTTACGCTTGGCCCCTGCGTTAGCTGACAAAGTAGCGAGCTGCCGAAGTAGGTAATTGTAGCTACGTCTGTCTTCCAATTCACGCCATGAGATGCTGCGATAACCCGACATGATTAGAGTCAGGCCGGTTTCGCCACTTGGGGAGCGTGAACTAATTCCCACTACATTCACAGATCCGACGTCAGTTCCCGGAGTGAACTTGGTCCAATCGATCTCGAGCTTGTTGCGCTGGATACCTCCAGCGAGTTTGGCGGAAGAGTCCACGCTCACCTTTGTTCCAAGCCGACGCACGCAGAAGCGACCGATACCTTTGTTACCTGCAAGGGGACGGCCAAAGCGGTGAGAACGCTGCTCTGCATCCTTATGTGTATTACCAATCCGCATCCAATAGTCTTCGATCTGTTTGAGCGTCATTCCGCAGCCGTTGTCTCGCACTTCTATCTCCGGTCCACCCCTTTCGTTTTCTCGAATGTTTACAGTAACTTCTGTAGCATCTGCATCGTATGAGTTCTTAACCAACTCAGCCAGTGCGACGTGAGGCGTAGTAACAAGTCGCTCCCCAAGCTCTTTAAGGAGAGCGCTGTCGACACTGAAGGTTTTACTGAACGAAGCCATTAGCGCTCTTAATGATAGCGGAAACACGCGGTGGTCAAGCGGCTCTTAAGCGCTGATGGGAATGGCACGATCGTAAGCAGATTCGCTTGGGCGCGTCGGCGGCGAAGTGCTCGTCGAGGTTTTCGGGAGTCGGGCGTGACGAAGGAGCGAAACTCGACGACGCCTTGGCAACCGATGTTGGCGCGATCTACGAGGAAGAGCACGCGCCGGGCACCGGCGTGCTTGATGAGCCGGTAAGTCGCGGCGCAGGCGGTGAAGGATTTTCCGGCGTCGGTGGCCATCTGGATCAAAGCGCGTGGCCGGTCGGCGGCAAAGGATTCCTCCAGCTTGGTGATCGCCTCGACTTGGCAGGCACGCATGCCGTCGGTGGAGAGCGGGTGCGCAGTGGGCAAGGCGGCGAGGCGGGCGCGGAGGGTCTGCGGTTCTTTTAACCAAGCAGCGAGCGTTTCCGGCTGATGGAAGGCGAAGACGTGCCGGGAGCGCGGGTGAGGGTCACGCTCGTCGCGGAAGAAGGTTTCGACGCCGGTGAATTCGTAGAGAAAGGGAAGCTGAGTGACGCCGGACGGCAGGCGGGCAGCGAGGTGCGCGGGCAGGTTCGCGGCGTAGTGGGCGGACTGGTCGGCGACGGTGGAAAGCGTCTTGCCGACACGCCTGGCTTCGATGACGCCGACGGGCTGGCGATCCACCAGGAGCAGGTAGTCGCATTCGCCAGAGGCGAGTGGAACATCGCGCAGGGCAATCCCGCGCGCAGTGCCGGGTGAGAACTGCTTGTAATTCTGCACCGACCAGCCGGCGGCTGTCAGCAACGCGTCGATTTCCTGGCGGGCTTTCTCTTCGGGGGACATCACAGGAAAAACAGTGCAGCACCATCTTACCCGTTCGATGGGCAGAATTGAAATGGAAATTGCCTCTCGGAGACGAGATAAAACGACGACGGCGCTCGGCGGATTGCAAAAAGGCGACAACCGCTCCAGCATTCGCCGACTCTCAGCGGTGGCTGGTCACGCCGACGCGCCGGCACATGTCGGCGACGGGGCAGGCGCTCGCGCACTTCGGCGCGGTGCCGGTGCAGATGTGTTTGCCGAAGGGGACGAGCAGGGCGTTGATCTCGACCCAGAATTCGCGCGGGAGCTTGGCTTCGAGCGCGAGCGTGGTTTTCTCCGGCGTCGGCACGGCGACGTAGCCCCAGCGGTTGGTGATGCGATGGACGTGGATGTCCACGCCGATGCGCGGCTGGCCGCAGGCGATGCCGAGCACGAGGTGGGCGCACTTCGGGCCGACGCCGCGGAAGCTCAGCAGGGTGTCGAGATCGCACGGCAGCTCGCCGCCGAATTCGTTGACGCAACGCTGGGCAATGGCGAGAAGCTGCGGTGCTTTGGCTTCGTGAAAGGAGGAGCGCGCGATGAGCGCGTCGATTTCCGCGACGGAGAGCCGCGCGACTTCCGCGGGCGTGCGGGCGCGGTCGAAAAAATTCTCCGCCATCACGACCATGTCTTCGTCGCGGGTGCGGATGGAAATGATGCAGGCGACGAGTTGCTCGAACGCGGTGGTGAATCCTTTTTCGTAAAGCTCGAAGAGCGCGGCCTTGCGGAAGCCGGCGATGGCCTCGCGGATGCGCGGCAGCATTTCTTCGACGCGCTGCTCGCGCGGCGGCGGCAGGCCGGCATCTTGTTGTCCCGAGCTGGGTTGCGACTGGGCTGGTCGGCGGGAGCGGGAGTTCATCGCCGGGTCGCTGCCGTTTCCTACGCCAGCGCGCGGCAATCCGCGATGAACGCCGCCACGTCTTCCTCGCGCGTGGCCCACGAGCACATGAAG
>CAXTRS010000084.1:0-14907 GCA_964246635.1 uncultured Chthoniobacterales bacterium | reverse complement strand
GCTGGGGCGATTGATCGACGCGGGCGTCGAGCGGCTCGGGGTCCTCTGACGGTCGGGCGGGGGTCTCGCCGGCCGCGCCCGGCGTCTCGCCGGGTGCACAAACGCCCAAGGTGAAAACATTGTCTGTCTCTCGGCGTGTGCCGTGGGCGGGACGCCCACGGCGGCAGGCGAGACGCCCGCCCTACCCAAAGACCCATCTACTGCCCGACCGGCACATCGGCGATCGGCGAAGCCTGTGGGAAATAAAGATACAGACTGCGCGGCGGCGGCGCGTTGGTCGTTGGCGGCGCGGCGAGGCGCGCGCTCAGCTCGCGTTTTTCGCCCGGGCCCAGCGGTGGGTTGACCTCGGAGCACTGCGCGCGGTTCTGCCCGTCACGCGCGACTTCGTAGCGCATCTTCGTCGCCGGCTCGAGCAGATAGACGCCGGAAATACGGCGCGCGTTGGCGCTGTCGGTCGAGCCGCCAGTGAAATAGTTGCCGACATCGAGCGGGCCGGTGGAATCGTTCCGCAGCGTGATGCGCAGGTCGAGATGACCGTCCGCCGCACGGCGCAGCGAGAGCACTTCGACGGTGAACGGCACGTCCGAATTGCTCGCCTGAATGTGGCCGATCGCTTTCTTGGGTGCATCCGAGGCGGCCGCAGAGCCGGGGAGCTGATTTGGAAAAACGTTCGGCTTGTAATTCGACTCCGGCGCGGATGCCGCGGGCGGCGTCGAAGCGCTCACCGCCGCGGGCGGGCTGGGCGCGGCGGCTCCGGTCGCCGTGTTTGGAGTCAGCGGCGCGTTGGCCGGGATCGGCTCGCCGCTGGTGGACAGGCCGATGGGCACGCCAACAATCGCCTGCGTCGTGTTCGGGAAAAACACGTTCACCGTGTTGGAGGTCGGCGGCGGCGCGGGGAACGTCGCGCTCAACTCGCGGCGTTCGCCGGGCACCAGCGGCGGATTGATCTCCGAGCACTGCGGCACGCCGGCGGCGTCGCGCAACACCTCGAAACGTTTCTGCCCGTTCGGATCGACAAGGTGCAGGCCCGTGATGCGGCGGGCGTCGGCGGGCGTGCGCGCGGCTGCGGAGGGATTGGCAAATTCGAGCATCGGCGCGAGCGGCACGGTGCCGTCGTTGCGCAACGCCAGGCGCAGCACGAGCGTCTGGCCGCTGCCGCGGCGGGCGTCGATCACCTCGACAGAAAAGGGTCCGTTCCCGGCGCCGTGCGCGCGATACACCAGGCCGGTCGGCGAAGGCGCGGCGGGGATTTGCGCGGAAGCGAAACCGGCCGACAAGGCGAGGAGGCCGCAAGTCGCCAGGAGCAGCGCAGCAGCGGAAGAAAGTAGCTTTTTCATGAGAATGGACGCGGACTTCGGATACGCGCGCCGGGCTGGCCGCGGCGGGAAAAAGCCGTTGTCCCCTTTGGTAAGGAGTCCTAAGCTCTTGCGCCCGCCGAAACCAGAAGCGACCGGGCACATTCAACCCGACACCCAAACCACAGCAGCCACCGCGCCCGAACGACGACCATGAAAATTTTTATCGACACCGGCGATCTCAAAGAAATCAAGGAAGCCCAGGCGATGGGTCTCATCGACGGCGTGACCACCAACCCGAGCCTCGTCGCCGCCAGCGGCAAGGCGTTCACGGAGCTGTTGCACGAAATCGCCGCCGTGGTCGATGGCCCGATCAGCGCGGAAGTCACCGCGCTCAAAGCCGAGGACATGCTCAACGAAGGTCGCGCGCTCGCCGGCATTCACAAAAACATCGTCGTGAAACTGCCGCTCATCGCCGAGGGCCTGAAGGCGGCGCGCACGTTTCAACAAGAAGGCGTCAAAACGAACGTGACGCTCTGCTTCACCGCCAGCCAGGCGCTGCTCGCCGCCAAGGCCGGGGCGACGTATGTCAGCCCGTTCGTGGGCCGGCTCGACGACATCTCGCAGGAAGGCATGGCGCTGATCGAAGACATCCGCACGATCTACGACAACTACGGCTTCGAGACGCAAATCCTCACCGCCAGCGCGCGCTCGCCGATGCACTTCGTGCAGGCGGCCAAGATCGGCTCGGACGTGATCACCGCGCCGTATAAGGTGCTCATGCAGTTGCTCGACCATCCGCTGACCAAAGCCGGTCTCGACAAGTTCCTGGCCGATTGGGAAAAGACGAAAAAGCCGGCCACGCCGCCGAGCGACAAGAAGAAATAACGGACGGGCCGGAGCAATTTTCAGCCGCGGATGGGCGCGGATGAAACGCAGATGGGAGGCAGGGTGGCCAACTCTTCCCTGTTTCGATCCGCGTTCCATCCGCGCCCATCCGCGGCTGATTTTTTCTTTTCTACTCGCCGATGATCTTGACGTTGGGCACTACCAAAGGCACGGCCATCCACGATACTGTTGCGTAGTCGCGCAGGCGATCATCGTCCCCATAACTCCTTCTCCGCCATGAACAGCCAACTCGATCAGCTCAAGCAATTCACCAAAGTGGTCGCCGACACCGGCGACTTCGGCTCCATCAAGCAATACGCGCCCCAGGACGCGACGACCAATCCCAGCCTGATCCTCCAGGCGACGCAAAAAGACGAATACCACGCGCTCGTGGATAAGGCGATCGCCGACAACCGCAATGCCAACGCCAGCGGCGCCGCGTTGATCGAAAAGATCACCGACGCCCTGCTCATTCTCTTCGGCACCGAGATCCTCAAGATCGTGCCCGGACGAGTGTCCACGGAAACCGACGCGCGGATGTCCTTCGACGCCGACGCGATCGTGAAAAAAAGCCGCGAGCTGATCGAGCTTTACAAAAAAGCCGGCATCGACCGCGAACGCGTGCTCATCAAAATCGCCTCGACGTGGGAAGGCATCGCCGCGGCGGAGATCCTCCAAAAAGAAGGCATCAAGTGCAATCTGACGCTCATGTTTTCCCTGCCGCAAGCCGCGCGCTGCGCCGAGGCGAAGATCCAGTTGATCTCGCCCTTCGTCGGGCGCATTTACGATTGGTTCAAGAAAAGCACCGGCAAGGAATACACGGGCGCCGAGGATCCCGGCGTGCAGTCCACGACGGCGATCTACCAATATTACAAAAAGTTCGGCCACAAGACGGAAGTCATGGGCGCGAGCTTCCGCAACACCGGCCAGATTCTGGAACTCGCCGGCTGCGACCTGCTGACCATCAGCCCCAAGCTGCTCGGCGAATTGCAAAAAGCGGACGGTGCGGTGGAGCGCAAACTTTCCCCCGAAAAAGCGCAGAGCCTGGACCTGCCGCTCGTGCCGACCGACGAGAAGAGCTTCCGCTTTCTGCTCAACGAAGACGCGATGGCCACCGAGAAAACGTCCGAGGGCATCCGGCTCTTCGTGGCCGACATCAACAAACTGGAGAAGCTGATCGCCGACAAATTGGCGGGGGCCGACAAGCCAAAGGAGCAGGCCAGTTCCCGCTCCGGCGCCTGACACGCGTTTTGCGGTTAGCGGGTCAGTGCGGATGCTTGAGGTTTGGGGAGCACACCCGTCCCGGGTTGTCGGTTTGGGCGTCTCGCCCAAATCCCTGCGGATTGGTTTGCTGGAAGGAAGAAAAGAGCTGCCGGGCGGGACGCCCGCCAGAACAGGCGGGACGCCTGTGCTCCCCAAGCCCCAATCTCCAAGCCCCAAGCCCAAAATCCCAAACTGACCCACTACCCGTTTGCGGAGCGACTCGACGCGGCTGCTTCTTTTGCACTATTCGCCGATGATCTTGACCAGCACGCGCTTGTCGCGGCGGCCGTCGAGTTCGTAATAAAAAATCTGCTCCCACGGCCCGAGGTCGAGCCGGCCGGCGGTGATGGCCAGGACGACTTCGCGGCCCATGAGGGTGCGCTTCAAGTGCGCGTCGGCGTTGTCCTCCGAGCCGTTGTGTTCGTATTGGGAATACGGCTTTTCCGGCGCGAGCTTTTCGAGCCACTGCTCGAAGTCGCGGTGCAGCCCGCGCTCGTCGTCGTTGATGAACACGCTGGCGGTGATGTGCATCGCGTTGACAAGCACGAGTCCCTCATGCACACCACTCTCCGCGACGCACTGCTCGACGCGGTCGGTGATGTGAAAGAGCTGCCGGCGCTGTTCGGCGTGAAACCAGAGTTCGTGGCGGTGGGATTTCATGAGGGGCGGATGTCCGCTGGGACGCAGCGCATTTTACTTGTCCAAGACGGGGCGAATTCCCTACGATCGCGCGCATGGCTTCCCGCGCTCTTCTGTTGGGCATCAGTGCGGCGATCTTGATCGTCGTGTCCCCGGATCTGCAAGCGCAGACCGGTGCCTACGACATCGACATTGGCGGCAACGGAAACACTAACAGCAATGTCACCCAGGCAAGCGGTGTTTTCACCAGCGCCGGGCCAAACGCTTCGCTCAGCCTGGCCACGCTCCAGTCCGTCCTTACGCCAGGCTCTGGTTTTGGCGGGACGGCAAAAGTCCAGACCGGCGCGGGCGGTGGCGGCGCGGGCGATTTGCGGCTTCAGGTCGATCTTCTCTCCAACGGGGACAACGCCTCCCTCGAATTGCGTGCGGCGCGCGACGTGGCGTTGAACGCCAATCTCAGCCTCTTCGGCAGTCAGAGCGCGCTCCTCATCGTCGCAGGCAGAAACATCACGAGCAGCGGCTTTCTTTCGACGCAGAACAATCACGGTGCGCCGTATTCCGGCACGCTGACGTTGCAAGCGGGCGGCGCCATCACGCTCGGGACGGTGACCTCCGCAGTCGGTGCGCCTCAAGGCTCGGGTGGAAACATCGTCCTGCAAGCCAGCGGGGGTGATGTCCTCGCCACGAGCCTTAGCAGCGGTAGCGGTGGCTTCTCATCCGGTGGTCCTGCGGGCAGCATCACCGTGGCGGCGTCCGCTGGCGCCATCAACGTGGGAGCGATCTATGCGGCGTCATCGGGCACCAACTTTTCGACGAGCGGCGGCGCAGTAAGCCTGGCAGCGAGCGGCAATGTGACCACGGGCGACATTCGCACCTTTTCGCGCGCGGCCACTTCGGGCCTTGCCGGCGATGTGACCATCTCGTCAAGCACCGGCAACATCGCTGTCAATGGCGAGATCGACGCATCGACTGGATATCCAAGCTTCACCAGCGCCAAAGTCACGCTCACCACCGGGCCGGGCGGGTCTTTGACCGTGGGTGCCATCAAAACCGGCGCTATCACGCTGACCGCCGATGCGATGACATTCAACGGCGGCGCGAATTCGATTGCGAACGTTGTCCCTCGTCCCATTTTGTCAGACCCGCTTACCATCCAAACCGCCACCGCGAGCCGCGACATCCGTCTCGGCGGCGCCACGGTCGCCGGGGCCAATGCGTTGCAGCTTACCGAAACCAATCTGGCCGCGCTGGCGCCGGGTTTCAGCCAGATCAACGTCGGCGCCAGCGGGCGCAGCGGCACGATCACGGTGGACGCGGCGGGCGCGAGCTTTAAAAGCGACGTGCGTTTTTATCAGCGGCTCGGCGCGGAGGGGGCGGTGGACATCGTCACCGGCAAGACGGCGACCTTCAGCGCGCAGGTCACCGGCACCGGGCCGCGCGCGGCGTTCACGGGCGGCGGCAATTTCGTCCTAGCCGATCGCTTCACGCCGAACAACACGGCCAACGGCGTCGGAGCGTTCCTCGTCACCGGCAATCTTTCGTTCAACTCGCCGACGGTGCTCGAACTCACGCTGGACGGCGCCAGCCTGGGTCAATACGACCGGCTCGAAATCAGCGGCGCGCTGGCCTTGAACGGCACGCTGGAGGTTGCGCTCGGCAACGGATTCAACCCCGCGGCCGGCGAGGTTTTCCAAGTGCTGACGTTCGGTTCCGCCACCGGCGACTTTGCGAGTCTGGACCTGCCAGCCTTGGTGGACGGGCTCTCCTGGCAGGTGTCGCGGGATGCGGGCGCTTACACGCTCGGAGTCGTGCCCGAGCCGACGACGGTCTCACTGGTCACGCTTTTTGGCGTGGCGCTGGCAGCAGGCACCGTTTGGGCGCAGCGGCGCCGAAAACGAGCGGCAGCGCTCAACACCCGCTGAACTCGTTCTCAATGGAGTTTACGTGTCCGGGCGTTGGTTCCATTCCTCGAAGCAGTCGTAGCCGAGGCCATTCGGCCGCGCCTTGTTCTTGAACAAGGCGACGAGGCGGTTCTGCGTTTTGCGTTCGGAGTGGGGCGGTTCAAGCAGGGCCAAGGCTGCTGTCTTCGATGGGAAAGATCTTTGCGCGATCATGCGCAGCCAGCCACAAGCCCGGGGCTTCGGATTGCGTTACGTCGGGGAAACTGCATTGGCTGAATCTTTCTGGACAAAATAGCCACAATAGCAAAATGTCCGTTATGCCTCGCGCGCTTCAGCACCGGCCGGCGGACGAACGTCGGGAGACGATCGCGGGTCTTCGGACGGTCACCGCCAGCGACCTCAAGAACAAATTCGGCGAAGTGATCGTTCAGGCCATGAAAGGCGCCGTGGCGATTACCCGTCACCAGCGGGCCGAGTTCGTCCTTCTTCCCGTGGAGCAATATCTGGAACTTCAGCAGGCGCGGACCGCCCCGCTGGAAGCGCTCAGTTCCCAATTCGATGCCATGGTTGCCCGGATGAACACGCCCGCCGCGAAGCGGGGTGCTGCCAGGCTGTTTCAAGCCAGCCCGGCTGAGCTGGGAAAATCCGCGGTGAAGGCAGCCAGGGACGCGCAGCATGGTGGGTAGAAAGCGGGAGGCTGACCCTTCGGTTTCCCGGCCGGCGAAAATCACCGTCCTCGCCGGGGTGAATGGCGCCGGAAAAAGCAGTCTTGGCGGTGCCCATTTGCGCGAGCTAGGCAGCGAATACTTCAATCCCGATGAAGCCGCCCGCGCCGCGATGGCGGCGATCCCGGGGCTGAGCCAGCAGGAGGCCAACGCCTTTGCCTGGCAGGAGGGCAAGCGCCGATTGGAAGCCGCCATCGCCGCTGGCACCGCCTTTAACTTCGAGACCACCTTGGGCGGCGCGACGATCACGCGACTGCTGCTGGGAGCCGTGGCCCAGGGCGCGGTTTTGCGCATCTGGTTCGCCGGGTTGGAGAGCGTCGAACTCCACCTCCAGCGCGTGGCGGCGCGGGTGAAAAAAGGCGGGCACGACATTCCGGAGAGCGATATCCGGCGGCGCTGGGCTGACAGCCACACCAATCTCATCCGCCTCATCCCGCACGTCACCGACCTGTGGGTTTACGACAATTCTGCGGAGCGCGATCCGGCGGCCGGTGCGCCACCGGAGCCGCGGCTGATTTTGAGCATCGAAGCGCGGCGGCTCACTTTTCCACCCGCCGGCCGCGTGGCAAACACGCCGCAATGGGCCAAGCCCATCGTCTTTGCCGCCTACCATCACTTCGGACTCACGTTATAGTCTCGAGAATTCGGTTCGGAGCCGCCTGCCTCCGCGAATTCCGCGTCAGACGAGCCGGGTTTTGCCGATGAGGAGCGCTTGCATCATGGCCTGCCTGCGGTTGTTCCCGTGCAACGGGTTCAACCCCACGGCCGGCGAGTTTTTCCAAGTGCTGACCTTCGGTTCCGCCAGCGGCGACTTTGCGAGTCTGGACCTGCCAGCCCTGGCGGATGGGCTCTCCTGGCAGGTGTCGCGGGATGCGGGCGCCTACATGCTCGGTGTCGTGCCCGAGCCGACGACGGTCTCGCTGGTCACGCTCTTTGGCGCGGCGCTGGCAGGAGGCACCGTTTGGGCACAGCGGCGGCGGAAACGTGCGGCAACGCTCAATTCCCGCTGAGCTGGTTCTCGACGAAGTTCACGTCGAAGCCGTGCATCCTGCCGCGCAGAACATCCGACTTCTCCTGGAGCATTCCTCATTTGCGTCAGCCGCCCATTTCCAGCCCCGGCGGGGGCGAAAGAAAGTAGCCCACGGCGTGAGCCGTGGGTCTTGATGGCAGAAAACGTCCCAGCCCCGACAGGGGCGAAAGAACATTCGCGTGGCTCAGCCCGCGCGCGGGCGACTCCAGGGTTCGGCCGCCCCTGCCGGGGCTGGGTTCGTTTTTGTTTGCCCACCCCGGGCTTGCGCCCGGGGCTAATTTCTTTCGCCCCTGCCGGGGCTGACTCAAATGAGCAACGCCCTGGAGGATCGGCGCGGGGCTCCCGGGCCGCGCACCAGCCAAAGCTGAGCGCCGGGAGGTCCAGCCGACAGCGCGGATCGTGAGCGGTGCCCCGGCCTTTTCCGCCTTTTTGTGACCGCTGTTCCGGTTCGCACCCCGGTGGTTGCACGCATTCTGCTCCCAACGGAAAGACAGGCTTATGCAGCATTCGCCCGCCATCCTGCGAAACATCTACTACGTGGAACACGGCCAGAGCATCGACCGGCTGGCGCAAACTCTGATTGAACTTGGCCTTGGCGCAGCCGAACTCGAGGCTTTGGCTCGCACCAACACGTCTCCGTGGGTGCCCCTGGCGCAGCGCCTCGCCACCGAGCGCGCGCAGCGTGCCCAGGCGCCGCCCGCTGGCGCAGCAGGCACCGCCCGGAATTCCTTGATCGGCACCGGCGGGGGCACCGTGCGGATCACTCCGCAGAACGAGCGCATCCGGTTGGCACCACCAGCCTCCTCCGCCGGCGCGGCGGGGGACCCGTCGGCGCCAGCGGGACGCAACCCCACCAGCGCCGCCGGCAGTCCGCTCCCCGTCGCCTTCTCCGCCGCGGGTCCGGGCACCTCGCCCTCTTCCCGAGTGACCCTGGTGTCATCGCCGAGCGCCAGCTTTCGACCTCCGACTTTCTCAAGCCACCCCCAGTCCGCGCCGGCCGTGGCGGCCTCGCCGGCGTCGCCCCTGCGACCCGCCGGGCAGCCCGTTGCCACTACGACTGGGGCTGCTGGATCTTCTTCCCCCACGGCGACGCTCTGGCTCCATTGGGAGCGTTTGCAGGCAATTCTCAACGCCAATCCGCAAATTGAGGCTGCCCTGCCGCCAGCCGCGCTCCGCAGCCTTGATGAGCACCTCCAGACTTTGCTGCTCGCCGCCGAGCGGTTATCACCAACCCCAACGCCTGGAGGAGCCGCCCAAGCTGTCGTCCCAGCAGCGCCCTCCGGGGTGTCCGCCACTCGCGCGGAGTCACCTCGGCTCAGCCTGCCGGGAGCTTGGTAGGGAAACGCTTTCTTGGCCGCCGGTTCTGGACCAAAGGCGGCATCGGTTGCCGCCTTGCTGGCACCCGGTCATGGCCACCATCCTGTGATGGTTGTTCCCGGCCGGAGTGAGGAGTTCCAATGGCCTTGTCTCGAATGCCGAATATCAAAGCCATACATCAATGCCGCGCACAGCATCGAGCTTCCCCTTGATAATCTTCAGCGCGTCGATCACTTCGCGGCTGATAGCCAGCTTGGTGAGGTTATCGCTTAGATTCTTCCCTCTTTAGCAGCTTGCAATATCTCCTGCAAATGTCCCCGCACCGCGTTCGGAATGTCGGCAGCCTCGCCGATTTGCTGATATCGAAAGCTGTTCGTGTCGAATGGAACCGACGTCGCCTCGCCGAAGGGATTAAAGAGCAACAGTAGTCGTTTTGTCGGCTGATGATTCAGTGCAAAACCAAGTTCAATCATCACGTTCGGCCGCAACCCAGTAAGGTCTGCGATGAAGATCTCGCTTGAGCCAATGGCTTCATACATCGCGGGATGAATCAAGTAGGTGCCGCCTTCCTCGGTGCCCATATCGACCAATTCCAAGTCCAACTCGCTCTCGACGATCTGCTTTAGTTGACCGAGCCGATTATCCGCTCGCGTCTTGTGGACACCATCGGCGACCTTAGGATACCACCGGGCAAGGAACACCTTCTTCGGAATACGAGCTCGAACACCGTCGTAAATATCGGTGAGCTGTCGCCCCAGCGGGCTCGCCGTCGAGAGCCCTCGGAGGCCGCCGGCACCCATCCACTTCGCCATATCGCGCAGATAGTCCCGGACGACGGTAAATCGGGTCGCATGAGCCGCCGTCGTATCTCCACGCATCCACACATGCGCTGCTAGCTCAAGAAAATAGTCGGCAGCGCAAAAGTCCGCGAAATCGGCGTGGAGGTGGGTGCTGATATCGAGTAGGGCAGCAACGATTTCCTTTGCGAACGCCTCCATCTCCGCGAGTGTCGCGGCGCGTGCCGGGTAAGAGCGCAAGAGTTCCTTCGCGGCAATTGATAGCCTAGCAAGGCTTCTCCCGTCGAGACGTGTGCGAGCGGGTTCTGGCAGTTCTCGTAACTTCTCATCGAGCAGTCGCGTGAAGTGGAGCGCTGGCGCGAACGCGAACTCCTTTGCTGCGGGCATCGTGTATTCAGCGGGCTGGCCGAGCACGAGCTTTAGCGATTGCTCCGCATCGAGCGGCTTCGCAGTGCTGTTGATGGTGTGGAAGATAAGGGCCTCGTTGTAATCGTCCGCAGAGTTGCCAGGATCGCTAAGCAGGATCAGGCAGAAGGGCACCTTGTATTTATTCGATTGCCCGGCTACGGCAGGCAGCTCCTCCGCGAACGCAAGCCGATGATTGCCGTCGATGCGGCGAATCCGTGCTTGCTGCTTGATTGTCTCTAGCTCGGAGATTTGAACGCGCACCGTGTGAATGCGGATCGTGCGGCTACTGTGCTTGCGTTCGATCTTCAGCCCGTTCCCCTCGTAGCCTACACCGACCTGTTCCAGTCCCTGCGTCTCGGGGGTGAACGCGACGCGCACTGAAAGGACGATTTCGGGAATGAAGCGTCGTTCCCCTTCCTCGAAATAACGCTTTACGTCCTCAGCATGCTGACGGTCAAGTTCACGCTGATGGCCGGCAACCTGTCCTTCAGCGTTCAACTCGTGCATGAAGACCGGCACGGAAATCCGCGCGAGGTCCTGTAGCGATGCGAAGCCGCGGATGATACTGAAGGTCCCGAGCACCTCCGTGTCGAAGATACCTTCGATTTGAACGTATGCCTTTGAGCGCGCCATAAGTTGGGGTCTTACTTTGCGGCCGGCACGGCTCGCACGCCGAGGATCATTTCTTCGACTTCATTTTTCACAATCGCCGCGCGCTGGCGGGCTTCGTTGAGCTTGGTGAGGGCTTCATCCCGCTCGGCGGCGATGCGCGCCTGCAAGTCGCGAGGAAACTTCGGCACGGGCATTTCCAAAAGGTTCTCCACGTAAAGCCGCTGTTTGACAGCGCCGACGCGGTGAAACTGTCCGACACGGACAAACCATTTGGTGCGTATGAGCACGGCGACAAAGCCAGGAAGCAGGCTTTCTGCTCCGAGGTCGCGCAGTTTCCACACCTGATATTCAGGCGAGGTGATTGCGTCTTGGGGCACGTCGGGAACATGGCCGAGCGAACCCACAGCCGCCCGCGTCGGATTGTGAAAGAACCAGTCTTTGCAGATGCGCTTATATGGTGCATTGAACCCCGCACCCAGCTGTGTATAGGAGAAGAACACGCCCTCCTTATTATTCACGCCGTAGACCGGCCATTCGTGCTTTGGACAACCAGAAGGCTTCACCAATTTTGTCGCTTCTTCGGCATAGGTGCTGAAAGGCTCAAACTCAGGATGTGCGATGCGAAAGGTGGCTGCGCGCGCGGTATTCACGTCCCAGCGCTTCAAGTCTTGCCATTCAAGCACGAGCCACCGTTGATCTAGGGCTAACCGGTTGGTTTTGGCAAAGAGCCATACGTCTAACTCATCACCCACAGCAGCAACGTCCTTATGACCCCGGTCTACTGCGTCCTTCGCAGAACGCCAATACTCCACGATTGCTTCTTGGACGTGGAGAGGAGGTAGTGGAAAATCAAACTTGAGAAACTCTTCTTCCTTGAAGCGGTTCCGGCTCACTGCAGCGGAGCCAGTCGAAGCCTTATTAATTTGTGAAATCGTCTCGGGTCCCAAGCAAAATAACCAAAGGAATTCGGGGAGAACCTGCGAACGGTCCACAATGAACTGAGGAAACTCATTGGAGACGAAGCAATCGGCATGTTCATCTGGAACAACTGCGAATGATTCTTTCCATGCGAAAAGACGATTGTAAATAAGCGCGCCTCGGCGAGCAGGCACCACGTAGCGTGCGCTGAGGTCTCGTCCTAAAACGGTCTCTCGATGAAAAGTTCCCTCACCATACCATTTCACGCCTAGCATCTTGTATTCGTCATCCGGGGACACCTTCACAGCGTCAGTAACTTGGCTGACGAAATCTTGAACGTGCCCAACACGCCACCCTTGGGGTAGCGCTTGCACCGCGATTTCGCGGTGTGGAATTACCCATTTGTCGAGACTCTTAAACCAAACTGCAAACGCCCCGGCTTTTACTTCACCGGGGCCAGAACGAAAAAAGGTTTCGGGTCTTTCTTAAATTCCCGGTATAGCTCCAGGCATGTCTTCGAGCATGTGGCCGGCTGCCGTTCATTTGGATACAGCTCATTCGCTGCATTAGTGTCTCCGACAGCGTTGATACCCACCTCCTCGGCCTCGTAGAGAAATATGGGATAAGGGAATCTCTCCCTCAATAAGGCACGCGCCTCGGTCGCGATGCGCTCTGCCATTGCTGCTTCGAACTGAGCAAACTGTTTCCGCAGCGCAGTCAGCTTCGCCTTCTCTTTCGCCGCTCTTGCCCTTGTAACCTCAGCCTCCAGCCGCGCGGTCTCGCGCTCAATTTCGGACGCATACTTGGTTTCAGTTTCTTCGAGTGCCTTGGCACGTGTGGTGTCGTAGGTATTCCGCTCCTTCGTGGTGAATTTGGTGAGAAAGAGCAACGATGCTTTTACGTCGGCACCGGATGATTTGAATGTCTCGGCAGGCAAACTCACGATCGCGTTCAGCCGGGCTCGATCCTCTACAAACGTGCGCACGCGCACATTGAGGTCGTTGGTGTTGTTGAACACGCCCTCGGGCAACACAATCCCGAGCCGCCCGCCCGGCTCAAGAAGATCAAGGCAGCGCTCGATAAAAAGCAACTCGGTCTTGATTCTGCCCGTAGCCGGGAGCTTGAACAGCGAGAGGATCGGTTTGCCCTCAGCGGCTTCGATACGAGCAACGGCCTCGTCGTAGGCATTGCCATACTCGCCGCGGTAGCGCGAGCGCGCTTCTACGGAGACTACGAAATCGGTCGGCAGAACCACGTTGTCCTGGGACACATTTCCGCCGAACGGTGGATTGGTGAGAATCACCGTGAAACGGTCCTCGAAGATGCCGTTCACGTTAAGCAGGCCGTTGTGCTGGTGGACGCCGCCATGCCCGTCACCGTGCATGATCATGTTCATCTTGCTCGTGCGTGCCATCCGGTTGTTCGCATCCGTTCCGTAGATGCACAGATTCGCCAGCCTCCAGATGCGCGACTTCTGCCGCTTCGACGCCGGCGCCTCCGGATCGGAAACCGGATCGAGCTCCGCCATAAGCTCATCGTATTTCTCGCGCTTCCGCTTTGCCGTCTCAGCCTCGGTGATCTTCTTGGCGTCCATTTCGACACAGAAGGCTTTGTATTTCGCATCGACGTCGGCCGCAATGGCTTCACGCACGAGCTCGAAGAACCGGATAAGGAAGCCGCCAGAACCGCTGGCAGGATCGCAAATGATATCGGATTCCTTGGGCTCGGTCATGCGAACCATGAACTCGACGATGGGGCGCGGAGTGAAGAACTGGCCGATCTCGCCGCGAAACGTCGCCCCAAGAAACCTCTCGAACGCGATACCTTTCACGTCTTCGCTGGTTTCCGAGAGGTTGTAGCTCTGTAGCTTCGCTACAATCGCCTCAACGGTCGCCGGCCGAAGATTAATCCGCTCGTCCTTGTCAAAAATTCGGTCTGCTCGATAAGCCTCCTTGGTTTCGTCGAAAAGATGCTGAATCGGGTTCTTCGAAAAGCGGCCTGCTTCCCTCAGGGTCTCCACCGTGAAGCGATTTTTACGTTCTCGCCGTTCCTTTAGCCGCCGCTCGATCCAAACTTTGATGAATAGAATCTTGGCGATTTCATCGAATGCGGCAGCCGGGTCGAGGTGTTCGTTGTTGCGAATGATGTTGTGGCAGGAGTGAAGGAGATCCGCGAATTCCTTTCCTTCAAAGGGCTTCAGCTTTGCGAGTAGTTCGTCGATTTCTTTGTTCGACGCATTGGCATGTGGGATGTCTTTGACCTCGCTGTAATTCGGCGCGCGCTTCTCCTGATCGACTTTCCAGAATTTCGTGCTGCGCCGGTTGTGCGTTACAAAGAACTTCGCGCCCTCCCATTGTGCATAGTTCGAGCCCTGCACATATACCTTCTGGTCGATGGCGACATTGTCCGCTTTGCACTCGACAACGATTATGCCTTTTTTGCCGTCATGCCGGTCCTGAAGAGTGCGCCAGATGAGGAAGTCGGCGCGTGCGCCTCGCGTGCCGCGCTCGCCGGGCGCCGTCACCTCTTCGTCGATTTGATCGAGGATGTAACCATATTCATTGACGAGCACGCAGAGATATTCCTGACGCACGGCTTCCTCGGGAGTTTCGTTGAGCCACATCTTCCGCACGTGACTCCAAATTTTTCCTTTTTCTCGGCGGACTGTCAGTTGTTCAGGCATATCGAATTTTTCCTAGAATTAGTTGGGAGAGTGCCAATGCACTCGACGAGGTCGGCTTTGGTGAGTGCCCGGCGCATGTCGCCCTCGCCGTCGAAGCCGCTGCCATGAAGCTGTTGGCGAGGAGCGCCATGCTCGCGTTGCCGCGTGGCGGGGCGCTGTGGCGTTAGGTTAGAGAGCCTGCGCCATATCGCCCAAGCATTTTTTCCTAGATCGCGAAGGCCCCAGAGCGGCAAAGCATGCTTTCAGCAATGCTCTGCGGCCGGATCGCGGTATGGACGTGAGCCCACAGTGGCGGCTCAAATCTTCAACTCTCGGAGCAGATCGTGCCGTTTGCGCAGGACGACGCGGGCGACGCCTTTGAGCTCTTTCATGTAGGCCTTCAACTCGTCGTAGGCCGCTTGCAGGGCTTGCAGGGCGCTCGGTGGAATCTC